>CAYFFY010000040.1:0-8416 GCA_964342635.1 uncultured Desulfurococcales archaeon
CTAGCCCATACGGCCTCCGGTGTTAAGCTCCCCCCGCTTTTCTGGGCTGAGCAAGTGCCCACCTGACGGTCTTACCTTCACCCCAGCTTTAAGAGCGTATATGCCGTGATTTCTACGACAGTTGTCGAATAGAGTTTCACCAAATGCCTAACCCTTATAAACCAGATAACTACCTTGCCCGCGGTGCACTTCGACTTGGGAGGTCCAAGGGCTGGCGTTCATGGATGGGGGGCCTACGTGCCGATTTACAGGCTCCCCATGTCCGAGATAGCGAGGATCTGGGGGTGGCATCCAGAGCAGTACAAGGGGCTAGCCGTTGAGGAGAAGGCGGTGGCGGGCCCTGACGAGGACGCCACCACCATGGGTTACGAGGCCGCCAGGAACGCCATAGCGAGGGCGCAGGTGGGGCCCCAGGACATAGGGGGGGTGTTCTTTGGGACCGAGTCGAAGCCCTACGCGGTGAAGCCCAGCGCCACGATAATAGCCGAGGCCCTCGGAATAACGCCGCTAACCATGGCCAGCGACCTGGAGTTCGCCTGCAGGGCCGCCAGCGAGGGCTTGAGGGCCCTGACAGGGATGGTGGCCTCCGGCCTCTTAAAGTACGGCCTCGTGATAGGGAGTGACACAGCGCAGGCGAACCCAGGGGACGTCCTTGAGTTCACAGCGGCGAGCGGCGCTGCGGCCTTCGTGATAGGGCCTGAGTCCGGCGCCGTGGCCGTCATTGAGGACTCCGTCACGTTCGTCACGGACACCCCAGACTTCTGGAGGAGGGCGCAGGAGCCCTACCCCCTGCACGGCGAGGGCTTCACGGGGGAGCCTGCGTACTTCTACCACATAGAGAGCGCGGTGAAGGCCCTGCTCGAGAAGACAGGCCTCAGGCCGGGCGACTTCAAGTTCGCCATATTCCACCAGCCCAACGGCAAGTTCCCGGTAAAGGTTGGGACGGATTTGGGCTTCACGATGGATCAGCTCAAGGACGGCCTCATAACGCCGCTCATCGGCAATACTTATAATGCGAGCGCCCTCATAGGGTTCGCGAACGTCCTAGACATAGCAAAGCCAGGCGACAGGGTACTCCTAGCGCCCTTCGGGAGCGGCGCGGGAAGCGACGCCTACTCCATAGTTGTAACTGACGAGGTAGAATCTAAGAAGTCGCTCGCGCCAACCGTGCAGCACTACCTGGCGAGGAAGGTTAAGGTTGACTACGGCTACTACTCGAAGAGCAGGGACATTATTAGCGTCATAAAGTAAGGTGATGGCCTTGGGTGTGCTGGTGGAAGGCGTTGGAATGGTTAAGGTCGAGAGGCACTACGAGAAGGGCCTAGCTGACCTCGCCGCGGAGGCTGCCTTCAGCGCCCTAGACGGCGCTGGCGGCCAGAGGGCCGTTGACTACCTCGTTATCTCCAACACCCTTGGGTCGCTTCAGGACGAGCAGCTGGACCTCGGCGGCTATCTGGCCACGTCACTAGGACTGAGGGGGGCGAGGGCCCTTAACATCGAGGCCGGCGAGGCCAGCGGCCTGGCCGCCGTCCAGGTCGCCGCGTCGCTACTGGATTCAGGCATGGCGGAGAGGGTCCTCGTAGTTGGCGTTGAGAAGGCTACGGAGTTCCCCAGCGCAAAGGTCTACAGGCACCTCCAGATGCTCTACGACGCAGAGAGCAGGTCCCACTACAACCTGGGCTTCGCCGCGGACGCGGCCATATTGACGAGGGTGTACCTTGAGACCTACGGCATTGACAGGGAGCTCCTCTCGTACTGGCCTGCCCTGATGCACAGCAACGCCAAGGAGAACCCCTACGCCATGTTGAACTTCGCGATCAAGCCGGAGAGGGTGTCAAAGGCGCTCATGATCGCTGACCCGGTGACGCTTATGGACACCTTCCCCATAGGTGACGGGGCCGCCGCCCTCGTGCTCTCGAGCGGCGACTCGGGCGGGACTCCGATAGCCCAGATCGCCGGTGTTGAGTCGTCAACTGGCCTAGGTTCCATAGAGCTTAGTGACGACCCACTGACCATAGACAGCGTGGCCGAGGCCTACAAGAGGCTCCTGTCCCTGACAGGCGTTGATGGCTTTGACTTCGTGGAGCTCCACGACTCCTTCACGATAACGGCGCTTCTCACGCTGGAGACCATAGGGCTCGCGCCAAAGGGCAAGGCGGCCGAGCTGGTGGCCCAGGGCGCCTTCTCCCCGACAGGTAGGGGACCCGTCGCCAACCCGAGCGGCGGGCTTAAGGCCAGGGGGCACCCCATCGGGGCCACGGGCGTCTATCAGGTGGCTGAGGCGGCTCTGCAGGTGGCCGGAAGGTTCCCAGGCGTACAGGTCAGGGACGCCAGGAGAGGGCTGGTGATATCCATGAACGGAATCGGGTCTAACGCGTACGCCGCTCTCGTGGAGGGGGTGTGAACGATGGCGATGGAGCTCTCAATACCTAAGTTCTGGAGGCTCAAGACCTCCATTTACAGGCTCCAGGCCGCCAGGTGCAAGGCCTGCGGCAGGGTCCACTACCCGCCAAAGAAGGCCTGCCCCTACTGCGGCAGCAGGGACCTGGAGGCCGTCCAGCTACCCAAGAGGGGTAAACTGCTCAGCTACACCGTGGTCTACGCAACACCCGAGGGCTCGAGGCAGTACTCCCCGATCTACGTAGGCCTCGTAGACCTGGGCCCTGCCAGGATAGTGACCGAGCTGACCGATGTTGCCGACCCGTCACAGCTCAAGAAGGGCATGGAGGTCGAGGCCGTGCTGAGGAGGACAAGGGTCGACAGGGATGCCGGCCTGATATATTACGCCCTCAAGTTCAGGCCGGCGATGGGTGTACCTGATGTCTAAGCAGGAGCTTGAAGCCAAGGCGGAGGAGGCGCTCAGAAAGATCGAGGCCGGCGAGCTCAGCTTAAGCAGGCTTGACGAGTTTCTTGGGAACCCAAACCTAGCCGCGCTGGTAAGGAGGCTTTACCTCGAGAAGAGGTACGGGGTCAGGCTCTCCTCAATTGCGTCAACAGTTATAGACTTCCTAGGCGTGGTCGGCCGCAACATAGAGAACCCAATAGGTGCCGTCCAGGTGCCGGTAGGCGTCGTCGGCCCCCTGCTCGTAAGGGGGGACTACGCCAAGGGCGAGTTCTACGTCCCCATGGCGACCACGGAGGGCGCGCTGATAGCCGGCGTCAACAGAGGGGTTAAGGCGATCACCATGAGCGGAGGGGCTAGGGCCAAGGTACTTCATGACGGGATGGCCAGGGCGCCATTGATTTGGACCCCTGGTGTCGATGAGGCTGAGAGGCTGGCGTCCTGGATAAGAAATAACGTAGACCTACTTAAGTCTGAGGCCAAGAAGGTCACGAGCCACGGGGAGCTAGTTGAGGTGCAGACCTTCGTGGTAGGCAACGTGCTGTGGCCAAGGTTCGTCTTCAGGACCGGGGACGCGATGGGCATGAACATGGTAACTATCGCCTCAGACCTGCTCTGCTCGGTCATACAGGAGAGGTACGACGGACAGGCCAGGTGCGTCACGGTGAGCGGGAACCTGTGCGCTGACAAGAAGCCCAGCGCGGTCAACAGGCTCCTCGGCAGGGGCAAGTACGTAGTAGCTGAGGCCTTAGTCAGGAGGGACGTCCTCCAGAAGGTGATGAGGACAACGCCGGAGGAGGTGCACTATGGGAACGTGTCCAAGAACCTGCTCGGCAACGCGGTGGCTGGGAGCCCCAGCTTCAACGGGCACGTGGCAAACATAATAGCCGCCGTCTTCATAGCGACCGGCCAGGACGTGGCGCAGGTCGTCGAGAGCAGCTCGGCCTACACCTGGACCGAGCTAAGGGGGGACGATCTGTACATCTCCGTAACCCTACCGAGCCTTGAAGTGGGCACCGTGGGCGGGGGGACGTGGCTCCCGACGCAGAGGGAGGCCCTTGAGCTCCTCGGCGTCGCGGGCGGCGGGGATCCCCCAGGCCTCAACGCCCTGAGGCTCGCCGAGATTGTCGCGGCGACCGCGCTGGCAGGGGAGCTGAACCTCCTGGCCTCCCAGGTAACCGGGGAGCTGGCGAAGGCGCACGTGAGGCTTGGCCGCGGCAGGGCCTAGGCCGTAGAGGTTCTCCTGTAAAGCTCTATGAGGGCCGCGACGTCGAGGTCGCCCAGCCCCATGTTCTCGGCCATCCTGAGCAGGCTTGACGCGAGCCCAGTCACGGGTAGGGGGACCTTAAGCCTCTGGGCCTCGCGCACCATGATCTCGGTGTCCTTCCTCATGTGCTTAAGCGCGAACTGAACCTCATAGTCGGATCTGAGCATCTTTGGCACCTTGAGCCCGCTCGTCGGGGACCTGGTCCCACTTATGTTAAGGAGCAGGTCGCTCACCTGCTCAGGCGTCAGCCCTGCCCTGGACGCGAAGCTTATGGCCTCTGCCAGTCCAGCAAGGAAAACCGCAAACGCCATGTTGCCGGCCAGCTTCATGTAAAGGCCCATACCGTTTGGGCCTACGTAGACGACCCTTGCTGCCGTCTTACTTAGAATCTCCTCGACCCTCCCGAAGTGCTCCTTGGGGCCACCCACCAGCACCGTTACCCTCTTAGCCTCAACGTCCACGGAGGTGCCCATTATGGGCGCGTCGTACATAACGCCTCCGCGCTCCCTTGCCTTTGATGCCAACTCGACGCTGACCTGAGGCGAGATCGTTGACATATCTATTATTAGCTTGCCTGACGAGACCGGGATCACCCTCGAAAGGACCTCGGCGACGGCCGTGTCGTCGCTTAGGACGGTTACGATCACGTCTACTCGCGAGGCCAGCGACTCCGGCGAGTCGAGGACATCAACTCCATGGGACCCCGCGAACTCCTGGGCCTTTGACCTGGTCCTGTCGTAGACGCCCACCAGAAGGCCTGCCTGAGCCAGGTTAGCGGCAACCCTTGAACCCATGACGCCCAATCCTGCAATGCCTACGCTCTCCAAGTCTAACCCTGGGCTGAGGGTGCTAGGCCACATTATTAAGAGGGAATCAGGAGCACCTGACGCCCTGCTCCCTAGCGCAGGACGTCAGGGAGTCTATGGCGGCCTTAACTACGACTAGGAGCCTGCTCGCGGCCTCGCCTATGAGCTGCGAGTCCTTTGTAAGCGACTCCTGCGACAGGTCGCCTGAGAAGACTCCCGAGAACAGCCTCACCCTGTAACCTTCCCCGGTCACCTCAACCCCATAGTCCTTTGTGCTGACCGAGAACACGCTGGGGCCTACGGCTGTCGAGAACGCGTTCCCCCCGACTCTCCACACCTTGACGGTCTCCCCGTCCCTCATCAGGTAGAGGGACCCGCAGCGGGTGTCACAGAGTGACGTGGAGTCGAGCTTCGTGCACTCACCCTTATTCGACGAGAGGCAGTCAGCGTACTTCACCAGCCCCTCGACGGAGTCCTTCAGCTCGAGGACCTGGGATATTGAGGCCGAGGCTAGGGCGGCCTCGCCCCCCTTCTTAGACATACCCCTCACGACCTCTGTCAGCCTCGCTATCGGGGTTGACATGGCGGCGTCCGCCACGGGAGCTGAGGGACCTGCTTTTATAAGCGTAAGCTCCCCGTGCCCCGCCGAGCGCCTTGGCCTGCGAGTGCGAGGGGCTCCAGGGCCTAAGGCTCGCTATCTGCCTCGCCCCACCCCCTGGGGACTACGAGTTTACGCTCAGCGTAGCAAACAAGTTGTCCCTCGTCGTGAACTCTAGGGGGGCCTTCTTAAGGGCCTCAGCCGTTGACGACTTCTTACCCTTCGTAAGGACCCAGGAGGTGAAGGTCGACGAGCAGGCGCTGAGGGCGCTGAGGGTTGACGTAGACAGGCTCGTGTGTGGGGTCGTCTCAGCCCTAAGGGAGGCCGCTGAGCACTGGTCACAGGCAGCCGCTGAGAAGCTGGGCAGGTGTAAGGATCTGGTCGAGAGGGTAGAGGCGTCCTGCGGAGCCGCCGGGAAACGCCTATAACCTAGGACACCTCGGGGACTGAAGGAGATATTCTATGGACTTTGAGCTAGGCCAGGAGGAGAGGCTGTTCAAGCAGTCCGTGCACGAGTTCCTGTCAAGGGAGCTTGCCCCTAGATGGGCCGACATGGACTCTTCCAGGCGGATACCCACCGAGCTCCTGAACAGGATGGGGGAGCAAGGGCTCTTCGGGATCCCCGTCCCTGAGGAGTACGGGGGGCAGGGAGGGAACTTCCTCCTCGCGGCCCTCGCGGTCGAGGAGGTCGCCTACAACGACCCGGCCGTCGCGACGGCGGTGTTCACGCTCCTCAACAACGCCTGGCCCTACATACTGTACCTCTACGGCACCGAGGACGTCAAGCAGGAGGTCCTACCTAAGGTCGGCAAGGGGAGGGGCTTCTTCGGGATAGCCTCAACGGAGCCCTCAGGCGGCAGCGACGTTGCAGGCGAGAAGACGTACGCCGTCAAGGACGGGGGAGTCTATAGGGTCACGGGCGAGAAGATCTACATAAGCGGTGTCAGGGAGGCCATGGAGCAGCTAGACCTTGGCGGCTGGTACCTGATAGCCAGGACCGCCCCTCCCGAGACAGGCCACAGGGGCCTGACGGGCTTCGCGCTGATAGGCAACAGGGAGGGGAAGAGGCCTGACGGGCTTGAGTACTCGATACTGAACACCGTAGGCAGGCACGCGATATCAACTGGCACGCTTAGGCTTAACGGCGCTCAGATAGAGGAGAAATACGTGGTAGGCCAGGCCAACAGGGGCTTCTACGTGGCGATGGAGGGCTTCTCCCTGGCAAGGGTGATGGTAAGCGCGGCCAACGTTGGAGCCGCCCAGTGGGCCCTAGAGACCGCGGTGAAGTACGCGAGGGACAGGAGGCTCTTTGGCGACAAGCCTATCGCGTCCTTCCAGGGCGTGAGCTTCCCTATCGCAGAGGTGGCGGTGAGGATAGAGGCCGCTAGGCTCCTGGTCTACAAGGCCGCTCAGCTCGCTGACCGCATCTACATTAAGAAGGAGCCAGGCCTCAGGCCCCATGACCTCGACTACTGGGCGGCGGCTGCCAAGATACAGGCAGTCGAGACGGCCCTCACCGCGGCAGAGGTCCTGATGAAGACGTACGGCGCCCTCTCATACACCGAGGAGGCAAACGTGTTCAGGAACCTCCTAGGCGTCCTCTCATACTACGTCGGGGCTGAGGGTACACAGAACGTAATGAGGTACATAGTAGCCCGCGAGCTCATAGGCAAGGACTACGTCAAGGGCTGAGGCCGCTTTTGGCAAAAGAACGACGAGCCTCGCCCTTCAGGGCGGGGAGGAGGTCAGCTCAGAGCGCGGCCGAGAGAAGCTCGAAGAGCCTCTGCTCGTCGACCTTTAGGCCGCCGAGGCGCGTCCTCAGCCTCTCGGCAACTATGGGGTTGCTGAAGGCCCTTCTGACAGCGTCCCTGAGCACGTCCCTGCCTATGCCATAGTCCGTCAGCCTCTTCGAGAACCCGACGGACTCCTCGAACCTCGCAAGCGCTTTACCGGCCCCTTCTGAGGTTACGTCAGTGAGGGACGGGTCAAGGACCTTCAGAAAAGCGGTTGAGGCCTCGGGGGACGCCTGATGCACCAGCGGGGCCAACAGGGGGCCTATTATGGCCAGGCCACAACCGTGAGGAAGTGAGGGCGTCAGGCCGCTCAGTATGTTCTCGACCTGGTGTATTATGTTGGTCGGGCTCAGGTCTATGGCAACGCCCCCGAGCATGGCAGCGTACATCAGCCAGTACCTTGCTGCCTCGTCGGCCGGCCTCTCTGCGGCAATAGGAAGGTTGTCCCTTATCCTCCTCACCACCTCCAGCGAGAGAGCGGTAACCAGGGGCGAGCTACCTATAGTGGTGGCAGACTCGTAGGCGTGGTAGAGGGCGTCAAAAGTGGTGCAGAGGACCTGCTCCTTGGGCATGCTGAGGGTGTACCTAGGGTCGTCGAAGGAGGCCCTGGGGTAACAGACCTCGTTGCCCAGCTTGTCCCCCCTCGTCACGTCGGTCATGTTTGCGTACCTGTTCACCTCGGAGCCGGTTCCATGGGTGAGGTTGACCGCGAAGAGGGGAAGACATGACGAAGCCTTCCTCCTGCCGTAGAGGTAGTCGAGGGCCGAGCCCCCGCTGGCCGCGATAGCCGCCGCCACCTTCGCGGTGTCTATCACGCTGCCGCCCCCGACGGCGATCATGGCCTCGCCCCCGAATGACCTGATGGCCTGGGCCAGGTCCTCGGCTAAGGAGGAGGGCGGGTTTGAAACGACCCTGTCATAGACCAGGTACTGGATCCCGAGCTCCCCTACCATCGACTCGACGTCCTTGAGCGCCCCACTCGACCTGGCCCCGCTCCTCCCGGTGACTATGACGACCCTCTTGAACTCCTTCACGTAGTTTCTGAGGGCCTCCTCTGAGCTGGGGCCGAAGTGGACCCTGACGCAGCTGTACGTCCACTCGAACGGCTTC
>CAYFFY010000041.1:0-7714 GCA_964342635.1 uncultured Desulfurococcales archaeon
CGGCTGTGGTGGTTGACCTTTCCGAGTAGGGGGGGAAGATCCTCGGCATGGGTGCGGGGAGGAGCGGGCTCGTAGGCAAGGCCTTCGCTATGAGGCTCCTTCACCTAGGCTTCAACTCCTACGTGCTGGGCGAGACCATAGTCCCAAGCATCTCAACGGGTGACGTCGTGGTTGCCATCTCGGGGTCGGGCAGGACAGGGCTGATTGTCGAGGCTGCCGACGCCGCCAAGAAGGTGGGGGCGTACGTGATCGCCATTACTACATACCCGGACAGCCCCCTCGGACAGGTCGCCGACCTAGTTGTAATGGTACCGGGGAGGTCCAAGATCAGCAAGATGGACGACTACTTCGCCAGGCAGATACTTGGGCTCCACGAGCCCCTGGCGCCGCTCGGCACGCTCTTCGAGGACACGGCGATGCTGCTCTTGGACGGGGTCATATACTACCTCATGCTGAGGCTCAACGTGAGCGAGGATGAGATGAGGAACAGGCACGCGAACATAGAGCTGTGAGAACGCCGTAGAAGGCTGAGGAGGATGAAGCTAAGGCTGGTCGTGGTTGGGCCGGAGGGACCCGTGAACCTCGGCTACATAGCGAGGCTCGCCGAGAACTTTGAGGTTGACGAGCTGGCCCTCGTATCCCCTCAGGCAAGCGTGGCGGAGTCCCTCAGGTGGGCAGCCAAGGCCTGGCCAAGGCTGCTCAGCGTGCAGCTTTACTCCTCCCTGAGGGACGCCCTCAGTGACGTTGACCTGTCCATCTGCACCTCGGACGAGAGGTCGGCGAGCGACCTCCTCAGGACCGCTATAACGCCAGAGGAGGCAGCGTCACTGGCCGTGAGGAGGAGACTGGTAGCCCTCGTGCTGGGGAGGGAGAGCGTAGGCCTAACAAGGGATGAGCTCTCGGTCTGCGACCTGCTCTGCACCATACCGGCCTCACCGAGCTACGCCGCCCTCAACGTCAGCAACGCCGCCGCCATACTCCTCTATGAGCTCTTCAAGGCGAGGAGGGGTCCCATTCTAACTGAGGAGGCGCCCGGCAGGGACGTACTGACGTGGTCTGAGGCCTATGCCAGAGCCCTCTGGAGGAAGGTCAGCCATGGCGGAGCCGAGGAGGAGATAGGAATAGCTGTTAGGAAGGTGCTATCAAGGGCTTATCAGTCTGAGGCCTCACAGGTCCTCAGGCTCCTAAGCAGGGCATGCTCAGCCATAGGGTGCAAGGAGACCGCAGAGGAGGTGGCCAGGTCTCTCGCAGGTGGTTACGCCTCGAAGTAAATTCCCTTAGCCTTCTGGAGCCTGTCAAGGTATGAGCCCTCCTTATTAATCCTGGGTCTTCCTGTCTCCTTTTCCTGCCTCATCGTAATCCCCAGCTGGCCCAGAAGCTCATTCATGGACTCCCTGACCCTCCTGGGCGCACCTGCCACGCCATGTACGCCCGGCTCCCCAGAGAACACCATGGCGCGGTCGCTGATCATCGCTATCATCATGACGTCATGCTCGGCTATGAAGGCCGCGGCGTTCCTGTTCTCAGTGACCCTCCTTATTATCTTAGCGACGGCCAGCCTCTCTTCAATGTCAAGGTGCGCCGAGGGCTCGTCAAGGAGGTATAGGTCTGCCTCCCTGCTGAGGGCCGCTGCTATGGCGAGCTTCTGCATCTCGCCGCCGCTGAGCTCACTCGCAGCCCTGTCAAGCATCTTCGTCAGTCCGAGCTTCTCGGTCAGTTCGGCGTACAGCCACGTCCCGCTCGTCACCGCCTCGGTATTGGCTGACCTCAGGACGTCAGCAACTGTGGCCTCCCCAGGGAAGAAGTCAGGCCCCACGTACTGCGGCTTGTAGCTTACCTTGAGCTCCCTGTACGTGAAGGGAGCCCCCTCCTCGGCCTTAACTTCGCCAGCGATGAACCTTATGAACGTCGTCTTTCCTATGGCGTTTGGCCCCACAATGGTCACGACCTCACCGTTGTTTATGTAGCCGGGCTGTACGTCCAGGACGAAGTCGCCCAGCCTAACGCTGGCGCTCGGCCACTCAAGGTACTTGAACACGGCCTCAGGCTGCTGGCCTATGAGGGACTTTGAGAAAGCGATCGGCGTTGACCTTATCTTAACGTTCTCGCCTGGAAGGTAGCCGTCGAGGAAGGCGTTGATGCCTACCCTGACGCCGTAGGGCAGCGACACTATGCCGTAGACGCCGGGCTCGCCGTAAATTATGTGGACGTAGTCGCTCAGGTAGTCAAGCATTGCCAGGTCGTGCTCGATCACGATAAAGTACTTCGAGGGCTTGACCATAGACCTGATAAGCTTTGAAACCCTTATCCTCTCCCTGACGTCAAGGTAGCTGCTCGGCTCGTCAAATATGTACACGTTAGCGTCCTTGCTGAGGGTCGCCACGACGACAAGCTTCTGCAGCTCGCCTCCGCTAAGGTTTCGCACGTCCCTGTCCCATACCTTGTCAAGCCCTACCTCCCGCGCCAGGTCCCTGGCTAGCCCGTTCTCGTCGGCCCTCTCTAGGAGCTGCCCGACCGTCCCCTTGAGGTATGCCGGGACGAGGTCGATGTACTGTACCTTGTGGGCGACCCTGACCTTCCCGTTGTAGAGGAGCTGGAAGTACGTCTGAAGCTCGCTCCCCCGAAAGTGCCTCAGTACGGAATCAGGCTCGGCGGGTCGGTCCGGGTTCCCAAGGTTCGGCCTAAGCTCTCCAGCGATGATCCTTATTGACGTCGTCTTTCCTGAACCGTTCTTACCGACGACGCCTACTACCTGACCCTCCTTAGGGACGGGGAGCCTGAACAGCTTGAAGCCGTTAACGCCATACCTATGGACGGCCTCCTCTTCCAGCTCCTCCGGAAGGTTCACTATCGATATCGCGTCGAATGGACACGCCTTAACGCATATCCCGCACCCTATGCATACTTCCTCGTAGATAATGGGCTTCGACCTGGCCTTGGTGTCGGCCTCAATGGCAACCCCCTTCTTGCTCTTGTTAACGGGGCAGACCGATATACACTGGTAGCTGCATCGCTTAGGGCGGCACAGCTCGTCATCTATTACGGCTACCCTTACCAAGCCTTTACCCAGTTGCCAAAAAGGACGAGAGATAAGGGCTTAAAACTTGAACTCGAACCTTTCGCCCGGCTTCAGGATTACGACGTTAGTCGGCAGCCCCCTAGAGATCACTATCCTCTTGAACTCCTGAGGGTCGCCATACAGCAGCGGGAATGTGCCATAGTGCATTGGTATCGCGACCTTTGGCTTGATGAGCTCAACCGCCTTCGCGGCCTCGTTATGGTCCATCGTGAAGTGACCGCCTATGGGAAGCAGCGCCACGTGAGGCCTGTAGATCTCACCGATGAGGGACATCTCGGCAGTTATCCCAGTGTCTCCTGCGTGATAGACTGTCCCCTCGTCAGATATCACCACGACACCGGTGGGAGCCCCCCTTGAGCTTGTGTGGTTAGCGGGGACCAGGGCGACCCTCAGGCCGGGCTCCAGAACTATGGGGCCTCCCATGTTCCCTCCTATAGCCCTATCCGCGTCCCCGACCTTCTCTCCTACGTAGTTTGCGAGCTCAAAGGTAGCCACAAACTTGGCCTTCGGGTTCCTCTTCAATATCTCAATGGAGTCGCCGAGGTGGTCGTCGTGGTCGTGGGTGACGAGAATGTAATCAACTCCCTTCACGGCCTCTGGCTTCACCGGGGAGAGCGGGTTGCTCAGCCATGGGTCTATCAGGATCCTCCTACCGGCCACTCCAAGCTCGAAGGCCGAGTGACCATAATAGACCAGGTATCCCATGCGGGGGTCCCTTACTGGGCGCCCCGCTTCTCGTTAAAACGTTAACATGGCCTGTCTCGGCCGGGACCGCCTACGTGTGAGCGGTTTTATTTCCCCAAATGGCTAGACTTACGACGGCCTGGGCGTTGAGCGAGGAGCTTGAGAAGATTTCCTTGGCTGGGAGGATAGCCGCTGAGGCGAGGGACCACGGCGCCTCCCTCGTGAGGCCGGGGGCCAGCGCCCGCGAGGTATGTGAGGAGGTTGAGTCCCTCATAGTGAGGAGGGGGGCCGCGCCGGCGTTTCCATGCAACTTCTCGATAAACGACGTCGCTGCCCACTACACCCCGGGGATATCCGACAACGTCAGGGTCCCAGAGAAGGCGATAGTAAAGGTTGACGTGGGCGCTTCAGTTGACGGGTACCTCGCGGACACCGCCGTGAGCGTGGTGGTCGGTAGCGCGGAGCTCTCCCACCTTATGGAGTCCGCCAGGGAGGCCCTAGAAGCGGCCGCCAGCGTCGTCTCCCCCAACGTAAGGGTTTTCGAAATAGGGCGGGCGATAGAGAGGGCCATAACGGCGAGGGGGTTCAGGCCCGTGAGGAACCTCACGGGCCACACCATGTCTAGGTACGTGCTTCACGCGGGGGAGTCGATACCAAACTACGGGGACAGGTCGGCGTTCTACAGGAGGCTGAGGCCTCCCGTCCTCGTCGCCATAGAGCCGTTCAGCACAGCAGGGAGAGGGTTTGTGGTCGACGGGCCCAACGCGTACATTTACTCGGCAACCGGCAAGGAGCCGAAGGGCGCCTCCGAGCTTGCCTTGTCGGTCCTGCAGCACATTCTAAATAAGTACAGGACGCTGCCCTTCGCGGTTAGGTGGCTTTCGCCTGAGTGGAAGGAGAGCGAGCTCGCCAGGGCGCTTGATGAGCTAACTAGGCTAAGGGCCCTCCACAGGTACCCCATTCTGATAGAGGCCTCAAGGGCGCCTGTGGCCCAGTTCGAGCACACGTTCTATATAACGCGTTCTGGCGTCCTTGTGACCACAAGGGCCAGCGAGGACATGTCATAAGACTACAACTTAAAAAGCCCGCGTCGAGGCAGGACCTAGGAGAGAAGCGGGGAATGGCCTCAGGCTCCGGCCTAGCGACATGGGTAAGCATAGTTGTGAACGTGTTATGGGTGGCGCTTCTATTCCTATGGCTGACTGGAATAGGGAACTGGATTCAGGTCTACTGGTACAGGGCCGACATAAGGTCCAAGCTTTCACTACTGGGCGGGCTTGCCGAGGAGGCGAGGAAGGAGACCCTTGACTTTATGGCTAAGAACAAGGCCAAGGACGCTTCATCGCTGCTGACGAAACTACTCGACTTCTTCGTCATAGATCCGGTATCGATTGAGCCGACTGATATCATCAGCAGGATGAGACACCTCATAAACCTGAGGGATACGAGGTTTAAGGACGTCTTTGTCGTCGCCATGCCAGACAGTGACGAGATCACGAGAAGCGTCGCCTCAACCGCCGCTGAGATATCGTCGGCGCTAAACTTTATTTACAAGTATGTGAGACACCTGCTACTCTTTGCAGAGAAGACAAAGAACTGGTACCTGATACTGCAGCTTGAGATATTCATGCCGCAGATAATGCAGTTAGCGCAGACCTACAGGAGGGCGCTGGACGACTTCCTATACAAGGTGCCCGTCGGCGACGGGGCGGGCCCCCTCGTCGCCTTCAGGCTGGCAGGCCCTTACGCCACGTGGAGGGAGGTCTCTGAGGACACCGTGGCCACAGAGGTCGACTTTGAGGGCAGACGCCTGCTGATAGTTAAGGCAAAGGGGCCCGGCTCCACCGTCGGGAGGCCAGGGGAGGCGGCCGAGAAGGTGGTCAGGGAGTCGCTAGCGAGGGGCGAGAGGGTCTCGCTAATGATAACCATCGACGCCGCCCTTAAGCTTGAGGGCGAGGAGACCGGGGACGTTGCAGAGGGGGTCGGCGCTGCCATAGGGGACCCTGGCCCGGAGAAGATAAGGTTTGAGAGGGTCGCCACGGAGAACAACATACCCCTCAGGGCAGTCATAGTCAAGATGGGCATGGAGGAGGCCATACTGGCCATGAACCAGTACATCTACAACGGCGTCGATAAGGCGGTTGAGAGGGTTAAGGACATCATTCGGTCCGAGAGCAGGGAGGGGGACACTGTCGTCATAATAGGGGTAGGCAACACGGTGGGGGTGGGCCAGTGATGAACGCCCTGCAGCTATACATATTCCTGTTTCTCTTGATAATGCTAATTGCAACGGCGCTTATGACGTTCAGACAGATGAACGAGATAAGGAGGCTGCAGGAGGCTAGGAGAAGGCCCAAGGTGCTCACCGTTGAGGAGTGCGAGGGCAAGACCACGACCAGGGACTACAAGGAGGGGGACTACGTAGGGCTCGTGGTAGGTCAGTGTCCAGGTGGGGGTTCAAAAAGGGTCGTCGGGATCTACGCGATAAAGGAGGAGAGAAAGGGCCGCCGCTCACCATTTTAGGTCCACGCATTACAGATTATGGGAGACGCCTTGCGCTCAACCCTGTCATGGGAGGTCTGCGAAATATGCCATAGAAGGGTCGCAACGACAACGTGCAGACTAAACGGCACGCTTGTGGCTGTCTGCCCGTACTGTATGGCCCTCCTTGAGGGCAGGGGGCTTACGTGCGGCCAGGCCGCCCTGAGGCAGCCCGCGAAGAAGAGGGCTGCTGAGCCGAACGAGGAGATAATCAGGTCCGTTGGGGCGCACAGATCCCCCAGGAGGAGGGCCTGACCCCTCTTCAGAAAAGCTTTTATAGAGGCAGTCCACGGTCCTTCTATGGAGTCAGCTCAAGCAGGGTGGTTAACATGGCACAAGGAATACCTGTGTTAATATTGAAGGAGGGCACCCAGAGGTCGTATGGGAGGGAGGCGCTCAGGAACAACATACTAGCGGCCAAGGTACTCGCGGAGATGCTTAAGACGAGCCTTGGGCCCCGCGGCCTTGACAAGATGCTCATCGACTCCTTCGGCGACGTGACCGTTACCAACGACGGCGCCACCATCGTGAAGGAGATGGAGGTCCAGCACCCAGCAGCCAAGCTCATGGTCGAGATCGCTAAGGCACAGGACGCCGAGGTCGGGGACGGAACCACTAGCGTTGTCGTCCTGGCTGGGGCACTGCTAGATAAGGCCGAGATGCTCCTCGAGCAGAACATACACCCGACAATCGTAATAGAGGGCTACACCAAGGCAATGAACAAGGCCCTCGAGCTGCTTGACAAGATAGCCGTGCCAGTTGACGTAAACAATGAGGACAACCTCAGGAGGATAGCTAACACTACAATCGGCAGCAAGTACTCCGGACAGGGTCCCGAGAGGGATAAGCTCGTCGACCTTGCAGTCAACGCGATCAAGATAGTCGCTGAGCCAAGGCCCGAGGGAGGCTACAACGTCGACCTTGATAACGTGAAGATCGAGAAGAAGAAGGGAGGAGGCCTCATCGACTCCATGCTCGTTAGGGGAATAGTCCTTGACAAGGAGGTCGTCCACCCTGGGATGCCCAAGAGGGTCACGAACGCCAAGATAGCCGTCCTGGACGCCCCGCTCGAGATACAGAAGCCCGACATAACTACTAAGATAAGGGTCACTGACGTCGAGCAGCTTGACTCCTTCCTAGAGGAAGAGACCAAGATACTGAAGGACTTGGTGGAGCAGATAGCCGCGACGGGCGCCAGCGTGGTCATAACCCAGAAGGGCATCGACGACGTGGCCCAGCACTTCCTCGCCAAGAAGGGCATACTCGCCGTGAGGAGGGTGAAGAGGAGCGACATAGAGAAGCTCGCCAAGGCCACTGGGGCCAAGATAGTGACCAGCATAAGGGACCTCAAGCCCGAGAGCCTAGGCTACGCAGACCTTGTGGAGGAGAGGAAGGTCGGGAACGACAAGA
>CAYFFY010000042.1:0-7653 GCA_964342635.1 uncultured Desulfurococcales archaeon
GCCTCGCCTCGGGGACGCGGTGGGCCTCACCGGGCGCCCTCCTCCTTGCCGCTGCTCACGACGTTCACGGTGGCGCCCTCCGGTAGGCTGGCATCGCAAAAACCTAATAGGCCTTGAGGAGGGTGCGGCCCCCGCTCGCCTAGCTGCGTTAAGGGATTAGAAGTGAATGGAAATAGCTGAAAGTGACGCAGACGCGTTACAGACGGTTGTACAGATGCGCCTACAGCAGGGCAGGCACCATCGAGAGCGCTGAGATCAGGAGCCCTACGCCGTATATGGACCTCATGCCGAGCGTGCCGATTACAACAGCAGCTATTATAGGGGAGATGACCTCACCAGCACCTGATGAGACGGAGAACACGTAATTTGCCTTAACAGGGTCATCGCTTGATGAAAGGGCCTGGTAAAGTGTTGTAGGGTAAATCAAAGAGTGCGGGACTGAGAACAGCAGAATCCCAATTATTACCGGCCAGTACCGCTCTGTTGCGAGCAGGCCCATTGCGAGCAACAGGAAGGCCTCGGCAACGACGCGGGCCTCCCTCACCTTGGTCAGCCTTAATGAGGAGGCCCTTATGATACCTGACGTCAGGAACATGATGGCGAGGAGCGCGAACGAGGTTGACGGCCCAAGGCCTATGACACTTAGTGAGTAGAGCGACCAGTAGGATAAGACCATCGGCAGGACCAACGAGTACGCCGTGTTCGACGCAAAGGAGATCGTGAACTGCCTCTTCCTAAACAGGTCGAGCAGGTATGAGGGGCCCGGTAAACGGACCTTGACCTTAGGGACGTCAACCCTTTGGACCGTCAGGAAGGCCCCTATTGATATGGAAGGGATCGACGAGGCTAGGAATGCAAGCCGCACTGACTTCAGGGACGCAAGGGATGTGAAGGCCATAGCTGCGACGAGCCCTATTGAGAGCGAGAGTGAGTAGCTGGCTACGCCTTCAAACGGCCTCTCCCTGCGTGAGAGCATGTGGAGGAGTGGCGGAAGAATGGAGCTTGCCAGCCCAGCCCCAACACCTGCTACAGGCACGCTTACGAATGCTGTCCTCGGGTCAATGAAAAGCGACAGGGTTGCGGCGCCCATTAGGAACAGCCCCGTCGTGCTAACCCTCCTGGGATCGCCGACTAGGCCAGCCAGCAGCGAGCCGCCGGCTGATCCTACCCAGAGGGATATCGTAAGGAGCGACACGCTGAAGAGCTTGATGCCCACCATGGCCAGGAGAAGCGGGGTGGCTGCCTGGATAATCGACGTCGAGAACCTCATCGAGGCCGCGGTGGCTGCTAACGCGCGGGCGCCCTCCCTCAAGACCCTTCCTCCAGGGCCCGGGAGTAGACCTTCACAAGGCTCTCGCCCACGGCCTCAGGGTCATGCCTTCTCGCGACTATCTCAAGGGTCCTTGTCGACAGCTTCTCACGGAGCCTATCATCAGACACCAATGACTCTATGGCGTCGACGAGGGAGTCCTCGTCATCAGGAGGGACGACAAGCCCGCCGTCCGAGACCAGCTCAGGAAGCCCCCCAACCCTTGAGACTACGGGCACGGCTCCGTAGGCCATGGCCTCGAGCACGGTCAGGTTATACGCCTCCGCGCGACTGGGGGCCAGCACGACATCAGTGACGGGGAGGAGCTCGTTATGCAGGTACTCATCGCTTGCCCTCTCGATAGCCACCACGTTCTTCCCGAGGCCCTCACTTTCCAACATCTTCACGGGCCCCACGACGAACATCCTGACAGCGCCGTCAGCCCCCCTTGTAGCCCTCTCAAACGCGCGAACGGCCAGGTCAAGGCCTTTCCTGAGCGGGTCCCTACCCACTATAAGGAGGTTCAGGCCCCTATGAGGCCTTGGGGGGCCAAGGCCTATTGGAGGTGGAATCACGTATACCCTGTTCCTCTCAGCCCCGTCGGAGACGAACCCGTTGGCGGCCCAGGAAGACCATGTAACCACCGCTGGGCACTTACCTACTATGTTCTCTACTAGGGGCCTCAGCAGCCTCTCAGGAAGGCCTTCAAGCTTTAGGTAGCCTGAAATGTACTGGCCCACGCTCTGGTCAGACTCGTGGACACACGGTGATGAGGACCTAGTAAGGTCAACGAAGAAAGTGTGCACGAGGTCGAACCCCCTCCCTGCCGGCGGCTTGAGCAGCCTGATGGTCTGCCTGAGCACGGACTTCATAGCGTCAGCTGGCGGAAGCCTCTCGTATGAGGGAGGGGCGACGTATAGCCTAGTTAGATCCCCTGGCACGTAGTACCTGATTCCAGGAGGCGCGTACCTCACCCTCAGCTGCGGCCCTCTCCTGAGCCCGCCAATCCTCGAATCTATCTCTGCGAGAATAAGCACCTTCAGCCTGGGGTGAAGATTACTGTTAGGTTGCCAAGGGCCGTCAATCTCGCTGCTGGTGGTAGGCCTCGCAAGCATTGCTATTGCCGGCTCTCAAGTCAACGTTATCGCTAATAAGGCTCTTGGACTCCCAGTCCATGTCCGCTGCCTAAAGCGAGAAGCCGAAGCCCCTGAGGAAGTACTCCATCCTCCTGAGCTCCCTGAGCAGCTCCCTGCCCCTCTCAGTCAGCACGAGGTAGTTCCCATCTTCCCCCCTCTCCTCAACCACTAGCCCCCTCTCCTCAAGCTCAGCCAGGTACGCCAAAAACCTCTCGTAAGGCACGTTAGCGTCAGAGAGGACGTGTGAGAAGCGGGCCTTGCCACCTTCAGCCTCTATGCTCCTCAGGAGGTCCAGGTATATCCGTAGCCTGCTCCTCGGTGACGCCCTGCTACCCAACGCGATACCACCTGAGGAGGAAGGCCAGCAGGAGCGCGAACGATGCGAACTGTATGAGCTCCCCCATAATGTAGTAGAAGGGCGTCCTTATCATCGACGCGTAAAGCATGGTTACGTGAGAGGCCAGCAGCGCGACGAACGATGCAAGGATGAACCCTGAGAAGGACCCACCGGACCTGCTAGACACCAGTATTGCCTCAAACACGAGGAGCATGAGCAGGAAAATCGAAATAAGCTGTGAGAGGTCGAACACCAAATGGCCCAAGAGGAAGAGCCTGCTGAGCTCATAGGGCGTTATGATTATCATCGCGGCCGAGGCGTAGTAGGCTGACCTCGCGTAGCCCAGGACCAGTATTAGGTAGGCGACGTTCTGGATTACAAGATAGAGGACGCCGATTAGGAACGTGGCCCTCGCATCCTCATATAAGTTTCCAAGCCTTAGCCCTAGCATGACGCCGAGGGCCCCCTGCAGTACGAGGCCAACCCCGAGCAGCATGAAGCTCAGGCTTATGTAGGTCAGCACGTTAACGTCTCCCAGCCTCAGGAGTCGGTACGCTATGTAGCTCACCATGAGGGCTACTACGCCGCTTACCGCGCTGAGCGCGCCGCCGAGCGTTATCAGGCTTGGTGAGGCCAAGGCTTCCGGTTAGACCCTAAACGGGCCTCAGCCTATAAAGGCTCTCCTTAACGATAAGGCCTCCTTAATTACGTCGATAAACACGTCAAGAGATTCCAGATACGCGTCCTCTAAGGGCAGGCCCCTGACCAGGAAGTGATGTGACGTAAGCGCCGTTATCACGTCACCTGAGCCGGTCCTGTCCTCGAGCTCCGGCCCCCTTGATGGCATTGCCGTGGGGGAACCCCTCACGAACGCTACGGCTCCACCGAGCCCTACTGTGTAGAGTAATGCCTCGAACTTGGTTGAGAGCTCGCGAGCTATCGTATACGGGCCGTCATCATCGGACATGTGAACTAACCTGGCAACCTCCCGCGGAATATGCTCCCACCACCCTTCACCCATTGACCTCGCGTAGCCCTGGACGTCGAGGGCGACCCGCCCTATGTCCCTCAGGGCTTGAAGGGCCTCGAGGGGCACCTCGTCATAGTTAGGGGAGACCAGGACTACTTCAGGGTCGCAGACCTCTAGGGCCTCAATTACCTGGGACGGCAGGAGCCGCGCAGCACCAGAGGTAATCTTCGTCCTCCTCGGGCCTGACGGGGGGAACGTGTGGTGTATAACGAAGCCCTCGCCTTGAGCACTACAGCACACCCTCTTCAGGCCAAGTGAGAGCTCGAACCTTACGACGCTCTCTACCTTGGGGCCGTATGGGCCCACTGAGCAGACCTCATAGCCAAGCCTCTTGAAGGCCAGGCCTGCGAAGAGCCCAGGCCCGCCGGGTGCCCTGCTGCTAACCCCCTTGGCCACAAACTCGAGCTCGTCAAGAGTCGGGGCCGAGAGTATAAGCGCCCTCATGACGGGCTCACCTTGCCACCATTTCACCGGCGCTATAGCGTCCGGGGTCCCAGGCGAGGGTTGCTGACGAAGGATATAGCGAGTCCCGAGCCACTTGGACCTGTCGAAGCGTCTGCGACGGACCCTACGCGGACCCGTGAGGCACCTGTCGAGACGCGAGCTGACGTCAACTTAGTAGACCCTATTTGCTAGGCTATCCTTGTTCCAAGATATTAAGACTTGCGTTGGCCCTCAGAGACCTTGCCCTAATGGCGAAGTAGAGGGTGAGAAGTAGCACGGCCAGTACCACTGGAGTTATCACGAGGAAGGTGTCCCTGTACCCGACCCTGTCGGCAATGAGGCCGAGCGCGGCGGGAAGCGCGGAGCCTATCACCATCATGACGGAGAAGAAGTAGCTGTTCGCGGCATTGAGCTCCTCCTTCCTAAACGTCCTTGATATAGCGAGGACGCTTAGGGTATATGTCATGCCATGAGGTATCCCAAGGACAGTCATTGCAATGTAGAACACTGCAAGCGACCTTGAGACCCACGCGGCAAGCAAACCCGCGACGCTGAGGGACGCCGCAATGACCATGTGCTTAACTATGTCCCTTGGAGGCCTAATCGTCAAAAAGGTCCTGCTCGCCATCGAGGTCGCGTAAAACGGGACGTACGCTAGGACACCAAGCCAGTTCTCAGCACCAAGCGACTTAATCGCGTACTCCGCCGCGAACGCGGTAAGGTATGAGAAGGGCACCTGGTATGTAAGGTTGTTAAGCACAGAGGCTATGAAGCCCTCACTCCTGAGCACATCTGAGTGGCGAAACCCCCCACCTCCAGTCCGGGTCGAAGTACGTTCGGTCGGGAAGGGCAGGAAGGGGGCTGATATCCCAACTAGGGCGGCGAAGGGCTCAAGGAGAAGGAAGCCCTCCCTGATGCTGACGTACCTCAGCACTAGGGCAGCGATTGTCTGCCCGACAAGTAGCGATACGCTGAGTGTTAGGGTATAGAGCGCCAGCACCCTCTCCCTTGACTTAGGGTCCTCAATGCTCCCAGCCGACGTCATAATGTTCGGCATTACTGGGCCCAGCGCCAGCCCTGCGGCGACCATGAGGAGCCAGATAAGGTACGGGTTCGCAAGGTAGAAGGCCGGGTAAATGATGGAGTAGGCTACAGAGGACGCTATGAAGTACTTCCTCCTCGTCGGGGCCGGCAGTCTGGCGTTCACGAGCGCGCTCGCGATGAAAGACGAGACCATGAAGGACGCAGCCATCAACCCTAGCTTGGTCGCGCTGAAGTTGAACTGGCGACCGAGTATCTGGCCGTAGGAGGGTATCACGCTGTTAGACGACCTGGCCCCGAAGGTAGCGCTGACGATGACAGCCATCGTGAAGGTCAACGACAGCGCCCTGGCCGGCCTCCCACTCATGTATATCCGCCTTGACGCAGGCTATCTCGATTAGCCACATATAAATTTTTATCTATAGATGGCAGGTCGTAAAGTATGTGATCCTTAAGTACCCTCCCCCTTGAGTCGAACCTGACCCCCTCTGCCTCCAGTAGCCATCTCTTCACCTGCGGCCCCCCAAACGAGTAGCCTCCAAGAGAGCCGTCAGACCTAACAACCCTGTGACAGGGTATGAGGAGAGGTAGGGCGTTCAGTTTCAGGGCTACAGCGACGGCCCTTGGATGAACGCCGAGCGTGCGTGCTATGGCGCTGTACGTCGTAACCTTACCAGGGGGAACCCTCATCACGAGCTCGTAGACTCTGCGGCGCAGGTCCTGCGGGCTCATGAATACCACAAGAATATTAATGGGCGCATTAATAAGAGTTGGTATCGTGGAGCTGGTAGGGTTGAGCCAGCGTAACTATGAGGAGGGCGTCGCCGAGGCCGCAAGGGCCATCGGGCTCTCGCTTGGCGGCCTGATAGCGTCTGTGCTGGAGGCGCTGCCGGTCCTCGCAAGGTCGCTAGCAGCAGGCGATGGCGAGCATTACTCAAGGCTAGCCGAGTGGGCTGACAGGACCTCAAGGGCGCTGACTGACGTGCTTGTAAGGGAGTTCCCTCCTGACGAGGTCGCGAGGCTCGCTGAGGACCTCGCAAGGTCAGCGAAGGGGCTCGCCCTGATAGCTACAGAGCTGCTCAAAACCTTTGAGGACCCCCAGGTTATAGAGGTCTCTAAAAGGACCATAGAGGGGTTCAGGAAGGGGCTCCAGGCGTTATCATCGCCTAACGCAGCAGACCTCATGAGGGCGCTATATGACCCTGACGTGGTCTTTGCGCTGAGCGTCCTTCTGACGCTGCTTAAGGCCCTGGGAGTAGCGATAAGGTCGGCCGGGCTCAAGCAGGGCGCTAGCGGTCAGTGAGAGCCCTTCGGCCCCTCGTAGTGTATAATCTGGGTCGGGCAGCTGGTGGCCGCCGCATCCACGCAGTCCTGGTAATCGTCAGGGGTCTGGCCCTCGCTCCTTGAACCCTGCTGCTTGTTGTCCGGGTCTGGCCTCCACTTTGGGACTATCTCAGCCTTGCCGTCAAGCTCGTTCATCTCGAACACGTCCGGGCAGAGGCTCACGCACACCATGTCAGCTATGCAGTTCTCCCTTGGTTCTATCCAGACCTTAACGGTCACATTTATCACCTCGCCTATCAATAGATCTATGAAAGTATTTAAGAACAAATAAATATGTAGGATAAAAACGTAACAGGTATTAAGGTCATAGTATAAGCTTAGGCGAGTTCAGCGCCTTCTGGTACCTGGCCTCTACGTCGTCCCAGTTGACGACGCTCCACCAGCTGTCGACGTACTTGCCCCTGTCGTTCCTGTAGTCAATATAGTACGCGTGCTCAAAGACGTCGACGGCCAGCAGCGGTATAAGGTTAGCCGTGACTACGTTGTTGTGCTTTTCGACCTGCAGCAGCCTGAGGTCGCCGGTCACCGGGTCGTATGCGAGAAGCGCCCAGCCGACGCCCTCCACGTTCTTGGCCGCATCCCCCATGAGCTTCTGGAACTTCTCAAAGGAGCCGAACGCTCTGTTTATGGAGTCCGCGATAGCGCCCCCGGGCTTCCCGCCCCCCTTGCCCTGAGGGGCCATGTTGTACCAGTAGAGGGTGTGAAGTATGTGGCCGCCGTAGTTGAACTCGAAGTCCCTTAGGACCGCCCTGACGTCAATGCCCTCAAGCTGGCCGTTCAGGTACTTCTCGAGCTTATCGACAGCTGCGTTAGCCCCGTTGACGTATCCTAGGTGATGCTTGTCGTGGTGATACGTCAGGGTCTCCTTGCTGAGTACGGGCTGTAGGGCGTCGTACGGGTAGGGGAGCGAAGGAAGCTCATACCTCCTTAGGGATACCATCTCTGGTCCCAGCTTACAGGAGGTCGACTTAATAATAAGCCTAAGTATATTTCTTGTTAAAACCTAACCTAA
>CAYFFY010000043.1:0-7620 GCA_964342635.1 uncultured Desulfurococcales archaeon
GCCCGTCATCACGTCGCCGTACTTGTCCTCAAGCCTCCATATGACCTCGCTGTACGCCTGCCTCTCCGTCTTCTTGAGCTCCTTGGCTATCATCAGCACGATGTTGACGGCCTTCTGGGTTCTCTTCCACCATGTCATCTTTGACCTCCTCTCGTCGTCGGTCACCCTCTTGAGGCTCACGTCAACGTGTCCCTTGGCCCTGTTCACCCTTATCACCTTGACCGCGACCCTCTCGTTGACCTTGAGGACCTCGCCTATGCTCCTGTAGGACCTGTTGGACACCTCACTCCAGGGGAGGAAGGCGCGCATCCCGTTGAACTCGTCGAGCTCCAGGTAGGCCCCGTAGTCGTAGACCTCCTTTACCGTCCCCACGACGACCCCGCCGACTTCTGGGAAGGCCCTCCTGTTCAGCAGCGGCGTCCTGATCACCGGGGATAATGCGCCCCTGAGCCCTATTTAAGCAGGGGTAGAAGGCCCGGGGCCAACCCCGTCAGGCCCATTGGACCCTAAGCCCTCCCTTATAAGCTCCAGCCTGGAGACCGCCATCTCGTAGATGCCGGCCCTCCTCAGAGCCCTCTCGATCCTGTACATCTGCTCGTGGGAGACGCCAAGGGCTGGGGCTGCCCTGTAGGGGGGCGTCCTAATGTACCTGCAGTAGAGGAGGAGGACGAGGCTCCTGATGGCCCCGGCCGAGGTAACGTGTCCCCTGAGCGCTGGGTCCTCGAGCAGCTCCTCAAGGAGCCCCCTTACCCTCACGTCTGAGGCCCAGGCAGCCACCTGTGGGGGCAAGTCAAACTCCTTCGTCTTCCCTACGCCGTTAACCCTCACCCTTGGCCCCTCGACGGCGACCGAGACAAACCTTTTCGTAGAGCCGGCACCCACCAATATCCGGTGAGCCCCCTTTAAATCCCGGCTACCCGCCGGCCCGGGGTGCCTGCCGACGCCCCCTACTCCGCCCGCGCAGCTGGCGCAGAAGATAATTGAGATGCTCAAGAGGAGGAGGCCTGAGCTGCAGGAGGCCGTCGAGGAGCTCTCTAAGAGCAGGGAGGGCATGAACATGATAGCAGGGGCCCTGAACGCCGCCTACGACGCGTACATAAGGACTGCTAGGCTTGAGGACGCCTATGAGGCCTTCGTCGCCGCCCTTGAGTCAACCATAGGGGACGCCTATGAGGAGTAGAAACGCGTGACGGACAGCATAGATTAGGCATTTAAAGTGCGGTCCCGAGGCGCGCCTTAAGTGAAAAGGGCTCACGCTAGGTCTCGGCCACCCCCTCCACGACGCTCCCCCCTATCAGGTCACCCTCGCTCCAGAGCTCCCTCTTGAGGAGCTCCCTCACGGCGACCCTTATCACCTCGCTCCTGTTAGAGAACCTCTCCTCCTTAACGAGCTCGTCGATCGCCCTCACGTAGAGGTCGGGCATCTTGACGGTTACGAGCTTCAACTATCACACCCCCTAGCAAAAAGCTTATAACCCCTGACTAATTAAGGAGACAGCCCCCTGAAATACGTTTCTTGTAGCCTTACAGGAGCTGCTTCAGGATTAGACTAGCCTCGCCGATATTAACCCTCTGTTACCTCGACGCGAGGGTGCAGCGGCATAGCCGGGCTCGTGAGGGTGAGGGCCGGTTCAAGGCTTCACGCCGGCTTCTACTACGCGGCTGGCGACTGGTCAGTGAGGTGGGGCTCGGCTGGCTTCTACGTCAACGAGCCCGCCCTAGAGGCCGAGTTCGGCCCAGCTGACGAGCCCTGCTACGAGGGGCCACAGGACCTGAGGGGCTACGTTGAGAGGGCCGCCGTTGCCCTTGGCCTAAGGGGCTTCTGCGCCAGGATAGCCCGGGCGCCGCCCATCCACAGCGGCTTCGGGGTCGGCACACAGGTCTCCCTAGCGGCCTACAGGGGACTCCAGGAGGCCCTCGGCGTGAGCCCTGACCCCGCCCCTGTGGCCGCGGAGAGGCTAGGGAGGTCGAGGGTCAGCGGCGTGGGCAGCCTCCTCTTTGAGCAGGGAGGGTTCATCATGGACGCTGGCATGCCTGGGAGGCCTAGGTCCCTTCTGAGGCTCCACGTGCCGGAGAGGTGGCGCTTCGTCGTAGTTCTGCCAGAGGTTGAAAGGGGACTGGACGAGGAAGAGGAAGACATGGTCATGGCTAGGCTCCAGTGGGGGGCGCCTGCCGACCTGCTAGCGAGCATGGCTGAGGGCGCCCTGAGGCTAGCCTCCGGCATAGCTAGGGAGGACGTAGATGACGCCATTGAAGGCCTGAGGACGCTGCAGAGGGCCACCGGGGCCTTCTTCTCAAGGGTCCAGGGGGGCGTCTACAGGGGGCCGCTGACGCGTCTGGCGGCGGAGGCCTGGAAGCACAGGATGTTCCTAGCGCAGTCTAGCTGGGGGCCCGCCATGTACACGATCGCCGAGGACGAGCTATCCGCCAGGGGGGACGCCGACCTGCTCAGGGAGACCATGGCTGAGGTAGGGCTGAGGGGGAGGGTGCTGGTGGCCCTGCCCCGTAACGTTGGCGCCGAGCTCAGGCCTGCTGGCTGACCTGCCCCTGCTGGGCCTGCCCCTGGGCGGCCGAGGGCGCCTGCTCGGCGAATTTGACGTCAATCACTATCCTGAGCCTGCTCACGCCGAGGAGCTGTCTGAGGTCACTGGCGAGGAGCTGGAGCCTGGACTCGAGGTCGCTCAGCTTCAGCACGTCGGCTGGAAGGCTGAGCTCCAAGACGTTCTCGCCCCCCACAGAGACCCCCAGGTCTCCCTCCTTCAGCGGGAGGTAACGAAGCGCGAGGAACTTGACCTTCTCCTCGTCGGTCTCTAGCTTCCTGACCACCTCGAGCTCTATCTTGAGCTCCTTTCCCGCCAGCGGGTGGTTGAAGTCGATGTAGGCGAACCTCTCCGTGACGCTCCTTATGACGCCGACCCTCCCCCCGACCTCGACCTTCCTACCCACGACTGGGGTTATCCCGTACCTGTTTAGCTGCCTTATCGGCACCCTTATTATGAGGTCCTCACGGTGCGGGCCATACGCCTTCTCGGGAGGGGTGACGAACTCCTTCCTTTGGCCGACGTCCATGTTCCTCAGCTCCTCGTCTATGGCTGGCAGCACCTGGCTGCGGCCGACGACGACGAGGTAGGGCTCGTACCTCCTGTCAGGGGAGTGCAGGCCCGCCCTCTTGGCCACGTCCTCGATGTTCGTGTCGTGCACTATCTCCTTGCCGCCCTCGACCACGCTGACCACGTAGTTCACCAGCACGAAGTCGCCCTCCTTGAACGGCACCTCACCCACCTCTCCTCAGGTACCAGCCCAGGTCCTTCACTGGTTCGACCAGGGCCTGGGCCTTGGTTTTAAGCCTGACCTTCCTGCCTACCCCCCACCCTAGTGCCTCGCCGTGCGGGTCTACCACAATGGACAGCCCCTCGGCGAAGCTCAGCACGTGCTCCCCCTGGACCTCGTTGCCGTAGAGGAAGGCCCTGACGCCCCTAGCATCAAGGACTATGCACCTGGCACCTAGGTCGCAGAGTCTGGCTAGCCTCTGGGCGAGGGGGAGGCCGGGCCTGAACTCGTCGCCCTCCATTGACCCGACGTAGTAGCCGGCCAAGTAGAGAGAGCCGAGCGCGGGGAGGACCCTGGCCAGGAGGCCGGGCACGTCGAAGATATCCTTGTAGGACGCCCCCGGCACCTCGAGCACGTAGGGGTTAGCGGCCACGCTCACGGGCCTCACGCCTATGGACTCGGCGAACCGCGCTATGGCTCTGGCCTCGGCCTCCGAGATCGGCCTCATCCTTGGCGCCTTAGCCTGCATATGAAGAACCCCTCCGTCCCGTGCACGTGGGGAAAGAGCCTCCCGCAGCCGAGGACCCTGCTGTCGAACCGCACGCCCCTGTACTCCTCGAACGCCCTCCTAACAGGGAACTCCTCTATGGGCTCTGGCCTCACGTCGTCGAGCCCGTCAAGGGCCTTGTGAACTACGTACTCCCCCTCCTCAACAGCTGTTGAACAGGCGGCGTAGAGCACTGTCCCCCCAGGCCCGACAAGGCCGAGGGCCTTCCTGAGCAGGGCGACCTGCCTCCCGTGTATCTCCTTAAGGTCACGGATCGTGGTCCTCCTCTTCCTGCTTGGGTCCTTCCTTATGATTCCCTCTCCGCTCGAGGGCGCGTCGAGGAGGACGCGGTCAGGTCTAAGGGGGAGCTCGAGGGACAGGGCGTCCTGCTTCATTATAATGAAGCTGCTGAACCCGAGCCTCTGCAGGTTTGACCTCAGGGCCCTCACCCTCTCCCTCTTAGGCTCGACGGCTATGAGGAGGGCTGAGTCCCAGGTGAGCTGGAGCACCTGGCCTGCCTTGCCGCCTGGGGCCGCCGCCATGTCAAGGATAACCTCTGAGGGGCGCGGGTAAAGCAGGTAGCCTACCAGCATTGAGCCTGGGTCCTGCAGGTAGTAGTACCCCTTCAGGTACTCATGCGTGGCCCCAGGGCTGACGGGGGCCTCGACGACCTCAAAGCCGTGGGGGAGGTAAGGTATCCTCGTGAGCTGAAATCCCTTCTCGCCGAGCCTTGAGGCCAGCTCATCGCAGCTCACCCTGTAGTCGTTGCACCTGAAGGTCTCGGGCAGTGGGGTCTCGTTGGCCTCCAGGAGGTCCTCCGCCTCCGGCCCCAGGAGCTCAAGGTACCTCTCAACCATGTACGGGAGGTAGCCGTACCTCTCGGCTAGCCTCCTGGCCTCATCGGATGCCCTCTCCTGAAACACGGCCGCGTCGCTGTCGGGGCCCCGCATACCTGACGCCTATGGGCATTGCGACAGTTAAAATACAGCCCGAGAACCCTCGCAGAGGGCCATACCTTGAGCGGCAGGTTCAGGAGGCTCGTGTTCCCGGGCAGGTTCCAGCCGCCCCACCAGGGCCACGTGAGCGCCTTCCAGTTCGCCCTCGAGAGGGCAGACGAGCTCGTCGTCGTGATAGGGTCGGCCCAGGACAGCTTCTCGCTCAAGAACCCCCTGACGGCCGGCGAGAGGCTGGCCCTCCTCAGGAAGGTCCTCGAGAGGGAGATCGGTCCGGACTACTGCAGGAGGGTCTACGTGGTGCCCGTCATGGACGTAGAGATGAACAAGGTCTGGGTGCAGTACCTGAGGATGCTCCTCGGTGACCTCGATGGCGTCGTCTCGGGCAACCCCCTCGTGCTGCAGCTCTTCAGGGACATGGGCCTGGCCGCCATCTCGCAGCCCATGTACAACAGGGAGGAGTGCAGCGGCACCAGGATTAGGCAGCTCGTGCTCGAGGGATCCCCAAGGTGGAGGGACTGCGTCCCCCCTTACATAGTTCCCGACCTTGAGAGGCTCGGTTTTGAGGAGAGGCTTAGGCAGCTGGCCTCGGAGGGCTAGGAGCCGATTTAAGTAAGCCTTCCACGCCCACGCGGGGAGAGGGCATGGAGATCCAGGTGATCGATGTCCCCATACCTGAGGGGGCCAACGTGATCATTGGCAAGAGCCACTTCATAAAGACCGTCGAGGACATCTACGAGGCCCTCGTCACCTCCGTGCCCGGCATAAGGTTCGGGCTTGCCTTCTGTGAGGCCTCGGGCAAGAGGCTCGTGAGGAGGGAGGGGAACGACCAGGAGCTCCTGCAGGCCGCCACCAACGCGTGCCTGAGCGTAGGGGCCGGCCACGTGTTCGTGCTCTACATAAGGGACTCCTACCCGATTAACGTCCTGAACGCCATCAAGCACGTGCAGGAGGTAGTGTCAATAGAGGTCGCCACCGCGAACCCCGTCAAGGCGATAGTGGCCGACCTTGGCGAGAGCAGAGCCCTGCTCGGCGTGAGCGACGGGTACAAGCCCCTGGGCGTCGAGACCGAGGCCGACGTAAAGGAGAGGAAGGAGTTCCTGAGGAGGATAGGCTACAAGCTGTGAGCCGCCATGCTGGTAGTCGCAGTGACGGGGCTGCCGGGGAGCGGCAAGTCGACCGTGTCGCTTGAGCTGTCGAGAGGGCTGTCGGCCCCCCTCTACGTGATGGGTGACCTGGTCAGGGAGGAGGTGGCCCGCAGGGGCCTCCCCCTGACCGCCGAGAACGTTGAGCTCGTCGCCACCGACCTCAGGAGGGCCTATGGGAGGGGGGCCGTTGGCAGGCTTCTCCTTGAGAGGCTGAGGGAGCTGATCGCGGAATACGTGGTAGTGGACGGCGTCAGGAGCCCCGAGGAGGTCGAGGCGCTCAGGGGGCTGGCCCCAACATGCGTTGTGGCGGTCCACGCTGCCCCTGCCATCAGGCTCAGGAGGTACCTGTCCCGCTCAAGGCAGGGGGAAACGGACGTCAATAGCTTCAGCCTCAGGGACAGGAAGAACCTGGAGTACGGCGTAGGTGAGGTCATAGCACTCGCCGACTACATGGTAGTTAACGAGGGCGGGCTTGACGAGCTCAGGTCGCAGGTGGCAGCCCTTGTTGAGGTGATCAGGGGTGGGGACTGGAAGGGTCGTTGTTGAGGCCCAGCTGAGGCCGACCGAGGACGAGCACAAGGTAATGCAGTCGATACTCAACGTATTCGACCCTGACATCGTCGAGAAGGTCGACATGGGGGACTACGTGCTCATAAGGGCCTCGTCGGGGAGGCTCACGTCCCTGCAGAAGCTCCACAGGCTCCTGAGGTCCCAGGAGATACTGGAGGCGGCCAGGGCATACATGCTCAAGAACGCAAGGGGGGGCAGGCTCTCGATAACCCTTCACAAGCAGGCCGCGTACCAGGGTAAGGTGAGCCTCCTCACCTGGGACGACGAGTCGCCCCTCGGTCCCATCAAGATAACGATAGAGTACAGGGGTGACCTAAAGGATGTGATAGACTGGCTGGCCCCTCCTACGGCAAGGGGGAGGCCGCTGCGGGAGAGGGGGCCGCCGGACCCGTAGGGTTCTGGCCTCACCGCCTCTGCCCTCCCCCGCGCCGCCTGCGGGACTTACTCCCCTCGGGGACGCGGTAAGCTTCGCTGGGCCGCCCTCGCCTCGCCACTGCTCATGGAGTTCCTGGTGGCGCCCTCTGCGCCTGAGGCGTGGGGCGGCAGTCAAAGGCGTCTCAACCTGCCTGGTCGCATCGAGGGAGTTAGAGGTGGTGGAAGGTGACGTAGACGCGTTAAGTCAGCTCAGCAGCCTATAATTGCAATGTAGTAACCGGTCGCCGTTGACGCACCCCTCAGACGCTCAGGGAGAACCTGGCCAGGTCCCAGGCCAACACGGTCCTGGGGAAGACCCTGCGGGCCTCATCCTCAAGGCCCTTGGCCTCGTAGCCCTCGTACCTGGTGCTTATGTGAGTGAGAACGAGGAGCCTGTTGACGCCCGCCCGGGCGGCAACAGAGGCGGCCCCCTCGGCCGTGCTGTGGCCGAACTTGGACGCCTCGGCCTGCATCGAGCTGTCGAAGGTGGCCTCATGTATAAGCACGTCAACCCCTGAGGCGGCGTTTATGACCTCGTCGCACGGGGAGGTGTCACCAGTGTAGGCGAGGCTGAGGGGTTTCGGGGTCACTACGCCCTGACCCGACTCAAGCATCCTCCTCGCCTCCTCGGGGGAAGCGGCTGGCTGCACTAGGCGAGGGCCGAGGACCCAGTCGAGCCTGAAGCCGTAGGACTCTATGGAGTGGCAGGTCCTGAACC
>CAYFFY010000044.1:0-7379 GCA_964342635.1 uncultured Desulfurococcales archaeon
GGACTCCTCGAGGACCCTGAGGGCGTTCTGCCACAGGACCTGGTCCGCCCTGGGCCCCAAGAGGTCAGCTAGCCCCTTGATGTGCGAGAGGTCTGAGAAGCCCTCAGGGTACCTTTCGAGGCCCAGGAAGTCAGTGCCGAGGGCAACGTGCTCCCAGCCCACAAGGTCGCCTACGTAGCTCGCAACAGTTGCCATTCCCCTTACCGTTGGCTCAGGGAGGGTGTCGGGGATCGAGGTTACGCCGATAAGGCCGCCCGTCCGAGCGATCGCCCTGATGACCTCATCGTCAAGGTTACGGGGGTGCTGCCTGAGGGCGTACGCGTTGCTGTGCGTCGCGATCACGGGCCTCCTGCTCATGGCCGCGGCCTCGAGGGAGGCCTGCCTCGACGCGTGGGACACGTCTATTATGACCCCGAGATCGTTGGCCAGCCTCACGAGCTCCTCACCCATGTCAGTCAGGCCGTAGTCCTTCTTGGACATGCAGGAGGCCGCGAACTTGGTGCCGTAGTTCCACGAGAGCGCTACGGCCCTCACCGTTTGTCCCTACGCTCTCATTCCAATGCTTTTATATTCATGCATGGTCGAGCGCAGGGACCTGGCCCTCGCCCACAGGGCCCTTGGGAGCCCTGTGGGCCCATGGGGCCCCTTCGAGCCGAACGGCACGCGGCTCACATCTATGGCGATCAGGCCCGCGGAGCTCGGAGCGTAGCTCCCATCGCCCCACGGCCCGTCGTCTGGCCCTCCACATATATAGCTAGTCATAAACGAACATTAAAAGCCTTTCGTTGTCGTGAAGAAGGGTTCAGCCCGCCTTCGAAGTCCAGCCCCCTCGCGAACCAGTGCCCTATGTCCTCATGAAGGTCTACGAGCTTCATGGGGCCCGCCTGTGGGCGGGTTGGAATCCAGGTATTAATACCCCGAAGTGTATACAGGAACTTACAAGGTGTGAACGTGGCCGTTGACGAGTTCCTTGAGAGGAGGAAGCTGGCCGAGTACTTTAAGTCTGAGGCCAAGAGGGAGGTTGACTACGCGAAGAGGCTTGGCGAGACCGCAGGCAGGTCCCAGAACACCATCGTCAGGCTGATAATGGAGGCCGTCTCGCAGGACTCGCTGAAGCACTCAAAGATCTACGAGACTATGGCTGAGCTCCTGACCAACCCGAGGCTCATTGACGAGGCCGAGTCGACGGCCGTGCTCAAGGACATCGAGTCCCACATAGAGATGGAGGCCGAGTCCATAAGGGAGCTGGAGCAGCTCAAGTCCAACAGGCTCGTGAGCGGCGACGCGGCCCTCGGGTTCCTCATAGACATGCTCCTCAGGGACGAGAGCTTTCACCACTCGGTCCTAAGGCAGGTCTACACGGCGATAGTCAAGAACATAACCTTCAGCGAGCAGGACCTATGGGACGCCGTCTGGCGCGACGCCGTCTATCACGGGGCCCCGGGAGGCTAGCCCCCCCTCCTCGAGAGCAGGGCGACCTTCGCCGCGTCGTCCAGGGCCTCAACGGCGTCGAGCGCCTCATAGACGTCTACTGGCGAGTAGACCGCCACCCCGTGCCTCCTGAGGACGGCGGCCCTGCAGCCGCTCGCCTTAAGGGCCCGTGAGACCGCGTCCGCGAGCTCCTGGGTGCCCGGCGTTATCGGAGGGACGTCAGTGACGCACCCGACCCTGATCGAGGCCTCGGTCAGGACGCTCACGTCAAGGGCGAGGCTGGCCTCGTAAAGGGCTATCAGGTTCGGCGGGTGCGCGTGCACAACCGCGGCGGAGTCCTCTAGGTCCCTGTATATCGAAAGGTGCAGCCTGAACTCGCTGCTCGGGGTCCCCAGTACGGTCCTTCCGTCGGGCGTCATTATTGCCACGTCGTCAACGCTCACCGTGTGCCTCGGGACCCCGGTAGGGCTTATGTATATGAGCCCCTCCCTCCTGTCGTAAACGCTTACGTTCCCCCCCTTCACCTGGACGAGGCCCCTCGCGTAGAGGAGCTTCATCACGTCCGCGACCTGCCTGGCCAGCCTCTCATTTACCCTCATGCGCCCGCCCCCCAGCCTGCGACGCCTGCGCTGACCAAGCTCCTCTTAACGGGCTTGAGCCTCCTGGACGAGAGCTCCCTGAGGGCCTCCTTATACCTGTCCACGAGCATGTTTGCGAACGTCCTCCCCAGGTGGCCGATAACGGCCTTGGCCAGCGGGTTCTCCATCCTGTCGACAGCCATGTCCATATCCCTCGCGGCCTCCTCGAACGCCTTTATCAGGGCGCTTATTATGAACTCCCCCCTGACCGGGTCAAGTATCATCTTCTCCAGCACGGTGAAGTAGGTCCTCCTCAGGGCCCCCATGGGTATGAACGGGAGTGGGAACGTGATGACCCTCAGCTTCTTGACCCTGTCAAGGAGCTCGAGGTCCCTCATTACGTCATCCTCGGTCTCGCCTGGGAGGTTAACTATCATGGTGCCCACTACGACCCAGCCGTTATCGTTCAGGATCCCAATACCCTCCTCCACTATGTCTGGGTACTGCTCAGGCTTGAACGGGAGGACCTTGCCCGGCATAAGCCTCCTTATGAGGCGAGGCGAGCCGGTCTCGATCCCCATCTCGATGAACGTCCTCCGCCCTCCCTCGTTTATGTACTGGCCGACCTCCTTGACGAGGGACGGCGCCTGGACAACGACGGCTGCCGTGGTGAAGTCGGTCGAGATCGTGTAGTCGTCGCCGTAGGACTTAACGAGCCTGTAGGCGCTCCTCGTAAGCTTTATCACCTTCTCAGGGTCCGGGTCGATGCCCTTGGCCCCGTACCTGAAGAACTCCTCGCTGTGGAGGTTGATGTCCTTAACCTTTCCGACCTCAACGTTGACCCTGATCTCCCTGTCTATGTGCCCCTCGAAGGGTAGGGACTTGATCGCCCCGCTGAGAGTAGGGGTGCAGAACGTGCAGCCCCTGCCGCACCCCCTGCTGACCTCGACAAGGCCTCCGTTGGCGGGGGTGACTATCACCGGGATGTCCTCAATCCTCGCCGGTGGGGCCGATATTACGGGGGGCAGCTGCTCACCGGCGAGGAGCTTCCGGAAGGTTGAGGGCCCCAGGCTCTCAAACTCGCCCTCGTAGACCAGGTCTATCCCAAGCCTGCGGTGGTAGCCTGTGTCGGTTAGCTGCCACGTCGCGGGACCGCCCACTACTATCTTCATGTGGTTCCTATGGGCCATGACTGCGGGGTGGGCAAGTATCTCAAGGAACGACCTGGCGATGAACGGCACCCCCCTATATGGAAGCCCTGCCAGCCTTACTATCCAGTACGTTATCCCGCTCCCGAAGCTCAGCCCCAGGGGGTCCATGACGTAAATGCCGAGGACCCTCGTCTCAGGGCCTATGACCTTCTCGAGCTCGTGGGGGTTCGCTATGACTACCTCGTCCCTGCTGACTACCCCCTTCTCGAGGAGGGCGGCCTCAACCTTTGCTAGGCCGTACGGGGCCCGCAGCGCCCTGCCGTTCTTTGACCTGACCCTGAAGTAGGTCCTGGCTATGGGGGGCCTTATGTAGGAGTCCGGGAGGGCGCTGATGAAACCGGCGACGCTGGCCCCCAGGGTGTCGCTTGCTGTGGCGCCCTCAGACGTCAGGACCACCTTGTAGCCCCTCATAGGTTGGTCACCGATCTTTCGGTAATCTAGAGTTTTGAGTCAATAAAAAAGCTAGCACGTTTTGCTACATACAGGTTTGTCTTTACAGGCCTACACGCGCGGCGTGAATGAGGGCCTGGTGGCCAGGACGTGGGATCGTGTAATGGACCGGTGCTTTTAAACGTTTAACGGCTGTTAAAGTTTGGGCCGAGGCAATGGCGCTGGAGGCTAGGGACCTACGCGTTACGGTAGGCGATAAGGAGATACTTAAGGGCGTGTCCATTGCCGTTAACAGGGGCGAGGTCGTCATACTGATGGGCCCCAACGGGAGCGGCAAGACGACGCTGGCCTACGCCATAATGGGGCACCCAAGGTATAAGACGACTGGGGGTAGGGTGCTCCTAGACGGCGTCGACGTGACCGACCTGCCGACGCACGAGAGGGCCCTGAGGGGGGTAGCGCTAGCGTTCCAGGCCCCCGTCGAGGTGCCTGGGGTTAAGCTGAACTACCTGCTTAACGTGATAAACGCCAAGAGGGTCAAGGGGTTCGACCTTACCTATGTCGACCCGAAGTTCATTGCCTGGGTGAGATCCCAGGCAAGGCAGCTCGGCATCAGGGACGAGCTGCTTGACAGGGAGCTTAACGTCGGCTTCAGCGGCGGGGAGAGGAAGAGGTCGGAGCTCCTCCAGGTGCTCGCCATGAGCCCCAAGTACGTAATACTTGACGAGCCTGACAGCGGCCTGGACGTAGACGGTGTCAGGCTGGTAGGCCAGACCATAACGCAGTTAAGAGACAGCGGCGTGGGGGTCCTCGTGATCACCCACCACGCTGAGGTCACCAAGTTCGCCCCTCCCGACAGGGCCTACGTCATGCACCAGGGCAGGGTCGTCGCCGAGGGGGGCAGGGAGCTCGTCGAGAAGGTGTTCATGTCAGGCTACGAGGCCCTCCTCAAGGAGGTGTCATGAATTGGGCGAGCCCGTGAAGCTGGTTAGGGAGAGGGAGCTCCGTGACATAGTTACACTGAGCAGGGAAGGCCCGCTCAGCGCATCGCTGAGGTACCCGAAGGAGGTTGAGCTCAGGGGCAGGATATCGCCCGACCTGATAGACGAGATCTCAAGGTCTAAGGGCGAGCCTGAGTGGATGAGGCTCCTACGGCGCAGGGCGCTCGAGATGTTCGAGAAGCTGCCGATGCCCAACTGGCTAGAGGGCGTTGAGGGCATAGACCTTGACGAGATAGCGAGCTACGTCAGGCCCAGCGTCCAGGCTGCCGAGAGCTGGGACGAGCTGCCTGACTGGATGAGGGAGGCCTACTCGAAGCTAGGCCTCCCAGAGGCCGAGGGCAGGGTGCTGTCTGGCCTCACGGCGGTCTTCGACAGCGAGAACGTGATAACGAGGGTGAAGGAGGAGCTGAAGAAGAAGGACGTGGTCTTCCTGCCAATGGACGAGGCGGTTAAGAGGTACCCTGACCTTGTCAAGGGCTACTTCGGCAGGGTCTTCCCGATGGCCGACCACAAGTTCGCTGCCCTGCACTACGCCCTGTGGAGCGGCGGGGCATTCGTCTACCTTCCGCCTGGGGCAAAGGTCGTGAACCCCGTGGAGGCCTTCTTCCTGATAGGGGGCGAGCTTGAGGGCCAGTTCGAGCACACGCTGATAGTTGCCGACAGGAACAGCTACATACACTTCATAGAGGGCTGCGCGGCCCCCGTGCTCAAGAAGTTCAGCTTCCACGACGGCATGGTCGAGGTGTACGCCAAGGAGAGGTCGGAGGTCCACTTCAGCACGATCCAGAACTGGAGCGGGAGCATCGTGAACTTCAACAACAAGAGGGCCATAGCCGAGGCCGGGGCGAGCGTCGAGTGGGTGGAGGGGAGCATAGGGAGCAGGATAACGTTCACGTACCCAAGCACCGTGCTTAAGGGGGAGGGGGCCAGCACCAAGAACATATCCATAGGCATCGCGAACGGGCCCGGCAAGATAAAGGACGTTGGCGCTAAGGCAGTCCACGCGGCGCCGAACACGAGGAGCCTGATAGTCTCGAAGAGCATCAGCGCAGGCGGCGGAGTGGCCGCCTACAGGGGACTCGTCAAGGTCCTGAGGGGGGCGAGGGGCAGCTTCTCGCACGTGCAGTGCGACAGCCTCATACTTGACAGGGAGAGCAAGGCGTTCACCCTCCCCAGGAACGAGGTAGACGAGCCGTCGGCAGAGGTGACCCACGAGGCCATGGTAGGGAGGCTTGGCGAGGACCAGCTGTTCTACCTTGGCTCGAGGGGGATATCCGAGGGGGAGGCCAAGGCCATGATCGTTAACGGCTTCATAAGGGACGTGCTGAGGGGGCTGCCCCTGGAGACCGTGAGCATCCTTACCAAGGTGATAGAGCTGGAGTTCAGCCAGCTAGGCTCGGTAGGGTGAGGGCGTTGAGTGCCCTTAGGCTGAGGGCCGCCGAGCAGGCACGCAGGACGCCCTGGCAGAAGGTCGCCGACTCGCCAGTAACAAAGTACTACACTGACTGGAGGGCCTTTGAGGGTGCCCTCGGAAGGGAGGGCGGGCTGAGGTACGAGAGGCCTGACGGGGAGTGGGACCTGGTCCTGGGGCCATGCGGCAGCGCCTACAACTATGACATTGATGAGACCCTCCTTGACCTCAGGGAGTCCAGGCTATACGCTGAGCACATAGCCAGGCTCGAGGGCGCCCACGTGCTGGAGGCCAGGGGCAGCCTACGGGTCGCCCTGTGTAAGCCGGTCGGGAGTTCGTGGGCCTCCCAGCACCTGACCATTAACGTGCCGCCCGGCTCGGAGGCTGACCTGGTTGTCTACGCCCCAAGGGCGGCGCCTGGCACGACAGCCGTTGAGCTTAGGGTCAAGGAGGAGTCGAGGGCGAGCCTGCTGGTGATAGCTGAGCCTCAGTCCCAAGAACCCATGGCGTTCCTCCTGAGGAGAGCTGTCGGCGTGAGGGCCACACTGTCATCGATGGTGCTGGCCTCGTCGTCGATAATGACAAGGGTTGACGAGCAGACGATAGCGGCCACCTCTGCCTCTCTGTCCCACTCCTCGGTGACGTTCGCGTTGTCAGGCGGGAAGGTCGACGACGTTATCGACACGGTCCAGGCCGGGAGGGAGTCAAGGGCGAGCGTCAGCGGGCTCGGCGTCGCGTCCGACTCCTCTATGGTCGCCGTCAGGGGGACCGCGGTGATGCTCCCCAACGCGCCGGGCTCTTACTCAAGCTTCATGGTCGAGGCCCTGCTTCTGGGGGACTCCGCGAGGGCCTACACCATGCCGATGATGAGGATAGAGACGGGCGAGGTGCAGGTCGCCACGCACAGGGCGGCCCAGTACAGGCTGCCCGAGGACCAGCTGTTCTACCTGCAGGCCAGGGGGCTAACCGAGGCGGAGGCGACGGAGCTGATAGTCCAGGGGAGGGCGCTCGCCCTCCTGGGGTCCAGCGGCCTGCCGCAGCCGTCAGCCGACCTCGCCAGGGGGTACCTGCTGGGGATGGTCAGGAGGGCGCTTCAGGCAGTCTCCCCCGTCACCCCTCAGGTGGCAGCCCCAGCTCCCTCTTGACGGCCCTCGCGTTCTCAGCCACTTCCTGGAGCCTCGTTTCATAGTAGTTCGCGCCGGTCGAGTCTATGGTCACCGTGAGCGGCCCGAACTCCTCGACCTCGAAGACCCACATGGCCTCCGCCATGCCCAGCTTGTCAAGCCAGTAGACGGCCCTCACTGACTTTATCGCCTCGGCGGCGAGGGCGCCTGCCCCGCCTGTGAATACGGCGTAG
>CAYFFY010000045.1:0-7318 GCA_964342635.1 uncultured Desulfurococcales archaeon
AGGACTTCGGCCTACCGTGGCCGCTCCCTGACAGGCTCGCAGAGACCGGCGTCGGGAAGGGAATCGCCTACAGGGTCCTCGCCTCCTTCGGCGAGGCCTTCAACAACATGGGCTACTGCATATTCTACTCGGCCGGGCCGGAGAGCGGCGTCCTGAACCCCAGGAGGATCGCGAGGCTGTACACGGCCCTGACCGGCATCGAGATCACGCCGCAGCAGGTCCTTGAGGCCGGCGAGAGGACGTGGCAGCTCAAGAGGGCCATAAACCTGAGGGAGGGCTTTACCAGGCAGCACGACAGGCTTCCCAAGCGCATGGTCACCCCTATTCTCACTGGTCCTGCCAGGGGCCTCAAGGTCGAGAACCCGGAGGGGCTGATCGACGAGGCCTATGAGGCGTTCGGCTGGGACAAAAAGACCGGCTACATCAAGAGGTCAACGCTCACGCGCCTGGGCCTAGACGACGTAGCCAAGGAGCTTGAGGCCGAGGGCAGGCTCGCGGAGTAGCGGCCTTGGAGCGGTGCACGCCCTATGTCAGGGAGCACGTGGTCCAGGTGTGCAGGGACTCGTGCGCCGAGAGGTCTGTTGGCCCAGACGACTTCAGGTCCTGCGTCGAGGCCTGCGTCGAGGAACTGAGGAGGAGGTGCTTCCCGGCCTAGAGCCTCGATATCACGTCGTGGAGCTTCAGCCCGCTCCCCGTCAACATGAGCACAGCCCCTTCGACGTCGATGCCGTTCTTGTAGAGGAGCTCAGCGGCGGCGAGGGAGGCGGCCGAGGTCGGCTCAGCCACGAGGCCCATGGACCATAGCTCCTTCGTGGCCCTCGCTATCTCGGGGTCGGAGACCACAACGAGCCCGCCTCCGCTCTCCCTCACTATGCTGGCCGCCTCCTGCGCCCTTGGGGCGTCCCTCAACACCAGCCCGTCGGCGAGGCTAGACCTCTGGGATGACCCGACGGCGACGGGCTCCACGTACCTAGCTAGGGAGGGGTTGTCAGCGCCCTGCACCGCGAACACCCTTGGCCTTGACCTTGCCCCCCTCCACAGCCCTATCAGTAGGGAGAAGCTGGCCGAGGGCACTATGACGGCCTTCGCGTCGTCAGGCAGCTCGCGACCCGCCGACTTCATGCCCTCAAGGAAGACGGCGCTCCTGGCGTGGGAGACGTAGAAGCACCTTGACGACATACCCTCAGCGTACCTCGCGGCCTCCTCCCTTGACGGGAGCTCGACGACCCTGGCCCCGAGCAGCTTTAGCACTCCCTTCTTGCCGGCGGGGGCGGAGGCCGGGACCGCTATGAAGGCCTCAATGCCGAGGAACGCGGCGAAGGCGGCGGCGGATATACCGGCGTTCCCGCTTGAGTCCTCCACGACGCAGCCGTAGCCGAGGTCCCTGGCGAGCTGGACGCTCGGCGACACCCCCCTGTCCTTAAAGCTCCCGGTTGGGTTCACGTACTCGAGCTTGAAGCCAAGCACTCCAAGCCTGGTCCTCCTGTAGACGAGCGGGGTCCTGCCCTCGCCCAGCAGGGGACCGTGGCTAGGGAGCTCGCCCTCCAGCTCAAGGGCTCCACCGCACCTAGGGCAGAACGGGTAGTACCTGCCCTCCTCGCCCCTGAAACCGCACCTCGGGCAGTAGATCCTCCACATTGCCTACACCATCGGGAGGCCCGCCGCCTCGGCAACCTCGTTGTAAGCCCTCCTCGCCCCCTCCTCGCCGGGCGCGTTCTCAATTATGGCGAGCCTTCCCGTGAGGGTCACGATGGCCCCCTCACCGGTGACGACTCTAACCCAGCCCGGCCTCGACGTGACCCATTGGTACCTGGCCCTCAGGGCCTCAGCGATCGGGCCGACCGGGGCCTCCCTGTCAAGCCTGACCTTGAAGGCGTTACCCCCGCACAGCCTACTGAGGCCCCTGGAGGGCGGCCTTGAGAGGAGGTCAAACCTCCCCTGGCCGCACACGGGGCAGCCTGGGTCCCTCTTCACCTGGACCCTGTCTATGCTCATGGACCTGCCGTCTATTAGTATCAGCTCGTCAGGGGGTGGGCTGTCGCCGATGAGGTACCTTATCGCCAGCCCTGCCGCCACCGCGCCGGTCATCGTCGTCACAGTCCCTATAGTAGGTACAATGTCGCACGACTCCCCCTCCTGGGGGGCGGGCTTCATGAAGCACCTGAAGCACGGCCCCCTCCCCGGGCGTATGAACATCACAGTGCCGTACCATGAGTTAACGCCGGCGTACACCCAGGGCCTTCCCAGCTTAACGGCGGCCTCGTTTACTAGGAACCTGGTCTCCAGGTTGTCGGACCCGTCAAGGACTATGTCGACGTCCCCTATTACGCGCTCAACGTTGTCCGAGTCCACGTCATCTATTATGGCCTCAGCCCTTATGGAGCTGTCTATGGCCTTCACCCCGGAGGCGCAGGCCGAGGCCTTCGGCGTCCCCTCCTCGGCCTCCCTCTCCCCGATCATGTGGGTCCTGTGGATGTTGGTGTAGTCGACCACGTCCCTGTCCACGACCCTTATGAAACCCACGCCAGCCCTGGCCATGAGCTCAGCCTCGGCTGAGCCGAGGGCACCGCAGCCTATGATCGCGGCTCTTGACGACCTGAGCCTCCGCATACCCTCCTGGCCGAGGCCGCTGAGCAGGACCTGTCTGGAGAACCTTTCCACGAGGTCCAGGGCCAAGCCTGACCCATGGGCTGAGGTCCGTCGCGATATTAAGGGTTTCAACGCTACTCCTTAGGTACGAACCTTAGGTCGAGGCCCTCGTCCTGGGCCAGCTTCTTGAGGGCCTTGACCTTACGCGAGGTGAGCGGCGCCCTCCTGGGGACCCTCACGACGAGGGCACCGTCCCTGACCTCGGCCTCTGCGCCGGGCACTATCCTCGAGACCTTGTCCAGGAGGCCGAGCCTTCCGCCACGGCCGGCCACAGGCACGACCATGATCTGCTCGCCAAAGGTGTAGAGCTCGTACTCTAGCTCCCCGGTTATGAAGTCCTTTACCTCGACGACGGGCCTCGCCAGCTCCTCCTCCTTTAGGCCGGTAGGGAGCTTCACGGTGATCTCGATCTCGTAGGTCTTGGCGACCTGCCCAGCCTCAATGAATATCACCGTGTCGATTATGCTGGGTATCATGCCCAGCTCGACCCTTGTGGCCAGCCTCTGTATAGCGTCTATCGGGCTGGTGGCGTGAACGACCCCGATCATTCCTATGCCCGCGAGCCTGAGGTCAACGTAGAGCCTGAAGTCGTCATCATCCCTCATCTCATCAAACACCGTGTAGTCAGGCCTTGAGAGGAGTAGTATGTCGTGGAGCTCCCTCAGGTCTGCGTAGGTCTTCGAGTACTGAGTTACTATGGGGGGCAGCCTCATGTCCCTGGGCGACTCGATGGTCTTCACGACCTTCCCCTTGCCGGCGTAGTACTCCGCGAGGGCCTGGGCGAACGTTGTCTTCCCCGCCCCAGGCGAGCCGCTGATCAGGATCCCCTCGGCCTTGGAGGTTAGCCTCTCCAATAGCTTGGGGTGAAGGTTGTAGTCCTCCAGCCTGAGCCTGGCGATTGGCCTGACGGCGGTTATCTCCCAGCCGTCGCTGAGCGGCGGCCTCGTTATGATGATCCTGTAGTCCCCCAGCTGCACTATGGTTGAGCCGGCCCTGTCTATCTCAACGAAGCCGCTCCCTGTGGTGAGGGCCCTCTCGATGATCTCCCTCGCCATCTCCTCTATCTCGGACCTCTCGAGCGGCCTCTCGTCAAGCCTTACGAATATCCAGTTGCCCGGCCTGCCGACCTTGGCGAGGGGTGGGGCGCCCTCCTTGAGGTGGACGCTCATGGTCTTCTCGCTGAAGTAGTCGTCAAGCTTGAGCCTCCCCTCCCTCGGCAGCCCGGTGTAGAGGACCTCAACGCCGAGGGACCTCGCGGCTTGGGCCTGAACCGGGTCGCTGGTGACGAGGACGGCCTTCAGCCTGTACGCCGTGTCCCTGACGAACTCCTTAATGCGGGCGTAATCGCCTGAGCTCATGGACTCGTCGATCTCTACCTGCCCCCCCGCGATACTGAAGACCTTGGCCAACTCCTCAAGCCCCGCGAACCCTATGCTCCTGCCGGCCCTCGCCTCGGCGTAGAGGTGGTCTATGAGCCCCTTGGGCATTATCACCCGGCCTGTGAGCTTCCCGGACTCGAGGAGCTTCCTGAGGCTCCCGTCGATGACGGAGTCCGGGTCTACGACGTAGACGCCCTGCCGGCCCTCGCCCACCACTCTACCCCATCATCAGGGCGCATCGTGTGGGCAGGCCAAATATTCCTTAGTGCGGGACGGCGTTGCCCAGCGAAGAAAGAAAAACGCCTGCGCGTAACAGGACCCTCGGGCAGGAGCCTTGACGCTCTCCGTGCTGATAAACGCCTCCGCCGTCTACACCGGCAAGGAGCTTGTGAAGGACGCCTACGTGTACATAGAGGACGGCGTGATAAGGGAGATCGGCCCCCAGCCCGCCCCCGACGAGGCCCAGGCCGCCACCCTCCTCCTTGGGGGCGAGGGGAGGGTCGTGGTACCTGGCCTCGCCGCCGTCGCCGACGTCGCCGCGTACCCGATAAGGTTCAGCAGGCCGAACATGCCCACGAGGCTCCAGTACTACAGGAGCCTCAGCGACAGGGACCTCTTCACGGCATCGCTCCCCGGCGTCTACGAGCTGCACCTGATGGGGGTTACCACGATATTTGTCGAGAGCCTCAGCCCGTCCCTGCCTGTCGAGCTGGCCAGGAGGATAGGGGGTCTCTACGGGGCCGCCAGGCCCTCGTGCGCGGAGCCCTACGCGGTCCAGCCGATATTGAGGGGCCTCGTTACGATAGGAGGGGATGGATGCCCAGGGGGCGACGTCAGCGAGACCGAGGACGAGCTCCTTGTACTCACGGGCAGGCCAGGATACCAGCTCGACAGCCTCGGCGACGTGCTCGAGAAGAGCCAGAGGCTCAGGAAGCTCGCCGGCCTGCAGGAGGCTAGGGTGGAGCCTCAGCAGCTCGCGGAGCTGGTAGTCTACGACACCTCGAGGCCGCCGGCCATGATGATGTACACTGCCGCCCCTGAGTACATAAGGGGCATCTACGTCACGCACGCCTCCGTGGAGAGCGTCATAGCAGGCATGGACATACTCGTCGAGATGGGGGAGCACATGAGGATAGGGAGGAAGCACCTCAATGAGGCGCTCCACCTGTACAGGAACCTCAGGGCGCGGTGAACACCATAAATATAGGATAAAGATATATAAATTCCTGAGATAAGCAGGTCGAAGGATACGCTATGCCCGACGTGTCGATTGAGGCGATGGGGCTGACGAAGAGGTATGGCCAGCTGCTGGCCGTGGACCACGTGAGCTTCAGGGTGTACAGGGGCGAGATATACTCATTGCTTGGCCCTAACGGGGCCGGGAAGACCACGACTATATCGATGCTCGCTACGCTGAGGATGCCAACCGAGGGGGACGCCATAGTTGAGGGGCACAGCATCGTGAGGGACAGGGTCGGCGTGAGGAAGGTGATAGGCGTCGTCCCCCAGGACCTCACGGCCGACGACGAGCTAACGGGTCTCGACAACGCCGTGCTCATGGCCAGGCTTCACGGCTACAGCGGCAAGGATGCCGAGGAGAGGGCCTGGGACGCCCTGAAGTTCATGGAGCTGGAGGACGCGGCCAGAAGGAAGGTTATGTACTACAGCGGCGGGATGAGGAGGAGGCTTGAAATAGCCATGAGCATAGTCCACGAGCCGAAGGTCCTCTTCCTTGACGAGCCCACGGTAGGGCTTGACGTGCGAGCTTCAGGGTGTACAGGGGCGAGATATACTCATTGCTTGGCCCTAACGGGGCCGGGAAGACCACGACTATATCGATGCTCGCTACGCTGAGGATGCCAACCGAGGGGGACGCCATAGTTGAGGGGCACAGCATCGTGAGGGACAGGGTCGGCGTGAGGAAGGTGATAGGCGTCGTCCCCCAGGACCTCACGGCCGACGACGAGCTAACGGGTCTCGACAACGCCGTGCTCATGGCCAGGCTTCACGGCTACAGCGGCAAGGATGCCGAGGAGAGGGCCTGGGACGCCCTGAAGTTCATGGAGCTGGAGGACGCGGCCAGAAGGAAGGTTATGTACTACAGCGGCGGGATGAGGAGGAGGCTTGAAATAGCCATGAGCATAGTCCACGAGCCGAAGGTCCTCTTCCTTGACGAGCCCACGGTAGGGCTTGACGTGCAGAGCAGGAGGCACATATGGGAGCTCGTTAGGGCCCTAAAGAGGGAGGGCGTTACGATCATACTGACGACGCACTACATGGAGGAGGCCGAGGAGCTCTCTGACAGGGTCGCGATAATAGACAGGGGCAAGATAATAGCTGAGGGAACCCCTGACGAGCTTAAGGCGAGGGTTAAGGGCGACAGGATATACGTGAAGGTCGGAAACGAGGAGACAGAGAGGGCCCTCAAGGCTGTATCCACTCTCTTCAACGACGTCAGGCTGACGGACGGGAGTATCGTGATAAAGGTCGAGTCGTCGGTGGACGCGATGCCCCAGCTGATAAAGGTGCTGTCACAGTTCAACGTGAAGGAGCTCAGGATAGTCAGGCCGAACCTCGAGGAGGTCTTCCTTGAGCTGACTGGGCACGGCCTCAGGGAGGAGGAGGGAGGCTTCGACATATTCAAGTTCAGGAGGCTCATGAGGGTGACGAGGTCATGATCAGGGAGACCTACGTGCTAACCGTGAGGGAGCTGAAGAAGTGGGTGGGCAGGAGGGGCACGTTCCTTGTCTCCCTGGTTACCCCTCTCGCCTGGCTGGCCCTGTTCGGCAAGAGCCTCAACTTCGTCAACATGTTCAGCTCCGGCATCACGGGTTCCCAGTTCGTGAACCCGAGCATAGCGCAGCAGTACATTGACCAGACCCTGCTGAAGCTCTTTGGGACGACCAACTACTTCAACTTCCTGACGACCGGCATGTTCGTGGTGTTCGCGTTCTTCCAGAGCGTCTTCGGGGGTGTGAACATCGTCTTCGAGAAGAGGCTCGGGAGCATGAACAGGCTGAGGCTTACCCCAGCGCCTAGGGCCAGCATATACCTGGCGAAGATGCTCGCCACTATAGTGAGGATAGTCTTCTACGAGACCGTGCTGCTCCTGATAGCGCTGGCCCTAGGCTTCAGCCCAAGCTGGTCAGTAGCCGGGTTCGTCGCGGCCGGCGTCGCCCTGGCTGTGCTCGCGGCGGGCTTCGTGAGCATCTTCGAGGCCATCGGCTTTAACGTTGACAACCAGGAGATAATGTTCTCAATAGTTAACCTAATCAACCTGCCGCTCATGT
>CAYFFY010000046.1:0-7180 GCA_964342635.1 uncultured Desulfurococcales archaeon
AGGCCGCCTTCAGGGGGATCCAGAGGGCCGTAGAGGAGAAGGCCAGGGAGTACGGGGTGCCAGTAGTCTACGTAGACCCGAGGAACACGTCCAGGCTGTGCCCCATACATAACGCACCCATAGAGTACGACGGCTCTAGGCTAGGGAGGTGCACTAAAGGAGGCGAGTACTGGCACAGGGACGTTGCGGCGGTATGGAACCTCTTTCTTAGGGCCTCGCGGGGCGATGGGAGCAATGCTCCAAGCCCCGCGGGCCTAATCTCCGTAGATGGGAGGGCCGTGCCGTTGCCCTCGACGGGGCTCCATGAGTCCATAGGGGTACCCAGGGCCCTGTGGGCTAGGGCCAAGCCCCTGCGCCCGACCATGTATGAACGTAAAAGCATTGGAACGAGGGCGTAGGGACAAACGGCGCTGTTCACGAGGGTCAGGAAGCAGGACGGGACAATCGTGCTCATACCCAGCTCGTCGATTATAGGCAACAAGATCTACCTCCTGCTGCAGAAGCTGACTGGCCAGTCGTGACCCAACCCGCCCCTACCCTCTTTTTAAGGTCCAGGCCATCGATTGGCGAGGGAGACCTTGAGGCTGGCACCCGTCTCCTCGCTTGTGGCCTCGACCCCTACCAGCTGGGAGGACGTAGTTCGGAGCGCCATATCCCTGCTCTCAAAGGGCGCCCAGGAGCTCTCCATTTCCGTCAAGGGGCAGGAGGTCTCTGACGGCATCGAGGACTACTGGGCCCTGAGGCTGACAGGCTGCCAGCTGGCCGCCGTGAGCGAGGGGGCGAGGGAGAGGGCCCTGGCCCCCCTCGAGGCCCTCGGCTTCTTTGACGAGGTCTCCGGCGGCTGGCCCAGGGTCTATGGGGGCGTGCTTGAGCTGGTTCTCAGGGACAGGCCGTCGCCGCTCGTAATGATCAAGGAAGTCAAGGGGGTCAGGATATGGGCGAAGCTCGAGTGGTACAACCCGCTCAGCCTCAGCATAAAGGACAGGACGGCAGTCGGGCTCGTGGAGCCTGTGGCTGAGGAGGTGAGGAGGGCGGGGGCCGTCTACGAGGCGTCATCGTCCAACACGGCCGTCGCGCTGGCAGCGCTGTCGAGGGTATTAGGCTTCAGGGTGAGGGCCTACATACCAGCGACGGCCGAGCCGTTCGGGGAGCAGATGGTCAGGCTCCTCGGAGGCGACGTGGTGAGGGCCGGGACCAGCACAACGGAGCTGAGGCCTATAGTCAAGGCTGACGCCGAGAGGGACGGGGCAATTGTCCTTAACCAGTTTGAGAGCTACCTAAACCCCCTGGCCCACATAAGGTGGACGGCCAAGGAGATCGACCACCAGTCTAGGGTCGGCGGGCTCAGGCCGAGGGCTGTCTACGTCACCATGGGCACGAGGGGCCACGCGGCCGGGGTCTCCACGTACTTCAGGCTCAGGAGGCCAGACGTCGAGGTCGTGGGCGTGCAGCCCTCAGGGGGGTCATCGATACCCGGCCTCAGGAAGGAGACTTCCTGGACCTGGGGCCTTCTGCCGCCACCCACGAGGGTGGTCGAAGTGTCCGACGAGGAGGCGGTCCAGGCCGGCCTCTCTATTGCGAGGGAGACCGGCCTGCTGTTCGGCCCAAGCGGCGGCGCCGCGGCCTGGGCAGCGATGAGGGACGCCGACAAGAACAAGGAGGAGGGCGACTACGTTATCGTCGTTCCTGACCACGGCGTTAAGTACCTCAGGCTGTACCTGGAGAGCCTGGGGGCCTAGTTGTGGGCCTCTACGCTGAGGGCAGTAGAGGACGCCAGGAGGAGGCTCGCCTCCCTGCCGCTGTTCGTCAACCTCGACAGGGCCTTCTCGATCGCCGTGCTGGGCGACGTTCACGGCTACGACGATGTCGTCGACAGGTTCGAGCAGCTCGTCGAGGAGTACTCCGTTGACGCGGCAGTGATGCTGGGGGACTACGTTGACAGGGGGCCGAACAGCACCGAGACCATCACTAGGGTCCTCGAGCTGGTGTCCTCGGACCCCTCCAGGTTCATACCTCTCAGGGGGGACCACGAGGACCCCAGGATGAACGAGGCCTACGGCTTCTACGAGGAGGTGCTCTACTCACAGGCCACTGACCTCTACTCCCTCATTGTCGACGCGTACGCCCAGATGCCGATAGCGGCCACGTGGAGGGGCCTCTTCCTTGTACACGGAGGGGTCCCGTGCAAGGACTGCTCAGCGCCCGACACGCCCCTGAGGCTTGACGAGGCCCAGGCCGCCAGGTCGCGGGTCAAGGGCACCAGAAGCTACCTGAACCTCGAGGACCCGGTCCTATTCCAGCTCGCCTGGAACGACCCAATTTCGACGCCGGTCTACTTCGAGCCGAACCCCCGAGGCCCGGGCATCTACTACTACGGTAGGCTTGCCTGGGCCTCGTTCCTGCGCGAGAACGGGCTGAAGTACATAGTCAGGGCCCACGAGGTAGTTGACGGCTTCCTCCTGCTGAGGAGGGACGGCAGGCCGGCCTCGGCCAGGTGCGACTCGAGGATCCCGTCAGCTGATCTCGAGGGCGGCGTCGTCACGGTCTTCTCCAGCAGGTACCACGGGGGCAGGTCCGGCGCGCTGCTCATAGACGGGGAGGGCGCCACGCTCAAGTGCCTCTGAGCTTGGAGGGGTCGATAACCTGACCCCTCCAGCGGACCGGCCTCCACCTCGACTCAACGAAGCCAAGGGCTACGAGGATCGCGGCAACCGGCGATAGCAGGAACCAGGGTCCCCGAATTCCCTCTGAACGCTGGCCACCGAACGCGAGGGAAGCCTGGGCCGCATACGAGAACAGGGGCCCTATCGCGAGGACGTACTGGCCGAGGGCCACCAGGGGGACCCAGGCCAGGGGCCAGGCCATAAGCGTAACGATGCCGAGCGCGAGTGCGGCGAAGCGAGGCAGGCTCATGGACCTCGACGCGCCGTAGGATATCCTCTTCATCAGCTCAACCATCTCGCCGGGCCTGTCCCACGACTCGACCCAGATGTACCTCCGGGCATCATATGGCGTGAGCCTGACGCCACGCCCCTTTGCGTACTTGGCGAACTCCCTGTCCTCGACTAGCTGCGACCTCACGCTGGAGAGGCCGCCGAGCTCCCAGAACGTGTATGGGTCCATAGCCCAGCAGCACCCGTAGATCAACGAGTGATCGTCCATGCCGTCGAGGGCCCTGTTGAAGCCGAAGAAGCCGTGGAGGAGACCGGTGAAGAACGGCTGGGCGACCCTGCAGAATGCCGTCCTGCACGAGAACCTCGGCTCGAAGGCGACCAGCTCGCCAGGGGCTGCCCTCGAAGCTGCCTCTATGACTGGACCGAGCTCGCCCCTGACGTCAACGTCCAGGAACAGGAGGCTCGAGGAAACAGGAGCCGCGAGGGACCCGGCCATGAGCGCGTTCGCCTTTGGGTTCCACCCAGGCCTCGCCGAGTCGACCCTGACCACCCTGACTCTGAGGCCGTCAGCCGCGCCCTCAGCAGCCGCGGCGGTCCCGTCATCGCTCCTGTCGTCAACTAACACGACGGAGGCAGGCCTGGGCTGGGCCTGGGCCAGTGATGACATAAGCTCGCCGACCCTCGACGCCTCGTTCCTGGCAGGGACCACGACGGTTACAGGCCTCTTCATCAGGGGTCGCTCGGAAGCTCCAGGCCGCCTCAGCGACCCGAGGCTGCGACTGAAGTTCAGGAGCCCGTAAAGGTATATCGCTGTCACGCCTGCCGAGACCAGCGCGTCAGCGGCTGCCAGGAGGAGGCTAGCCGCCGGCAATAGACCTTAGCACCCTCAGGAGCTCGCTTGGGTCATTGACGTAGTACCTGGCCCTCGTGGGCCCCTTTCCGACCCTGACCGTCACCGAGTCCTGCGGGAGGGCGGAGAAGAGGTCCTCGTCGTCCTGCGAGTCCCCGGCCGCGAATATGAAGTCGTAGTGAGCAGAAGAGAGCCAGTAAGAGGCAGCCTTGGGCTTGGACAGCTCTGACAGCCTCACCTCAACGGCCTTAACCCCCTTAACTACCGACAGGTACTTGTGCACCGCGGCGAACCTGCCGAGGACGTCCATGAGCTCGGCGGCCCTCGCCTCGCCGATCTCCTTGGGCGCCAGCCTGTAGTGCCACGTCACTGAGTACTCCTTCTCCTCAACCATGGAGCCCGGCGTCCTTCTCGTGAAGCTGTCCATGATCTTCAGGACCTCCGTCTTCCACTCTGTCCCCTTCATCGACACGTTAAGCGTCCACCGACCGCTGGAGTAGACCCAGGCCCCGTTCTCCGAGGCCACCTGCACGCCGGGCAACTGGGCCGCCAGGGGCTCCATGAACCTCCTCGGCCTGGTCGTTATTATTACGACGTCGGTGTCAGGCCTCGACGAGAGGAGCCTGAGAACCGAGAGCGCCTCCTCGGTGGGCCTTGCGTCGTCAGGGGAGTCCCCGATGGGCACGAGAGTCCCGTCGTAGTCGAGGAAGAAGACCTTCCTCCTTGAAACCATGAAGCCGTTGGCCACCATTGTCAACGTGGTACCAGTTAGCCTCCTGCTTGAAAGCTCCTCCCTCGTCCTGACCTGCTCCATCTTAATGCTGAGCAGCGACGTTATGAAGTCCTGGGCCCACGCGTGCACGTCATATGACGCGACCCTCCTCTGCAGGGCCGCCATCCTGGCCTCCCTCTCGGCCTTCGGCATCAGAAGGGCGTACAACAGGGCCTCCGCGGCGCTGTTGAGATCGTACGGGTTCACGACAATCGCCTCGACGAGCTCGCTTGCGGCCCCCGCCCCCTCGCTGACTATGAGCACCCCGTTCCTGTCAACGTTTGCCGCCACGTACTCCTTTGCGACGAGGTTCATGCCGTCCCTGAGCGGCGTTATCAGCGCCGCGTCCGCAGCCCTGTACAGGGCTAACAGCTCCTCGTCGGAGATGAACCTCCTTATGTAAACTACCGGCGTCCACTCGAGCGTGCCGTAGCGGCCGTTTATCTCGCCCACCAGCTCATTAAGGTGGCCCCTGAGCCTTGCGTACTCCCCTACCCTCTCCCTTGAGGGCGACACGACGAAGACGTATGTGACCTTCCCCCTTAGCTCGGCGTGCCCCTCGATCAGCCTTGAGAACGCCAGCAGCCTCTCCGGGAGCCCCTTGGTGTAGTCAAGCCTGTCCACTGAGAAAACTATCTTAACCCCGCCAAGGCGCGACCTCAGCTCGTCGACCTTGCGTTTTACGTCAGCTGAGGACGCCCTCTCGACGATGCCGCTGTAGTCGACGCCCATGGGGAAGGCGTCAACCTTGACGAGCCTGTCGTCAATTATTAGGTGGCCAAGCGTGTGTTCAAGCCCCAACACCCTCCTCACGGACTCGAGGAACTGGTTAACGTAGTCGTACGTGTGGAAGCCTACCAGGTCAGCGCCGAGGACGCCGCCTAGCAGCTCCTTCCTCCACGGTAGGGCCCTGAAGACCTCGTAGGAGGGGAACGGTATGTGCAGGAAGAACCCTATCGGGACGTCGTCCCCCAGCCTCTCCCTGAGCATGGCGGGCAGCAGCATGAGGTGATAGTCGTGGATCCAGACTATGTCCCCCTGGGCGTAGGCCGAGGCCACCATCTCGGCGAACCTCTGGTTAACCTTGACGTACCAGTCCCAGTCCTCCGAACTGAAGGTCGCCCTGTTTACGAAGTAGTGGAACAGGGGCCAGAGCGTGCTGTTGCAGAAGCCCTCATAGAACCCCATGACCTCCTGTGAGGTGAGCCATACAGGTACGACCCTCCTCGCCCTCAGCTGCCTTGTGGCCCCGTCCAGGTCAGGCACGGCCTCGCTGGACAGGCCGGGCCAACCGACCCATATCGCGAGCCCCTTCTCGAGGAGCCCCCTCATCCCCGTCGCCAGGCCCCCTGTGCTAGGCGTCACCTTCAGCCCTCCGTCGGTGAGAGCAAGCGAGTAGGGCAGCCTGTTGGCGACGATCAGAAGCCTCCTCCCGCCTAGAGCTGCCTCCATGGCCCCGCCCGGTTGGGCCGCGCGCAAAGCAATTAAGTTCATTGGGCCAGCCCTAGACCGACTTGAAGGACTTCTGGAGGGTATCGGTCGCCGACGCACTGAGGAGGGCGGAGGGGCAGGGGCAGCTAAACGCTGTCGTCACTATTGTCTGGGACGCTGACCAAGAGGCGTCAACGCTTGAGGCCCAGGGCGTCAACCCGAGGCCGATCGGGGTAAAGGACGTCATTTACACGGGTGGCGTGAGGACCACTATGGGCTCAAGGGTGTTCAGCGGCTTCGTGCCCTCCGAGGACGCGACGGTCGTGAGTAAGCTCAGAAGGGCAGGCTTCATTGTGGTCGGAAAGACCAACACGCACGAGTTCGCCTCCGGGGCCACCACGACCTCGTCCGTCTTCGGCCCGACCCTCAACCCCCACGACCATGACAGGATAGCCGGGGGCAGCAGCGGGGGGAGCGCGGCCGCGGTGGCCGCCGGCATACTTGACGTAGCCGTAGGGACCGACACCGCGGGGTCCGTCAGGATACCCGCATCCCTGTGCGGGGTCTACGGGATGAGGCCGAGCCCGGGCCTTGTCCCTAGGAGGGGCGTGTTCCCCCTTTCGCCCACCTTCGACGAGGTCGGTGTCCTGGCCAGCAGCCTTGAGGCGCTCGAGGAGGTCCTCAGGGTTTTGGCGGCGCGGTCAGGTCGCGCGACCGGGACGGCCAGGAGGCCAAGGCTCGGCGTGCCTAGGGGGCTTGCGACGGCGGAGGGCGAGGTTGAGAGGGCCTTCTGGAGCGCTGTCACCAGGTTCGACTACGTTGACGTCGACCTCCCTATCGCGAGGAGGGCCGGCGCGTGGGCGTTCTCCGTCATAAGGCTGTCCGAGGCCTCGAAGGTGCACCTTAAGTACAGGGACAGGTGGGGCGAGTACTTCCCGGACGTGCGCAGGCTCCTGGAGAGGGGGCTCCAGTTCACCGCCGTGGACTACGTCTCAGCGCTCGACGTAATGAAGAGGGTAAGGGTTGAGGTGGTGAGGGCCCTTCGTTCTGTTGACGTCCTTCTGACGCCGACAACTCCGATCCCCGCCCCAAGGCTGAGCGAGGTGATCGGAAGGGAGGATGGCTGGGTGAGGGAGAGGCTGACCGCCAACACGTGGCTCGCGCCGCTTGCCGGCCTCCCCGCCATCTCAATACCGGCGCTGAGGGCGGAGGGGCTACCCGTGGGCCTGCAGG
>CAYFFY010000047.1:0-7148 GCA_964342635.1 uncultured Desulfurococcales archaeon
TTGGGGCCCTCCTCGCCGAGAAGGCGACAGACATGGACAGGGACTTCAGCTACGTAACGGCGACCTCAACAGGCCTGTCCGTCGTTGGGGCCATGGTGCCGTGGGTCGTCGGCCTCAGGGGGACAATGCTTGTGAACGCGGCCGTGATGGCCTCGACGGCCCTGGCCCTAGTTGCCGTCAGGGAGAGGTACCGCGGCACAGGCAGGGTCACCCTCAGGATAAGGTCGATAGGCAGGGTCGCGAGGCTGTCAACACAGGCCTTCATAGGGCTCGGCGCGGGCCTCATACTCCCCATGATGTCGCTGTGGTTCTACCTGAAGTTCCACGCCACGGTACAGGAGCTCTCCCCAATATACATGACCTCCAACGCGCTGTTGGCTGCTGCGACCCTCACCGCCCCAGTGCTCGGAAGGAGGCTCGGCAGGGTGAGGGCGATAACTCTCACCCACGCAGGCGGCATAGCGCTTCTTTTAGCTCTTCCGATATCGCCCTCGCTGGGGGTCGCGGCCGTGGCCTTCGTGACGAGGAACGTGCTGATGAACATGGCGGGGCCCCTGTTCAACTCGCTCATGATGGATATAATACCCGCTGAGGAGAGGGCCAGGGCGAGCAGCCTGGTTGGGATCATAGACTCCGTACCGAGGGCCTCTGGCCCCTTCATAACTGGTTACATCTTCTCCGCCGGGAACCTGTGGCTACCCTTCTACCTGACGGCCGCGCTCTACACGCTCGCCACGGCCGCGTTCTACGTGCTCTTCAGCGACGTGGACAGGCCCGTTAGGGGGGCCTGAACCCTGCTTATATGTCAGGGCCTTCACGCCCAGGTCGGGATGAGCGTTGGTCCTGCTCTGCAGGGGCAGGGCGGTGTCCCTTGACGAGATCTGTTCCGCGGCTCTAGGCGAGAGCGTTGAGGTCTGCGATGAGTCATACGACGCGACCTCTAGGGCCAGGTCCGCTTACGAGGCAGCGGCCGTGAGCGGGACTGTCTATGGCTATGGCAGTGGCCTGGGCGCGCTCGCCGAGGTCAGCCAAGGGCGGTGGCCCGGAAGGGAGCGTGTAGCGCTCGTTGAGCACGACACGTCAGTAGGGCCTGAGGCCCCAAGGGAGGTGGTAAGGGCTGCCCTCGCGGTGAGGGCGTCGCAGCTCTCCCAGGGCGCGGGCCCTTTAAGGCCGGCCGTGCTCAGGAGGCTGGTTGACGCCATCAACTCAGACGTGACGCCTATCGTAGGCCTACAGGGCAGCGTCGGCGCTAGTGGCGACCTTGCCCCGCTCGCCAGGATCGCCAGGTGCCTATTCTACGGCGAGGGCGCCGCTATTGTCAAGGGCCAGTCCACGCAGTGCTCAGACGCGATAAGGCTCCTCGGAGGCCCCCTCGAGCTTGAGGCCGGCGAGGCCCTGGCCCTCATAAACAGCAACGCATGGAGCGTGGGAATAGCCTCACTGGGGGTCTGCGCGGCGCAGAGGCTGGTGTTGGCCTCCCTGACCGTCGCGTCCCATACGCTTGGGGTGACCGGGTGCAACCCGCAGCACTTCTCAGACGCGGTGGCCAGCGCTAAGGGCCCCTACGCCAGAGCTGCTATACAGGCCCTGGGGTCACCGTGCTCAAGGACGCCCAGGCTCCAGGACCCGTACAGCATCAGGTGCGTCCCTCAGGTCTACGGGGCCTCCTTGGAGGCCCTCGCCTTCGCTCGGGGGGTCCTCGAGAGGGAGGCCTCATCACCGTCAGAGAACCCCTTCATCGTGGAGGGGTCTGTATACCACGCGTGCAACTTCCACGCGGCCCCGGCCTCCCTGGCCGCTGACGTATCAAAGCTGGCCCTTGCCGCCGTCGGCAACTCCGTAGAGAGGAGGACCGCCCAGCTCCTTCGCCCCTCCATCACCGGCCTCCCCGCGTTCCTGACAGCCGGTTACTCGGTCGTGGGGGCCATGATATACCAGTACAGCGCGGCCTCCCTCGTCGCCAGGCTCAGGTCGCTGTCTTCGCCCTCCTCGGTGCACTCTTTGCCTACGAGCGAGCTGCAGGAGGACGTTGTCTCAATGGCCCCCAACGCGGCATTAGACCTACTTGCGGCTGACGCCGCGTTCCTGAGGCTTGTCGCGGTCGAGGAGGCCCTTTCAAGGGCGGCCAGAGGCGTCGCCGGGGGCGGCGGGCTGCCCGACCCTGCCGAGAACATAAGGCAGGCAACAGACTACGTTATTAAACTGGCAGACCTTATCCCCATGACGGGCGTGCTTAACAGGTTCTGGTGAACATGCTTTGCCTAAGGTGGACCTGCTGATTTTCAATGTTGGGACCGCAGTAACCTTCAGCTCAAGACCAGTAGCCCGGGAGTCCCAGGTCATAGTGAAGGAGGACTTTGAGATAGCGGTCAAGGATGGCAAGATCGTGGCGCTCGGCCAGAGGGGGTCGCTGAGGGGCTCATACGAGGCGGCCCGCGTCATTGACGCCTGCGGTAGGCTCGTCACTCCGGGGCTCGTCGACATGCATACCCACGCCGTCTTCGCCGGGTCAAGGGATGACGAGCTAGAGCTGAGGCTTAGGGGCACGCCGTACTCTGAGATCCTCCGAAAAGGCGGGGGCATATTCAGAACCGTGAGGGCCACCAGGTCCTCCACTGATGACGAGCTCCTAAGGGCGCTCCTCTCGCGGCTTGAGACGATGCTTAGCCTGGGCGCTACCGCCGTTGAAGTCAAGAGCGGCTATGGACTTGAGCTTGAGGCTGAGGAGAGGCTACTAAGGATAATCAACAGGGCTGCCGCCCTCTCAAAGGTGACGGTAGTCCCGACCCTTTTAGCCCACGTCCCGCCTGAATGGGCGTCCTCGGGCGACGAGAGGGCTAGGTACGTGAGGTCCTTCGCGCAGGGGCTGGTTACCAGGGCCTCCTCCTCAGGGCTCGCCAGGTTCGTTGACGTGTTCTGCGATGAAGGCGCCTTTACGCCGGAGGAGTCGAGGATCATCCTCTCGTCGGCAAGGCAGAGGGGGCTTGGCGTGAGGATCCACGCCGACCAGTTCTCAAGGTTAGGGTGTACAAAGGTCGCCGCTGAGGTGGGGGCCGCGTCCGCCGATCACCTAGAGGTCTCAGACCAGTCGTCCGTGAGGGAGCTAGCGGCGGGAGGCGTGATGGCCGGCCTCCTGCCTGCCAGCTACCTAGCTACCTTCAGCGGCTCAAGGCCCCCGGTCGCCCTGCTGAGGGAGGCCGACGTGCCAATGGCGCTCGGCACGGACCTCAGCGCCAACAGCGTCATGCCGTCGATGCAGACGGCGCTTGACCTGGCAATCTACCTCTACGGGCTGACCCCACAGGAGGCCCTGGCAGCCGCTACGGTAAACTCGGCCTTCTCCCTAGGCCTCGTCGACAGAGGGACTCTTGACACCGACATGGTAGCCGACTTAGTGATATGGGACCTGGAAAGGCCAAGCCAGCTGGGCTATGAGTGGGGCCGCGACAGGGCACTTATGGTGGTGCGCGGCGGTGACGTCGTTAAGGCCCCAGCCCCCTGAGGAGGCCAGGGAAGAAGTGCCTCTTACCACGCGAGGCCTTTAGCTTGTCCCACTCATGTAGGATCCTCACGGCCTCGTTGGCCACCTTTATCGCGTCCGGCTCGCCAGCGTGCGGGACGAAGACGTCCCTGACCCTCTGGGCGTAGACCGCGTGGACAGCGCCCGCCCTGGCGCCATATATGTTGGCGAGCGTGAGCAGCGTTGCGCTCTCCATCTCGAAGTTCAGGACCCCCATCTGCCTCAGGTCAGGTATCAGGTTTTTGGCCCAGCTCGGCATGTACCCCCCAAAACCGGGCCTGCCCTGCCCGACGTAGAAGCTGTCCGTTGAGGCCGTTATGCCTACATGGTACCTGACGCCAAGAGTCTCCGCGGCCTCAATGAGGGCCGTCACTACCTCATAGCTCGCCACGGCCGGGTAAGACGGAGGGGCGTACTGCGCGCTGGCGCCGTCGAGCCTCACAGCGCCCACCGTTATGACGACATCCCCTACATCTACGTAATCCTGTATGGCCCCCGTGCTCCCAACCCTGATGAAGGTGTCCGCGCCCAGCGTCAGCAGCTCCTCAAGCGCTATAGCGACGGCAGGGCCGCCGATGCCAGTGGAGAGCGCCGTTACGTCTACTCCCTTGTACCTGCCCCTGTAGGTTACGTACTCCCTTCTCTGGGCGACGAGCCTGCTCTCATCCCATGACGAGGCTATGCGCGAGGCCCTCTCGACCTCGCCTGGCATAAGGACGTACCTGGAGACCTCGCCGGGTCTCAGGGCTAGGTGATAGGCCCTCCCCTCCTCGTCCAGGGGCCTCAGGGACGATGAAGCCGACGCCAAGCGTGGCTCCCAACATAAGCTGGCAGGCCCGTTAAAACTCCTCCTCAGGCTCCTCCTCGCTCTTAGGGCCCGGCCTGCAGAGGTTCCTAAGTATGGGCAGGAGGAAGTCCCTAGGCCTCCTGGACTCAGACCTCTGCACCTCCACGATGACCGGCATATCTATGTCATCGTACGTCATTATCTTGTCCTTCACAACCCCCGATTCCGGCTCGGCCACCATGGTCGGCATGAACGCCATCAGGCCCAGGCCGTTCGCCCCCTCTACGGCGCCCCCCACGAGGGCTCCCACGAGGCCGTTCTCGCGGGACCTGACGTTAAGGAGCTCCGTGACCTGCTCGAAGTCGAGGGTCAACACGTTGGTGCCTGGCTCTGACCGCATCCTTATGAACTCCGTCTGGAAGGGCAGCATCGTGCCGACCACTATATCGGCCCCCTGATAGGCGAGGGCCCTGACGACCTCAGGGTAGTTTATGTCCTCATCGATAAAGAGCCCGACCCTTACGCCCCTGGACCTGACTTCGAAGACCGTCACGCCCTTGCCGGGGGTGAGGCCGCTCTCGGCCTCCTTCCTTGTGAGCGAAATCTTCCTGTACTTGCCAACCAGCCTGCCGTCAGGCCCAACCGATATTGAGGCCAAGTACAGCCTAGGCCCCGCCCTCTCGACTATCGGGCCCGCGACCGCGTATATGCCGTACTCCTCTGCGATCCTAGAGACCATAGACATTGTGGGGCTCATCTGCAAGTCGGTTTCTGATACCCTTTCTGCAAAGCCCTTCAGTACGGTAGGGACCTTCTGGTCAGGGTAGTAACCTATGATCGGACCTGTGAGCGGGTAGGCCGGAAGGACGAGGAGGTCGATCTCGCTTTCCCTCTCGTGCATCACCTTGTCGACCAGCTCTACGAGCCTCTTCACGTTAGTCCGGCGGGCCCCTAGCCTCGTCCTCGTGTGCAGCAGGGCCATTCTCAGCGGCAAGGTGGGCACCGCAGTTCGTCGCTAGGGGTATTACGCAACCAAGCTTAAAGCGTATCCACCCATTTATCCATTCATGACGCGATGGCAAAAGAACTCAAAAAGTTGAGGGACCGACTGACGCAGTGGATAACCTTACTTCTTCTCCTGGGTCTGCTGCTCGGTCTTCTTCTTCTTCGCCAAAGCCATTCACCGGCCCTCCTCGGGCCGGGGGGTACTGTGCGTTAAATGCTCTTAAGAGTTTATAGAGGCCCTGAGGGGGTTTTGTTAGATCAAAAGCGCCTTAGCCGTTATACTACATGCGTCCAAGGCCCGATGGCCCCGCCTAGAACCCTGGGGGCCTGACCTTTACGACCTCCTTGTTAACCAGCGTCGGAGGGACATGGCCCCTGTAGAAGGCCTCAAGGTTCTGATAGACCAACTCTGCCATCATCGACCTAGTCTCCCACGTTGCGCTGCCTATGTGGGGGGCGAGCACGACGTTGGGGAGCTTAGCTATGGGGTGGTTTGGGTCCAGGGGCTCTGCAGGGAATACGTCCAGGCCCGCCCCTGCTATCCACCCTTCCTTCAGGGCCCTGTAGAGGGCGTCAAGGTCGTAGACCTTGCCTCTGGCGGTGTTCACGATTATAGCGGTCCTCTTCATCAGCCTGAGCAGCCTCTCCCCAACGAGGCTCTCAGTCTGGGGCGTCAGCGGCACGTGGATGGAGACTATGTCGCTTTCCCTGAACAGGTCCTCAAGGCTGACGTAAGTTGCACCCAGGGCCTCAATCTCGGGCACCCTACTTACGTCGTTGTACAGTATCTTCATGTCGAAGCCCTTGGCCCTCTTGGCCACGGCCTGCCCTATCCTCCCTCCCCCAAGTATGCCGATGGTCTTGCCGTGGACCTCTATGCCGAGCATCATTGTGGGGTGCCAGGCGGTCCCGGACGCCTTCCAGCTCCCGTCCCTGACGAACCTGTCAGCCTCGACGACCCTCCTGGCGACAGCAAGTATAAGGGCCCACGTGAAGTCAGCGGTCGCCTCGGTGAGCACGCCTGGCGTGTTCGTCACGTAGACTCCATGCCTAGTAGCGCAGTCGAGGTCTATGTTGTCGAAGCCGACGGCGTACTGCGCTATTATCCTCAGGTCAGGTGACAGCGCCTCTATGACGCTGCAGTCGATCTTGTCCTCGAGGAGCGTTACCAGGGCCTGCTTCCCCTTGGCCCTGGACAGCAGCACTTCCCTTGGCGGCTTCCCGTACTCAGGCCAAACGTCTACGTCGAATAGCTGCATTACCTTATCCTTTGCGGGGAAGGGAAGGTCCCTCGTCATGAACAGGCGCGGCTTAGCCACGCAGGTCACCTCAGTACAGGCCGAGGGTTAAGCCTATGTTATCTATAAACCTTAGCCTCTTGGGTATAGGCGGGTGGGTCGCGAAGACCTCCTCAACGGGGTCCGTCCTCTCCCGCTTTATCCTCTCCACCATGGCGTCTATGTCAACCCCCCTATACCTGCTCAGGTCAGGCGACCTCCTCTTCCACGGGGACCATCCATAGTCTGGCTCGTAGAGGAAGCCGCCCTGGATCTCAACGAAGGGGGCAACTATGAACAGCATCTTAAGCGTTGAGGCCGTTGTGGAGTTAGTCCTGTGTTGGAAGTACCTCTCGCCCTTTATGGCGAGGTGCAGCCTGGCCAGGGCGCGCTGGATCGACCTAGGCGAGGTGACCATGGCGGAGTTAGCGTCTGCGTAGTACTCCCTCAGCCTGTTGAAGTTGCCGACGAGGAACCTGAATATGACGCCTGCCGCCACGAGAACTACGCCTATGAGGGTCAGCAGCGCGCCGTTCCCGCCGCCCCTCCTGCCCTCCCC
>CAYFFY010000048.1:0-7124 GCA_964342635.1 uncultured Desulfurococcales archaeon
ATTATTACGGGGACCCCCATTGACTCAAGCGGGGCAGACATAGCTGACCACCTTTTCACTTTCCTTTGTCGCTATGTTTGACTGCCTCTATAAAAAGCTTTCTATTGCTTTGAAAGGCCTTCTTAACGCTTTTTACTCCTAGCCAAAGACTCTGCCCTGGTGTAGTGCTTGGGTAAGGTCAGAACCTCGCTGGTGAAGAGGACCGCGAGGGAGGTCCTCGCGAAGTACCCCGACCTCTTCACTGTGGACTTCGAGCAGAACAAGAAGGCGGTCGCGAAGCTGACCTCCTGGAGCTCTAAGAGGCTCAGGAACCAGGTGGCCGGCTACGTGACAAGGCTCATGAGGATACAGAGGGAGAGGCAGGCCAGGGCAGCCCAGGAGGGAGGGGCCGCCTAGGTGGCGAGGGTTCAGCTTGGCCCAGGTCAGAGTAAGGCTACTTGGTGCGCTTAAGGAGAGGACAGGCGGAAGGCAGGAGCTGTACGTTGAGGCCGGAGGCTGGGCTGAGGCCCTTAGGGAGGTCCTCAGGCTCTACCCCCAGATGTCGGTCGCCCTTGACGAGAGCGGCAGGCCTAGGCCTGGGTTCCTGGTATTCGTCGACGGCGTTGACAGCAGGCTGCTGCCCGAGGGGCAGGCCGCAAACGCCATTGACGTCCTTCCCGTGAACCACGGCGGCGTGGAGTTCGAGATGATCACGTGGGAGAAGATCGAGGACGCCGTCAGGAAGATAGCTGACAAGGTGAGGGGGTCCTCCTTCAGGCCTGACGTGATAGTAAGCGTAATGAGGGGAGGCGTAATTCCTGGCAGGCTCCTCGCAGACAACCTCGGGGTTGAGGACATAGGCGTGATCGAAGTCAAGCTGTACATTTCGGCTGGCCAGAGGGGGGAGAGGCCCTACCTGAGGCAGCCTCTGACGCTCTCCATTAAGGACAAGAGCGTCCTGCTGGTTGATGACGTAAGCGACTCCGGCCTCACCCTTCAGTTCTCGGTCCAGGCCCTGTCCCTCTACATGCCCTCAGAGATCAGGACGGCGACCCTCTACATAAAGCCTTGGACCAAGTACGTCCCTGACTACTACGCGGAGCAGGTGAACAGGTGGGTGATATTCCCGTGGGAGATAAGCGAGTTCGAAAGGGAATATAACGTGGCGGGCGGCCGCCCGTAGCTCCTCGGTGCCAGCCCCTTGAGGATACTCGTGGCGCTAGGCGGCAACGCGATACTTCGCAAGGGCGAGAGCGGTTACCCTGAGGAGATCTGGGGGAACGTGAGGAGGTCTGCAGACCTCCTTGCCGAGGTGATGGCGGATAACGAGGTCGTGGTGACGCACGGCAACGGCCCCCAGGTCGGTTACCTCCTTGAGGCCATGATGGGCGTGGCCGGGACCTACCCCCCGCAGGGTATCGACGCGGCTGATGCCATGACCCAGGGCTGGCTGGGCTACTTGATCCAGTCAGCGATAGAGGAGGCCATTGGCTACAGGAAGCGCGCCGTGGCCCTCGTCACGAGGGTCCTGGTCAGGAGCGATGACCCCTCCCTTAAGAACCCGACCAAGCCCGTTGGGAGATACGTAAGCAGGGAGGAGGCTGATGACCTTTCACGCAGGTACGGGTGGACGTTCAAGGAGGACGCGAGGGGGGGCTACAGGAGGGTCGTGCCAAGCCCTGAGCCCATAGACGTCGTCGAGGCGCCCATAATTGAGGGGCTGCTAAGGGAGGGACTGGTCGTCATAGCCGCCGGAGGTGGCGGCATACCCGTCATGATGGCTGGGGGCAGGCTGGTCCCCGTGGAGGGCGTCGTCGACAAGGATCTCACCAGCTCCCTGCTAGCCGTCAAGCTGAAGGTGGACAGGTTCGTGATACTTACCGACGTTGAGGGCGTCGCCGTGAACTACGGCAGGCCTAACCAGAGGTGGCTCAGGGAGGTCAGTGCCAGCGAGCTCAAGAGGCTGTACCAGGAGGGCCAGTTCCCCTCCGGATCCATGGGACCTAAGGTGCTCGCCGCGATAAGGTTCGTCGAGTCAACGGGCAGGCCCGCGGTCATCGGTGACCTGGACAGGGCGGCCAAAGTAATATTGGGGTCCGCGGGAACCGTCGTCGTTCCTGAGTGAGCTAGTCCCCCTCAGCGACCTCGGCCCTCTGCCTGGCACCCGCCGCCAGTAACCTCTCCCTCAACTCCCTCGGTATCTCCCTCGCCCTGCCGGTCAACTCGTCGTAGAGGGCCGCCACTATCCTGCACCTGGCCGACAGCCTTCTGCTCGTCTCATTGAATATCTCATAGCTGTACTGCAGGCTGCTGCGGCCCAGCACCAGGTCGACCAGGTCAACCCTGTAGGTGTCGCCCGGCCTCAGGGGGCTCTCGTAGTCGCACTCGGCCCTCACCCTTGGCATCAGCAGCCTCGAGCCGGGCTGGCCTACCTGGACGACCCCAAGGCTGGCCAGGAACTCCTCCTCCGCCCTCTCACAGACCCTGAAGAAGTTCGAGAAGTGCATCATGAGGGCCGCGTCGGTCTCGCTCCACCACACCCTGTACCTCATGCTGAAGAGGGGCGCCAAGGCGGAACGCCGTGAGAAGGCCCAGGAATCAATTTAAAATAACTTGCCCTTGAGGAATCCGAGGCGAGAAGAGTGGCTGTCGCCACGGAGCCCGCGAGGAGGTTCACCGCCAGGCTCAACGCGCTCATGGACAGGGTTGTCACCGTCGTGACGAGGGAGGGGAAGCAGTACACCGGGAAGCTCGTAGGGTTCGACCCGACCACGCTCTCAGTGGCCCTTGAGGAGGCCAGGGACCAGCAGGGGTCCAGCTGGCCCCTCGTAGTGGTCACGGGGGCCAGCCTCGCCGAGATAAGGGTGGCCGAGTCGGAGGTCTTTAACGCCAAGGAGTTCGCGGAGTTCCTGTACAGGTTCGGGAACATAGACAGGTCCCAGATAAAGGTGTTCGAGGACGCCAACGTGGTCGAGGTCAGCAGAAGCGTGAGGGTATCAAAGAACGGCGTCGAGGGGGCCGGGCCGCTCGCCCAGAAGGTGAACACGCTCTACAGGGAGTACCTGAGGACGAAGGGGGTAACAGTGAGCTGATGACCGTCTTCAAGATAAGGGACTATGAGCTGGCCGGCAGGATAGGGACGCTGGTAACTAAGAGCGGGCCGGTCGAGACGCCCGCCTTCTTCCCTGTCATAGACCCTGTCAGGCAGGAGGTCAGGGTAGAAGACATTAGGGAGGCAGGTTTTAACCAGGTGATAACTAACGCCTACCTGCTCTTCAAGAGGTTCGGCGAGGCCGCGTCCAGGGACGGAGTTCACAGGGTCCTCGGCTTCAACGGGGTCGTGATGACTGACTCGGGGGCCTACCAGCTTCTTGAGTACGGACAAATTGACGTTGACCAGGGCTCGATAATCCGCTACGAGGAGGCCATAGGGAGCGACGTAGCGGTCATACTTGACCACCCCACAGGCGACGTCGGTAGGGACGAGGCTGAGATGAGCGTGACCAGGACCCTCAAGAACGCGAAGGAGGCGCTGAAGCTGATCGACGTTGAGGGGTCCAGTACCATATGGGTCCTGCCGGTTCAGGGCGGTAGGCACCTTGACCTAGTTGCCAGGAGCGCTGAGGAGTCCTCCAAGCTGCCATACCCGATGTACGCCCTCGGCAGCCCCACCGTTTTCATGGAGAAGTACAGGTACGGGGTCGTGCTGGAGATGCTTGGGACCGCCAAGCTCAGGCTACCCCCTGAGAAGCCGCTCCACCTGTTCGGCGCGGGGCACCCGTTGATATTTCCGTTCACAGTGGCCCTGGGGGCCGACACCTTCGACTCGGCCTCGTACATACTCTACGCGAGGGACGACAGGTACATGACCGACTACGGCGTAGTGAGGCTCCAGGACCTCGAGTACTTCCCCTGCTCCTGCCCGGTCTGCAGGAGGTACACCCCAAGGGACCTGCTCGAGATGCCGCCAAGCGAGAGGCGCAGGCTCCTCGCCCTTCACAACCTTTACGTGATAAGGAGGTCGCTTGAGAGGACAAAGCAGGCGATAAGGGAGGGCAGGCTCTGGGAGCTCCTGGTCGAGGCCTCAAGGTACAGGCCTGAGGCCAGGGAGGCGCTGCGCAAGCTCTCCAAGTTCTACAGGCTGCTCGAGGAGTTCACGCCCAGGTCGAAGGGGACCCTGAGGGGGCTGAAGCTAGTCTCGATTGAGAGCGTCTGGAACCCAAGGGTTATGAGGTACCGCTCGTGGGCCCTTACGGGCTACGTCCCCTCTGCCAAGAGGGTCCTGCTCAGGCCCCTGACCTCCAGGAGCGGGAGGTGCCAGGGCCCGAGCGGTGACAGGGAAGAGGAGGTCGTGTACTATCTCCCGTTCCTCGGCGTAGTGCCCGAGAGCGCCTGCGGCGTCTACCCGACGGCCCAGCACAGCTACACTAGCGTGATCGACTATGACGTTGTCAGGGACCTGATAAACGCCGTGAGGGCCTTCGTGGTTAGGGCCAGGGCTCAGGGCTATGAGGTAAAGGCCGAGGCCACCTGGAGGGCCACGTGGAGCGTTGAGGTAGGGAAGGAGCTGTCAAGGCTCGGCGTGAGCGTCTTGTGGGTTGGCCGTCGTGGGAAGCTGCCTACATAAATATAGTACCGCCCCGCCTCTGCTTCTCCTCTTCCTCCTGTGATAGGACCTCGGCTATCTTCTCCAGCTCCTCCCTCTGCCTTGCCGCCAGCTGCTCTAACCCAGCCAGAGGGGCGGAGAGGCCGAGGATCTCCTCAAGTATCACCCTGGCCCCCACGAGCGCCGAGTCATAGTCAACGCCGGTGACGGAGGAGTAGGGGAGAACCATGACCGAGGGGACCCCGTAGTGCTCCATGAATATGTGAAGCAGGGCGAGGGGGCCCACGACGCCAAGGCCCTGGTCAATCTGAGGTGCCCTGGGGCCTGCGCCCTTGTAGTGCGTGTTGCGAAGCCACCTGTAGCCGTACTTCTCGTCGGGCGGCTCGTACTCCCTGCTGAGCCCGCCGACCAGGATTGAGTACTTCGCCCCGACCCTTGAGGCCAGGCTGGCCAGCTCGTTGCAGTAGGCGACCTGGTCGCGGGGGTCCGGCACGGCCCTGTTAACCACGACGGTCAGCCCGCCCCCATGGTAGACCTCGAACGGGAGGCCAACGCCGTCGTCCTCCATAACTATGACCGACGGCATCCTGGACGTTATGATGTACCCTGCCTTGGTCAGCCCTAGGGCGCTCGCCAGGTATCTAGGCACCACGTAACCTATCTTCCCGAAGCCAGGAAAGCCAGTAACAAGCGCTGTGCCCTTAAGCTCCTCCTGGGGTACCCTGAGCACTACCTCAACCCTCGCCAACGCTCCCTACCTCCCTCACCCTAACCACGTCCTGGTCCCGAAGGGCTGCCATGAGCGGCCCTGGGGCCCTAGCCTTGCCCACGGCTAAAAGCCCGTCGCTGGCGTCAACTACCAGGACCTCGTCGCCAGGCCTTATGTGAGGGTCCGACACGACCACGTCGCTCCCCCTGACGTCGGTTCCCCTGAACTCCCTGACCACGACCCTGAGCCTCGGGCTAGGCAGTGCCCTCCTGGCGATCTCGCCGGCCCTGAGGCTTATAGTGAACATGAAGTCGTTGGGCCTCAGCGTGAGCAGCCTCTCAGAGGCGCCGGCCTCGTAGACGTACCTTATCTTGCCCCGCCTGAGCTCAACCTCGAGAGGGAGCGAGGTGATGGCCCTCGCGACCTCCTCGCCGAACTGGAAGCTCAGCAGGGTCCTCAGCACCGAGAGGTCCTGATCGCCGGCTGGCCTCCTCTGTGGCATGGAACCCTAAACAGGGCAGGCGTAAGGCCTTTTTAAGTAGTTAACGATTCCGACCCCGGTGAGACCTTGCAGTCACCCCATGACCTAAAGGGGAGGAGCCTCCTGTGCCTCACCGACTTCACTGCCGAGCAGATAAACTTCCTGCTTAGCCTGGCTACTCGGTTCAAGGAGAGGTTCTACGCAGGCGAGAGGGTAATTAACGTCCTCCAGGGCAGGTCCATCGCCATGATATTTGAGAAGCCCTCAACTAGGACGAGGGTGAGCCTCCAGGTAGCCGCGTACCAGCTGGGGGCGCAGCCAATAGTCCTGAGCTCCTCTGAGCTGCAGCTTGGCAGGGGGGAGACCATAGCCGACACCGCCAGGACCCTCTCCAGGTTCGTTGACGCCATAACCGCCAGGGTCTACAGGCACTCCGACCTTGAGGAGCTGGCGCGCCGCGCCACCGTGCCTGTGATAAACGCGCTCAGCGACTTCTCCCACCCGCTGCAGGCTTTAGCGGACTACATGACGATATATGAGAAGCTCGGGAGGCTGAAGGGCGTGAAGCTGGCCTTCGTCGGTGACGGCAGTGACAACATGCTGCACAGCCTAATGGTGGCAGGCGCCAAGCTGGGCGTTGACGTATACATCGCCTCCCCGAGGTCGCTCCAGCCCGACAGTCGCGTCCTGGAGGCCGCGAGGAGGGACGCGGAGCTCAGCGGCTCAAGGATAGTTTTCACCGAGGACCCGGCCGAGGCCGTCGACGGGGCGGACGTTGTCTACACCGACGTTTGGGTCAGCATGGGGCAGGAGTCGATTGCTGAGCAGAAGAGGCAGCTCCTCAGGCTGTACCAGGTGAACTCGAGGCTGATGGAGAGGGCCTCAAGTAGGGCCATCTTCATGCACTGCCTCCCCGCCCACCGCGGCGAGGAGGTGACGGACGACGTGATAGAGGGGCCCTGGTCGGTGGTGTGGGACGAGGCCGAGAACAGGCTCCACACCGCCAAGGCCGTACTGGCCTCGCTTGTCCGCTAGGGGCGACCGGCCCTTTAACCGCCCCCGTCAAGTATCTTGAGGGATCCCCATGACATACGAGGAGCTGGGCGCCCTTATCGACATAATCCTCAAGTACGTCGATGGCCTCGACAGGAGCGAGAGGAGGATCTCCAACCTGAACACCCCTGCGGCCATAGCCAGCGTCACCCTCTACAAGGCCTGGAAGGCCTCCCTACTGAGGCTTGCCAGCAAGGCCAGGGAGGTCTACGAGGGGGCCACCAAGGGGAACAGGGTCGCCGCCTCGGTTGACGCCTGCGAGCTCTTCGACATGGTAAACAGGGTGATGATGAGCT
>CAYFFY010000049.1:0-7107 GCA_964342635.1 uncultured Desulfurococcales archaeon
ACTCATAGTCGATGTCAGGGTCGAAGCTGTACGGCCCGCCGGGCACGTTCTCAGCGACGACTATGGTGCCTGGGTTCGGCACGGAGACTATGGCCTTGAACAGGGCGAACGGCATTGACGCTGAGGCGACTCCAATCGTGTAGTAGTCCGTGTACTCGTAGGTGACCTTCGAGGTTATGTTCTCGGTCACTATGGTCAGCGACACAGCGTAGAGGCCGGGCGAGCTGTAGGTCACGTTTATGGGGTTCTTCGTCGGCTCAAGATAGGTCACGTTCCCGGAGCCGGTCTCGTACACCTGGACCGCGTAACCGGTGCCGTTCCTAGAGGGTATTGTAAGGGTGGTCCCGTTCCCAAGGTTCCATACGTACTCCTCGATGGTCATGTTCGTCCCAGTAGGCGGCTGCAGGAAGCCAGCGGAGAGGTGAACTGTCTGTCCGACCTGAACGATTGGCTGCGTCAGGTTCAGCAGGGTAATCACGGGCACCGTGACGAGGGAGGCGTAGGTTTTGTTGAAGGAAGGCGGCGTGACGAGAATCTCGATGAGGTTGCCGGCTGAGCCGCCGACGAGCTGACCGCCCTTGAAGATCTCATAGTAGAGCAGGTAGTGGCCTGGGTACTTATAGAGGACGCTGGCGTAGTTTGACGTAGTGTTTATGACGGTCCCGTTACCCGTGTAGAACAGCACGTAGGACCCCGCAGAGGGGGTGAAGCCGGTCACCGTCACCATAATTGGCGTACCAGCCGTTGTTGTATAGCTGCTGACGGCGGGCGGCGACATGGACAGCGTGGGCGTCACTGATGTCGTCGTCGTAGTGGTCGTCGTAGTCGATGTCGTAGAGGTTATCGGGGTCGTCGTAGTCGATGTCGTCGTAGTTGTAGTCGATGTCGTAGAGGTTATCGGGGTCGTCGTAGTCATGACGTGCTTAACGTGCAAGTAGTAGGCAACGCCAGCAACTACGGCTATGACTACTATTACGATTATTATCGCGGCTAGGGCTGTTGTAGATAAGGAGTTCCTTCTAGTCCCCCAACCCAATGTGGGTCCCACCACCGGTCGCTGGAAAGGATTTCCCCTTTTGCCCTTTTAAGTTTGCTTGACGGAGCCTCCTAGGGCCTTCACGAGACCTGACGAGTCCGCGACCGCCCAGGGCATGGCCCTGGTGTTGAAGGAGCCGTAAGCGGCCCCTACCGAGCTTATGCCTACCAGCCCTGCCGTCCCCGGCCCGAACCTTGATGTCAGGTCCCTGAGGGCCTCCTCTATGGCAACCGCGATGTCACGCTGTTGTACGTACTTCATGGATGCCCTAATCGAGAGGCCGACGGCAATTATGTACTCCCCGACGCCCGTAGCTGAGAAGGCGGAGAGCTGGTCAGCGTAGAGGCCGGCCCCCACTATGGGCGAGTCCCCAACCCTGCCAGGCAGCTTGAGCGCGCCCCCGCCGGTGCTCACGGCGGCGGCCGTCATGCCGTCAGAGTCGACGGCCACGGCGCCGACCGTGTCGTAGCCCAGCCTCCTCGCCGCCTCGAGCCAAGACCTGTAAAGCTGGTCCTGGCCGCCCCCGCTCTCCTTTATCCTCCTCCACCTCTCTAGGGCCCTCTGGCTTGGCCCCGGGTGTCTAGGAACGCCAAGCCTCTCGGCCAGGCGGTCTGCCCAGGGGCCGACTAGGAGGACGTGCGGCGTTAGCTCGAGCACGGCCCTGGCCAGCCTCACGGGGTTCCTAGGGTAAGTGACGCCTGCGACTGCGCCTGCCCTGAGGTCCCTACCCCTCATGACAGCGGCGTCCATGGTTATGCCGCCGGTGAAGTCAAGGACCGAGCCGACGCCTGCGTTGAACACGCCAACGTCCTCCATGTAGGCGACGGCCTCCGTCACCATGTCGACGGCCGAGCCGGACCTCGCAGCTTCAAGGCCTGCCTGAGCTGCCCTCGCGACCTCTCTCATCGCGACCTCTAGGTCTGCCCCCTCCCATGAGCCTGCCCCGCCGTGCGCGACCAAGGCAGGCGGCCTGAGCCTCATTGGTGAGACCATCGACGACCCCATGACGTCAAGTTCCACCCCGCTAAAAAGCATTCAGGCGGCTGGCTGCAGGCGAGGGCTGACCCGCGCCCTCGCCTGTCCAACCGACAAGAACGGATTTTACTGTGGAACCTAGAGCGACCACGGGGGCCCGAGTGCTGGAGGCTAGGGACCTCGTCAAGACCTTCGGGAGGCTGAGGGCCGTTGACGGCTTCTCCATGGACATAGAGCCTGGCGTGGTCAAGGCCCTCATCGGCCCAAACGGGGCCGGGAAGACCACGTTTGTGAACCTGGTAACGGGCGTCCTCAGGCTCGACTCCGGCAGGATAAGGCTTAACGGGGCCTGCATAAAGTCACTTCCCCCATACACGCGTGCAAGGCTCGGCATAGCGAGGACGTACCAGATACCGAGGCCCTACCCTAACCTGACCGTGCTGGAGAACGTGCTCGTCTCAGCGCTCTTCAGCGCTGGGCAGAAGGGCGAGGAGGCCGTGCAGGCGGCTGAGGAGGCGCTGAAGTTCGTCGGGCTCAGGGGCGTGGCTGAAAGGCTCGCCTCCGAGCTGAACGCCGAGCAGCAGAAGCTCCTCGACTTCGCAAGGGCCGTCGCGGCAAGGCCCAAGTACATCCTTATCGACGAGATAGGCGCTGGCCTCAGTCCTGAGGAGCTTGACACCCTGGCGACAAAGGTCAGGTCGCTGGCAAAGGGGGGCATGGGGGTCCTCTACATAGGGCACATAATGAAGATGGTGAGGTCGGTGGCGGACTGGGTCGTCGTAATGAACGAGGGGAGGAGGGTCGCTGAGGGCACTTACGATGACATAGCGGCCAACGAGGAGGTGATCAAGATCTACCTGGGTGAGAGGCGTGCCTGAGGCAAGAGGCGGCTTAGCCCCCCTTCTTGAGGTCAGGGACCTAGTGGCAGGGTACGGCAGGCTGGCCGTTGTCAGCGGGGTCTCGTTCCAGGTCGAGGCAGGGACGACCACGCTCATGCTCGGCCTGAACGGGGCCGGCAAGACTACAACCCTTAAGGCCATAGCTGGCATACTTAGGCCCATGGGCGGCAGGATCGTGTTAGATGGGCGCGATATAACATACCTGCAGCCCCACGTCAGGGCCAGGCAGGGACTCGTGATGGTCACCGACAACCCCATATTCCCAGACATGAGCGTGGCCGACAACATTCGCCTAGCGGCATCACCGAGGTACTACCGGAGGGGATCCGACGCGGTTGCCGAGGCCTTCAGGTACTTCCCGGAGCTCGGGAGGATGGCCAACGCAAGGGCCTCAGCGCTTTCAGGCGGCCAGAGGAAGATGTTGGCCGTCGCCATGGCTATGGTGTCGAGGCCCAAGCTCCTGCTTCTCGACGAGCCGTCCACAGGGCTCTCGCCAGTGATGGTGTCCAAGATAGTGACTTACGTCGCCGAGCTTAAGAAGATGGGTATAACGATCCTTTTGGCGGAGCAGAACCCGTCCTTCATAGACGTGGCTGACTACGTGATCGTCATGGATATGGGCAGGGTCAAACTCCACGGGAGGGCCGATGAGATAGGGAGGCTTGATGAGGTGAGGAGGACCTTCTTCCAGGTCACCTGATCAGGGTAGCAGCCCCCTGACCTTCCTGTTTATGAGGTTAACGACGCCGTTCGGTATGAGAAGGACCAGGGCGACGAGGATAGCCCCGAAGACCAGCGGGAGGTAGTTAGAGTAGGCGGAGACTCCTACGTACTGATATATGACGTTAAGTATCAGCGTCCCAAGCAGGGGCCCCGTTAGCGTGCCAGGCCCCCCGAATATCGTGAAGGCTATTACGTACACGTTGAGGGCGACCGAGAAGACGGTGTCGGGGTAGAAGAACGTGACGAACCAACCGTACATGGCCCCCGCCATCGCCGCCATAAGGGCGCTTATGAGCCACGCCAGCCCCCTTAGGAGGGGGACGTTCACCCCGTCGAGCGCAGCTGACGTGACGTTTCCCTTAATGGCCCTCAGGGCGAGGCCGAACCTGCCGTACTTTATCGCGGCTGTCGCCAGCACGAAGACCACGAGGGCCACGAATGTTACGCCGTAGGTGAGAGCGGGGTCATATAACCCTATGAGGGCGGCCCCCTTCCCAGCGCCCGTCCAAGGCGCCATCACGGATGAGTCTATGAGGTCATACACCCCCATGAGCGCCGCGAGGGTGGCTATGGCGAAGTAGTGGGACCTAAGCCTGAACAGCGGGAGCATGACTATGGCCAGAGCTAAGGTGATTGTGATGCTGAAGAGGAAGCTTGGCAGGACGCCAAGCCCGAGCCTAATACCTATGTAAACGCCGTAGGCACCGAGCCCGTAGAAGACCGTGTAGCCGAACGGGAGATAGCCCGTCATACCGTAAATCAGGTTTATTCCGTAAGACAGGATCAGGAACACCATGGTTATGAAGAAGAACGGCAGGTTATGGTATATGCGTGGGCCCCCGATAAAGATTGCCGCTATGACTGCCAGGACCGCGACTATCTCTACGGCCCTCCTGCTGTTGAGGCCAACCGGGCTAGCGGGCTCCACTCCTTACACCTCCCTCTGCGGCTTCCCCAGGACGCCGCCGGGCTTGGCGACGATTATGACGAGAAGGGCGAGGAACACGACCGTGTACGCTAAGGAGGGCCAGAAGACCTCGAGGAGCTGGTACGCCACCCCGAATATGAGGCCGCCCACCACTGAGCTGAGGGGGTCACCAAGGGCCCCTATTATCACTATCGTGAACGCTATCACGGTGATTAAGGTGTCTGAAGAGGGGTATATGTAGCCGAACACGTAGGGGGCCAGGACACCGGCCATGCCGGTCATGGCGAAGCCGTACGCGAAGGCGAAGAGCGTGGCCCTCCTCGCGTCAACGCCGAGCGCGAGCGCCTGCTCCTTGTTCTGAATTATCGCCCTCGTTGCCCTGCCAAGCCTTGTCATTTGAAGGTAATAGTACGTGACCCCTAACATGACGGCCGAGAGGACCGCCATCATAACGTAGACGTACGAGACGCCATGTTCCGCGATGTAGAAGGCGCCTCTAATGAGCATCGCAGAGTAGCTTAGGGCCGCCGGGTAGTACCCGAACGCAAGGGTCGCAAGGGCCAGTATGACCATCGATAACCCGAAGAACGCGGTGAACGAGAACATCTCGGGGTCCGAGCTTTTCTCAAGCCTTGGTACCAGCATGTAGTAGACGCCGATTCCTATCGCGAAGAACGTGGGGAACGCGACTAGGAACGAGACGTAGGCGTTCACGTGATATAACGAGAATAGCTCATATGCGAGGTAGCCTCCCAGCACGATCAAATCGCCGTGGGCGACGTTGACCATCCTCACGACGCCGAATATGAGGTTGAGGCCGAGGGCCATGAAGGCGAAGAACAGCCCCTGGAGCAAGCCCACAACGACGGCATAGACGGCCAGCGACAGCGCTGCAGACAGCATACAGCCTGCCTTCCCGCCTCCCCCTTTTGACGGATTTTAACGCTTATTTTACTCGCTGATAAGACAGCCCAGCCCTTATTGCCACGTTTATACGGACGTTGAGATCTTATCTATAATCCCCATTAGTATCCCACTAGGGATGTGGTATAGGGACATGAGGCGGTCGCTCTCAACCACGGCGCTCGCCGTAATCGTAATAGTCATAGTCGTCATAGTAGCCGTCGGGGCATACCTAGCCTACGTGACGACGAAGAAGCCAGTTACCACTACAAGTACTACCACCACTACCACCACGACAACTACAACGACGACCACCACGACAACGACGACCACCACTACCACCACGACAACATCAGCGCCCAGCCAGATACTCATAGGCGTCGTCTACGACTCGACAGGGGCATACGCGACCTCCTCAATGCCAGAGTACCAGGGCCTGGAGCTCTGGGCGAACTGGGTCAACGGCCAGGGCGGGATCTATGTGAAGCAGTACGGAAAGAACCTGACGGTCAAGATCATAGCGCTAGACGCGGGTAGTAACGCACAGACGGCGCTTAGCGACTACGAGCAGCTTGTCGACGTCGACCACGTCAACATACTCGTCGCGGACTTCGGCTCAGTAATGACGGCCCCAGCCGTTAGCTTCACCAACTCAAGTCACGTCCTCCTCTGGGACGTCACTGGGAGCTCGTTCGCCTTCTTCGTTAACAATAACTACATCATACTGACCAGCCTGCCGGTGTCCCCGTACTTCATCCTCTACGTGCCTGGATTCCTGAACTCGCTCGGCATACACAACGTCGCCGTCATCTACGACGAGAACGACTTCAACGCGTACCAGTCATACTTCCTAGCGCCAGGCCTCGCCAGCTACGGCATAAAGGTCATATATAACACCAGCGTTGCGACCTCGACCTCTGACTACTCAAGCGTAATTGCCACGCTCGAGAGCCTGCACCCGCAGGCCGTTATCGAGCTAGGCTACCCGACCAACGACATAGCCTTCCTTAACGGCCTCGCCAGCGCGCACGCCTGCTTCCCGCTCGTGCTAACGAACTTCCCAGGCCAGCTTCTCCCGACGTTCTTGAGCCAGGTGGGGGCAAACATGAACGGCACGTTCACCTTAGCTTACCCGCCGATAGTCAGCTACACGCCGGCCCTTGCCCAGAAGCTCGGCCTCACGTGGTGGGGCCCGACGTACCAGCAGTTCTCCTCGCTGTGGGTCAGCACGTATCACACGCCTACGAACTTCCTCGCCATAGCGGGCTTCAACGCGGGCCTCATAATCCAGCTCGCGATAGAGGACGCCGGCACGCTTAACCAGACCGCCCTAAAGCAGGCAGTCCTGAGCGACATAAGCGGGAAGATCATGACCATAGATGGCGTTTTCAACGTGACGTCCAACGGCATGCAGGTTGGCGAGAACCCGATACCTGCCCAGGTATGGGTGTGGCCGAACGGCACCACAACCGTTAACCTGCTCTACCCGTCGTCGTTCAAGAACGGGACCGCGGTGTACCCTGCCCCCTGCCCATGACCCCATAAGGAATAGTTATTTTTATTAGTTACTATTTAACTTTTTTACTTTAACTCCTCGCCTATCGCCCTCGCAGCCGAGATCAGCTCCCAGTCCGCCCCCCTCC
>CAYFFY010000050.1:0-7088 GCA_964342635.1 uncultured Desulfurococcales archaeon
GGGCTGGGCTCATCTTCTCCTCGCCCACGGCGAGCACTGTCTTGCAGAGGCCGCTCGCCACGTGCCACCACGCCGAGACCGGCACGAAGACCCCAGTTCCGCCGCCGACGTAGACCCTCGTCATGGGCTTGTCAACCGCGCCTGAGCCGTCGGCCAGGTACTCGCCCTTGAGGTGGACGCCGTCGAACGTGTCTGGGGCCGAGCCGACCACTACGCAGTCTATGTCCTTCAGTGTCAGGCCTGCTTGGTCGAGCGCCATCTTTGCTGCCTCCCAGGCGAGCTCCCTGGGGGTCTCGAGGGCCCTCCTCATGAACGCGGTCATGCCGGCCCCAACGATCGCGACCCTGTCCTTAACGAAGAGGTTCGTCACCACCCTCCCTCACCCCGCAGAGAGAACCGCGACGGCGCTCGTGTACGCGGGCACACCCCTCCACGTGGCAACCAACGCCCTCCTCGCCCCCTTGACCTGGTGCCTCCCGGCCTCACCCCTGAGCTGGAGCGCCGCCTCGAGGAGCCTCCCGAGGCCCGTGGCCTCAAGCTGCACCCCCATGGCGAGGGAGCCGCCGCTCGGGTTCACTGGCATGGGGCCGTCCCTGTTGAAGTGCCCCTGCTCGAGCAGCCTGTGGGCCTCGCCCTCCCTCGCCACCATCAGCTCCTCCAGCGAAAGGAGCTCCATGAAGCTGAACCTGTCCTCGACCTCAGCGAGGTCGAAGGAGCTTGCGGGGCTCCCTGTCACGCCCGCGGCCCTGTAGGCCATGAGGGCGGCCTCCCTCATAGACTTCATGCGGCCCCACTCGTGCCACTCTATCGCCCCGCTGCCGGTCTCGGTCGAGTAGCCTATGCCGTCAAGCCACACGACCTTGTCGGTGAACCTCCTGGCCACCTCCTCGGAAGCTAGGACGACGGTGACGGAGGCGTCGGAGAAGCCGGCGATCTCATACCTGGTCATGGGGTATATCGAGTACGGCGCCGCCATGACCTCGTCGAGCGTCACCCTGGCCGCGTAGGGGGCGCGGCCGTTGGCAAGGCCGTTGCTGCGGTTCTTCACGGCCACCTGGGCCAGGTGCTCCCTCCAGGCGCCGGCCCTCTTCATGTAGGCCTGGGCGTCTAGCCCGGCCACGAAGAACGGGTTGCCCGTCGGCAGCGGCCTCACGTGGTTGGGGTCGTACGCCATCCTGTATATGTCCTGGAGCGTCTTTATCTCGCTTGGCTTTCCGTGCGCCTCGACGGCGACCACGTTGGCGAGGCCGGAGCGTATCAGCATGTACGCGTGTGCGACGCCGAGGAGGCCGTCCCCGGCCACGGTGAAGGTGGGCCTCAGGGCCCCCCCTATGGGCTCAGGTGCGAACTCGTCGGCTATCGCTATCCCCTCCCACATGTCCTCCTGGCAGTCCACGAAGACGTCAACGTCCCTCCTCGGGTCAACGTTCGCGTCCGCGTAGGCCCTGTGCGAGGACTCAAACATCATGCCCTGGAAGTGCACTTCAGGGGTCGCCGGCGAGAAACCGTACCAGCCGACCCCGATGATCGCGACCCTTCTCGCCATTAACGCCCCCGTCCGTTGGGAAGGATGAGGGGTTCTGGAATAAAAACCGTGCACATTGCTGGATACTTACCAGGGTGTCCCGGTTGGTCTACGTGTGGACCCCGCCCAAGGAGGTCGTCAGCGACGCGAACGTCACGGAGTTCATGGAGCGCCACGGTTTCAGGTCGTACGGCGACCTTGTAAGGAGGAGCGCGGACGACCCGAGGTGGTTCTGGGGTGGCCTGCCTGACTGGCTTGAGCTGGACTGGTTCAGGGAGCCGACGGAGGTCTACGACGCGTCAAAGGGGGTCGAGTGGACGAGGTGGTACATCAACGGCAGGATCAACGTGTCCTACAACGTCCTCGACAGGGTTGTGAAGAGAGGCCTCGGCGACAAGGTGGCCATGACCTGGATCGGGGAGGACGACAGGGTCGCGAGGCTGACGTACTCCCAGATGCTCGACCAGGTCAACAGGTTCTCGAACCTCCTAGTTGACCTCGGCGTCAGGAAGGGGGACGTGGTGGCCATCTACGCGCCCATAATGCCGGAGACCGTCGTGGCCACGCTCGCCTCCATGAGGGTCGGCGCCGTCGCTACCCCGATATTCAGCGGCTTCGCCCCCGAGGCCGTCGGGGAGAGGCTGAGGCTCGGCGAGGCCAAGGTCGTGGTGACCGTAGACGGCTACTACAGGAAGGGGAGGGTCGTACCGCTCAAGCCCAGCTCCGACGAGGCGATAAGGGCGTCGGGGCTCAAGGTGCAGCAGGTCGTGGTCAGGAGGCTCGGCATAGAGGTGCCCTGGGACGACGAACGGGACATGTGGTACGACAGGGCGATAGCCTCGAAGAGGCCCAGCTTCGAGCCCGTCGAGACGGAGGCCGAGGACCCCGCGATCCTGATGTTCACAAGCGGCACCACAGGCAGGCCCAAGGGGGCGGTCATAAGCCACGCCGGCATGCTCCTGCAGCCCGCCAAGGAGCACTTCTTCAACCTCGACATAAAGCCAGGGTGGACCCGCAGGGAGGACACGCTGTGGTGGATAACAGACCTTGGCTGGATGATGGGCCCCTGGATGGTCGTTGGGTCCCAGGCCCTGGGCGCCTCCCACCTCTCAGTCGAGGGGGCCCTCGACTACCCGACCAGGGACAGGGTCTGGGCCTTGATAGAGGGGTTCAGGGTGACCCACCTGGGCTTCGCCGCAACGGCCGCCAGGCTGCTGAAGTCGCTGGGGCGCGAGGCCTATGAGGCCCACGACCTGGGGAGCCTGAGGGCCTTCGGGAACACGGGCGAGCCGATAGACGAGGACACGTGGATGTGGGTTGTCAGGGACGTGGGGCAGGAGAGGAGGCCCATGATAAACCTCAGCGGCGGCACCGAGATAATGGGGTGCTTCGTACTCCCCAGCCCCGTGGTCCCGCTCAAGCCCTCGACCCTCTGGGGGCCAGGGCTCGGCATGGACGTTGACGTGTTCGACGACGAGGGGAGGCCGGTCAGGGGAAGGCCAGGCTACCTGGTGGCCAAGAAGCCCGCGCCGAGCATGACGAGGGGGCTCTGGAGGGACCCGGAGAGGTACATAGAGACGTACTGGAGCAGGTTCCCGGGCGTGTGGTACCACGGCGACTACGCCCTGGTCGACGAGGACGGGTTCTGGTACATACTGGGGAGGGCCGACGACGTGATCAAGGTCGCGGGCAAGAGGATAGGACCCGCCGAGGTCGAGACCATAGTCAACAGCTACCCCAAGGTGGCCGAGAGCGCCTGTATAGGCTACCCTCACCCGGTGAAGGGCGAGGTGATAGTCTGCTTCGCGCTGCCCAGGCAGGGACAGCAGCTGACGCCTGAGGACCTCCAGGCCATAGTTGAGCTCGTCACGAGGCGCCTCGGCAAGCCCTTCGAGCCCGAGGCCGTCGTGCCGGTCAGGGACCTGCCCAGGACCAGGAGCGGGAAGATTATGAGGAGGATAGTCAGGGACGCCGTCACGGGCAGGCAGGTCGAGGGCACGCCGGTCCTCGAGAACCCCGAAGCTGTCCAGGCGGTCAGGGAGGCGGCCGAGGAGCTGAAGAGGCTCATGGGGAGGTAGGCCGCTCGGCCGATCTAGCCCTCCTCACGCCTCAGCCCCGAAACCACTCCTCACGGCGGCCTAAGCTGGCTGCCCTCAGCGCGGTATAATATCCTGCGGCCTGGCTCACCAAGCGGCCGACGCTACATGGTCAGGACCAGGAGCCGCCTGCTCCTGAACGTCATTGAGGTGCTGGCTGCCCCCTACTCCGTGCTCGCGAGGGTCGTGCCCCAGCTCGTGGCAATAGCGGTGATCATCTCCATAAGCGCGCTGACGTTCATGACGTACCAGGGGCTTGACCCTGTCTCGGCGGTGTACGCCGCCGTCGGCCTCGTAACTACGGTCGGCCTGTTCACGCCCCCCGTAGGCTCCATGCCTGCCGTCGAGAAGGTGATACTCACCGTGATGGTCGGCTCCTCGGTGGCCGTCTACGCCACCCTTATAACCGGGGTCATAGGCACCATAACGAGAAGGTCTGTCTGGGTAGACGCCAGGGCCAGGTGGAGGGCAAGGCACTTGAAGGGCCACATAGTCATCCTGGGCGACCTGGCAGAGGCCGCAGAGGAGCTCGAGGGCTTCGGCGTCGAGTACGTCATGGTGACGAGGAACGAGGACCTCGCCTCGAGGCCCGAGTCGAGGAGGGCCCTCATAGGTGACCCTACGAGTGAGGCCGAGCTTAAGGCGGCCGGCGTCGAGGCCGCCTCAGCCGTCGTGATAGCCCTCGAGAACGACCTTGAGAACCTGGCGGCCCTCATAAGGGTGAGGAGGCTCAACCAGAGGGCGAGGGTGGTCGTCCTCGTGCACCACGAGGACCTCCAGGACGTCTTCAGGAGCGCCGGGGCCAACCACGTCATAAGGATCAGGAGGTACCTCGGCAGGATGCTCGCCGGCCTCGCGGTCTCAGGCAACCTGGGCGGCGTCCTGCTCGAGTCCACGGAGGCCTCGTCGAGGGCCCTGAGGCGCCACGGCTACGCCCTCGGGTTCTTCGTGGTCGGCAAGGGGTCCAGGTGCGACGGGGCCAGGCTCTCAGAACTCCCGGAGGACGTAACGCCCGTCCTCGTCGAGAGGGACGGCAAGTTCAGCCCGTACTTCTCTAAGGACTTCCAGCTTGGGGCCGGCGACGGGCTTGTCGTAATTGGCGACCCTGGCAGGTTCCCCTCTCTCTCGGAGATGTGCTCTGGCGAGGGCCCAGCCCACTAGCCCTACATCCCTGAGGTGAGGCGCGTCGTGGCCTCACAGTAGGTCTTGATGTGTCGCGTTACATAGAAGCATTGTTAGGCGCAACATTTAAGTATCCTCTGTAATACAGGTAACACAGGTGGGACAGTGAGCGGGGAGGAGAGGGACCAGGGTACCGAGCAGGGCGGGGAGAAGGAGGAGAGGGGGAAGACCTACACTATAAGGGGCCTAGACCCGGAGCTCTACGAGAGGTTCTCAAGGGTAGCGAAGGAGATGGGGGTAACGGTCGGGGACCTCATGAACACCGCCATGAGCAACCTGCTGGTGACGCTGGAGGCCTCAAAGGACGTGGGCCAGAAGCTGTCAGACGCCCTCACACGCGTGCTCGCTAAGCTCAAGGAGGCCCAGGCCACAGCCATGAAGTCGGTCGTGGGGGCCGTCGCCGACTTCGACCTCGTGACTGGGATCGACGAGCTTACCGTGACCAGGGCTGACCTCCAGGCGGCCGAGAGGCCGATAGTGTTCTCTAACATCAAGAGGCTCGTCTTCGCCCCCGACGTCGACTGGGAGACCATGAGCTCCAAGGTAAGGTCGATAAAGGTGGTCAACGAGGTAGTCGTGCCCAAGGGGATACCGGTGCTGCAGCTAGCCAAGAGGTGTCAGTTCGTGAGGAAGATCGTGACGCAGTAGCCCGTTAACCGGGGGGTAAAACGGGGCCAGGGGGTACGGCGTGAGGGCGACAGCGGTCCTCGGCGTCGTCCTTATACTGATAGGCCTCGGGGTCGCGGCCTACAGGGCCCTGGGCCTTGGGGGCTCGCTGACGGCATACGCGGTAAGGGTCGGCTCAGAGGCCATGGGGAGGGTTGGCCTGGTCGGCGTCATGGGGCTGATGACGCTAGAGAGCGCGGCCGTTCCCATACCGAGCGAGGTCGTCGTGCCCCTCGCGGGAGCGCGGTACGGCACCCCTGTCGGCCTGGCCGGCGTGGTGCTCTCCTCGACCGTTGGCAACCTGATAGGGTCGACGGCGCTATACTACGTCGGACTCCTCGGCGGCAGGGCGGCCGTTTACAGGTACGCGCCCCTCGTCGGGGTAAGGAGGGAGGAGCTCGAGTCGGCGGAGAGGCTGTTCCTGGGCAGGGGGCCGCTGATAGTCCTCGTTGGCAGGGTGACGCCGGCCCTGAGGTCCATAGTGTCCCTGCCGGCGGGCGTCTTCAGGATGGACAGGCCCAGGTTCCTGGCCTACACGGCGATCGGCTCGCTCCCCTGGAACGCCGCGCTCGCGTACCTGGGCCACGTCCTGGGCGCAGTTGCGGTGCAGCTCCCGTGGATCGACTACGTGGCCGCGTCGGCCTCGGCCGCCATAGGCGCCCTGCTCGTCCTGAGGGGCTGAGCCTTGGGCGGCCTCGAGGAGCTAGGCAGGAGGCTCAGGGAGGCCGCCAGGGGCGCGCCGCACCTGAGGGCGTTCACTGAGAGGTGCCTTAGCAGCATGAGGTGGGGAGGCTCGGCGACGCTGATGGTCATAGACGCGGCCCTGACCTCAACGGGCCTCAGCTACTTCACCGCCGTGGCGCCGAGGGTCCTGGCGGTCAAAGAGGACCTCGTGGACACCGGGAGGCTGGCCACCCTGTCAGACCTGGCCTCCGCCGACGTGGACTACCTGCTCAGGTACTGGGGCAACAGGAGGGCGTGGGAGGTCGCCAGGGGCGTCGCCAGGGCCCTCCTCCCCCTGCCGGGCGCCGACGACAGGTCGAGGCTTAGGGCGTGGGCCTCCTCGTCCTCGCTCAGGGGCTGGAGGTCGGACCCCGTCGGCTCTGTCAGGGGGGTAGGCCTCGTCACCTACCAGTACCTGAGGATGATGGGGGGTGTCGACACCGCCATGCCCGACAGGGTCGTCATAGGCTTCCTCGGGAGGCTTTCGGAGGGGCTTGGGGTGAGCGTGCCGCCTGGCGGGGAGGAGTTCGTTGAGTTCGTGGAGTTGGCCTCGCCCGCCCTCGGCATGAGGCCCGTAGAGGTGACCTGGCTCGCCTGGCTCATGGACTCCGAGGGAGAGAGGGTGCTGCAGGGTAAATACTCCAGGTACCTTGACTTCGTCTAGGCGGTGACCGCCACGAGGATACTAGTGCTCGCCGACGTTCACTACCCTAACACCGTCATGCCGGCCCTCGAGAGGGCCCTCTCGGAGCCCGCCGACAAGGTCGTCCTGCTTGGAGACTCGGTCGACAGGCCCGACTCCCTCCCTGGGCTGCTTAGGCTGGCCTCGTCCTCGGGGGGCGACGTGGTCCTGGTCAGGGGAGACAACGAGGCGAGGATGGGGATCCCCGGACGGG
>CAYFFY010000051.1:0-7010 GCA_964342635.1 uncultured Desulfurococcales archaeon
GCGGCGAGGGCGCCTGCCCCGCCTGTGAATACGGCGTAGACGGCCTTGTGCTTCCTCATGGCCTCAGCCGTCCTCGGCCCCATCCCACCCTTACCTATGACCATCTTGACGCCGGTCCTCTCTATGAACTCCGGCTCCACGGTCTCCATCCTCATGCTCGTGGTCGGCCCGGCGGCCACTATCTTCCACGAGCCGTCAGGCTGCCTTACGGCGACCGGGCCGCAGTGGTATAGCGCCAGCCCCCTAAGGTCAATCGGTAGGGAGCCGCCTTCCCTCAGGATCTCAAGGATAAGCTCATGGGCCTCGTCCCTCGCCGTCACGACGATCCCGCTCAGGTAGACCACGTCGCCAGCCCTGAGCGCGCCCACGACCTCGTCGCTCAGGGGCGTCCTTAAGTGGAACTCCCTCGCGCCAACGCTCATGCCCATCACCTCACCAGCGCGCACCCCGTGCCCGTGTACTTAATGTGCCTGCTTGTGAGCTGCCACTCGCCGCTGGGCTTTATGACGGCTGACGCCCTCCTCGTCGCCCAGCAGCTTGTGACTATGCCGATAGCGAAGGTGGCCGGGTGCCTGTACGCGTAGTCGATCTTAACGTCAAGGGCCGTCAGCCCGCCGCCGAAGCCGTGAGGTCCAAGGCCGAGCTTGTTTATCGCGCTGAGAAGCTCGACCTCAAGCTTTGCTATGTTGGGGTCGGGGTTCCTCTCACCTATCGGCCTCAGCAGCGACTTCTTCGCCAGGGCGAGCGCTATGTCGGCCCCCGCCGCGACGGCGACCCCAACGATGACTGGAGGGCATGGGAGAGGGCCGTACTTAACTATGGTGTCTATAACACCTGACTTAAGCTTCTCGAACCCAAGTATTGGCTCGCTCATTATCAGGGTGGCCGGGGCCTCGCTCCCCCCACCCTTGGTCATGAACCAGACCCTGAGCTCGTCCCCCTCCACGAGGTCGATGTGCATCCACGGTATGTACCTCCCTGTGTTGTCGCCGCTGTTCTTCTTGTAGAACGGGTCAACGGCGTTAGGCCTCAGGTAACCGTCCTTCGTGACCCTCCTCACGGCCTCAGCGGCGGCCCTGACGGCGCCGAGCTTGAGGGGGAAGTTCTCGCCCATCTCAAAGAAGAAGTATGGGGTGCCCGTGTCCTGGCATATCGGGACCTTCCTCGTGCAGGCGATCTCTATGTCCTTGAGTATGGCCTCGAGCTGCTTCCTGGCCAGCGGGTTTGTCTCCCTCTCGTACCCCTCCTTCAGGGCCCTGTAGACGTCCTCAGGTATCGAGGTTGCGGCGGTCGCTATCATCTCATAGAAAGCCCTTACTAGGTCCTCCTCCGTCAGGGGCACGAGTTCCACCGCCTGTCGTTAGGACCCTTTGTTAAAAACGCTTCAGCACGCACCGGTCCTTACGGCGTTGTCAATGCCTCTCGGCCAGGGACCTCAGCCCCTCCCCGATCTCCGTTGCGGCGTCCCTCACGGTCGGCGGGTCCGGCATCTCGGCCAGGACCTCATTCACCGCCCTGAGCACGGCCTCAGGCGTGGCCTCGCTGCACCTTAGCACCCTGTACCCGCTACGCCCCTCGAATGCCCTCGCGTTCTCCTCGTGCTCGAAGTGGCCATCTATCCTAAGTATTACCGTCCTCTTCCTCATGGCGGCGGCCTCGACAAGGCTTCCGTAGCCTGCAAGGGTAACCAGTACGCGGGCCCTCGCTATCTCGCGCGTTGGGTCGGCGACGAGCCTTGACGGCAGCCCGACCGTGGAAACGCTGAGGCCGGCCGCCTCAAGCCGCCTGGCAATGCCCTCAGCAAGGGGAGCAACGGCCTCCGTGCCGCCCAGGTTGAAGACTACGAGGTCCTCCTCGGCGGCCTCCGGGTAAGCCCCGCCGTGGGTGAACAGGTTTCCGGGCCTCTTGAACAGTGGGCCAGGGGCCCCCCACAGGCCTACGTTAAACCTTGCCCTGAACCTTGAGAAGGACGATGTCAGCCACGAGTTTACCCTGGACACTACGGCCCCTGATACTAGCCCAGATGCCCTGAAGGACTCGAAGTCGGTTATGACGGCGCTGCACCCCTTCACGGCCCCTGACATCATGAGCTCCCACGGCTCGTCGCCAACGACTAAGTCAAAGGCCTCGAGGTCGAGGTGGTCCCTTATGATCGCGGCGTTGCGCGCCAGGTCCCTGTAGACCCTGTATGCCGAGACCGGCCCTACGCGGACCCTGCAACCCTTTATTACGTGCAACAGGGAGTCCCCGATGCTGGCCAACCTCCACGAAAGCTCGTGCAGCCTCTCGCCCCTCATCTCGAGGTACCTGGCCGCGCCCCCTGCCGTGAGCCAGGTTACGTCAGCCCACGACTTGAGCTCCCTCGAGAGCCTGTAGTCCCTCGTGACGTGCCCGAGGCCCACGCTTGAAGTCACGAACAGTAGCCTGGCCCTCATCGCTAGCCTCACAGTTACAAGGGCTTTTAAGCCCAGGTCCAGGCCGTTACTCCTGAAAGTGGTAGCATGGGCCGGCCCTACTTTTTAGGTAAGGTAAGCAGGGACCTTTTCCAGGGCACCCTTATAGCGACGGTGTCCCCGGACAGGGCCGAGGAGGCCCTATCGCTGCTGAAGGACAAGAGGATAGAGGCCAGGGTGATTGGGAGGATTGAGGAGGGGAGCGGCGTCTATCTAGGCTGTGGGGCCTCGCTGAGGAAGGCCTTACAGCAGGCCGAGGACCTCTTCTGGCCAACGTTCTTTAGGGCCCTTGACCTAGCGAGGAGGGGGGAGCAATGGGCTCAAGCCAGGCCAGGAAGCCGATCCCGGTAGCTATGACGATTGCAGGCGTCGACAGCGTGGGCGGGGCCGGCGTGGCAGCTGACCTGAAGACGTTCGCCGCGGTCGGCGTCCACGGTACGGTAGCGGTCACCAGCGTCACGGCCCAGAACACCTATGAGGTAAGGGGCGTCTATGACCTTCCGCCTGAGGCCGTGGTCCAGCAGATAGAGGCCGTCTACGACGACGTTGGGGTCGACGCTGCTAAGACAGGGATGCTGAGCAACGCCGGCGTCGTCAGCGCCGTCGCCAGGGCCCTCAGGCGCTACGACTTCCCGCTTGTTGTCGACCCGGTCGTGGTTGCGAAGAGCGGGGCGAGGCTCCTGAGGGAGGACGCCGTGAGGGCCCTTGTCGAGGAGCTGCTCCCAAGGGCGACGGTCGTGACCCCCAACGCCCCCGAGGCCGAGGTGCTCTCGGGGCGGCCAGTAAGGACCCTTGACGAAGCCAGGAGGGCGGCGAGGGAGATAGCTGCCAGGACGGGGGCCGAGGCGGTGGTCGTTAAGGGGGGCCACCTGGGCGGCCAGGATTCCATTGACGTGCTCTACTACAACGGCAGCTTCTATGAGTTCAGGGCCCCCAGGATTGAGACCAACGCCACCCACGGGACGGGCTGCTCCTTCTCGGCCGCGATAGCTGGCTTCCTCGCCAGAGGCCTTGAGTTGCCTGACGCCGTGAGGAGGGCGAAGGAGCTCGTCACCGTCGCCATTGACAGGGGGCTGAACGTAGGCAGGGGCCACGGGCCCGTGAACCCGACGGCGTACATCTACGTGCCCGCAAAGACATACGAGGCCATCCTGGAGCTGAAGGAGGCCCTCAGCTACCTGAAGGCCAACGAACGTGTAGTCTCGAAGCTGATACCTGAGATATCAATGAACTTCGGCCTCGCGCTGGAACCCCCCTACGCAAGGTCGACGGAGGACGTTGTTGCGGTGCCGGGGAGGATAACCCGCTACAGGGACACCATAGTGATCCACGGCGACCCAGCCCCTGGGGCCTCGAGCCACGTGGCGAGGGCGCTGCTGGCCTACATGAAGTGGTACCCAGAGTACAGGGCCGCGATAAACATAGCGGTAGATGATTACATACTTCAGGCCGCCAGGGACCTAGGCATGAAGGTGGGCTCTTACGACAGGAGGGCTGAGCCAGAGGAGGTGAAGAGGGCCGAAGGGGGCTCGATACCGTGGGGCGTCAACAAGGCGCTGAGGGACGCTGGGGCCCCTCTCGACGTTATAGTCGACTCGGGCGACTTCGGAAAGGAGCCGGGGGCCATAGTGTTCGGTAGAGGCGCGATGGACGTGGCGAGGAAGGTGACCGCGATAGGGGAGAGGGCCGAGAGGCTCAGGAGAGGAGGCTAACGCTTCCTCCTCCCCGTCCTCCTCGCCGCTATGTGGCCAACCTTCCTGCCGGGCGGGGCGTTCCTCGAGACGGTTGTGGGCCTGCCCTCGTGCTGGTGCGAGCCGCCGCCGAACGGGTGGTTGGCGGCGTTCATCGCGACGCCCCTCACCTTGGGCCATTTGGTCGCCTTGACCTTGTACTTATAGTAGGAAGCGCCGGCCTTCAGCAGCGGCTTCTCGAGCCTCCCCGCGCCTGCCGGGATGCCAACTGTCGCAAGGCACCTCCCGTCCAGCTCCTTCTCCCTTTTGCTCGGTAGCAGGACCTTGACCCTGGAGTCCGACTTGCTCAGCACTATGGCGTAGCTGCCCGCCTGCCTGGCGAGCTTCCCCCCGTCGCCGGGCCTGAGCTCAAGGTTGAAGACGGGGGTCCCCTCAGGTACCTTGGAGAGAGGCAGGACGTTGCCGAACGCGGGCTCAGCGTCTGGCCCGACCTTAATCCTCTGGCCCACGTACATGCCCTCGGCCGCAGGCATTAGGAACTCTGCGCCGTCAGCAAGGGAGACCCTGGCCAGGGGCACGTACCTGCCGGGGTCGTGGATAAGCTCCTTCACGACCCCCTCAAGCGTCCTGTCGCCCAACTGCGGGTACTTCGCCGGGCCCGGGTGTATGTGGCCTGGGCTCCTGAACGTCAGTGAGCCCTTACCTGCCCTCTGCTGTCTTAGGCTCTTGCCCATTAGGCCTAACGCCCTCGCCTAGCCCGAGCGGAGGGAGGGTTTTAAGCAATTTGCCGAAGTCCAGGACCTTAACGTGCCTGGTCCTTCCCTGCTCGTCCCTCACCAGCGCGTAGCCAACAGGCAGCGAGGCGAGCTGGGACGCCATCTCTGCGTACGCTGACGTGAAGCCCCCGAAGACGACCTTGACGCCTGTGTTCTCGACTATCGAGCTGCCTACGTCGCTCGGCAGCTGGCTGGCGTATATTATGTACAGCCCCTTGCTCCTCCCCTCCCTCATCGCGAACTCGAGGTGAAGCGCGGAGTCCCTGACGAGGGTACCGGCCCACCTCTTCAGGCCGCCGAGCGGTATTGGCAGGGCGTAGACAAGGACGCCGATGTAGAAGGTCAGCAGGGCCAGCTTAAGGGCTACGTAGTAGAGGTAGCCGTAGGGCGTCATGAGCCTGAGACCACCGCCTTAACGACGTAGGTGATGAACGTGAATACCGTGGAGCCGAGGGCGAGCCAGAGGGCGGGCCAGATGGAGTCCTCGATGAGGCCGGACCCGCCCTCTTCAGCCTAGAGAGGGGTATGGGGCCCTCCTGAGCGTCCAGCCGATGGTCCAGGTAAGCACGAAGAGGGCACAGGCCGCGGCGGTTATCTCCTGGGTAAGGCCCTGGATGAACGAGATCACCCCACTGCCTACACCATGATAGCCCGTCCCGGAAAGGGGGGAGGGGAGGCCGAAGACCCTCAAGCAGGCACGTACACGGGGTTGCTGAGGGTAGCGACGGACCCCTGCGCGTCGAGGACGTCCCTGATGAACCTCGGGGGGTGGAACATGTTCAGGTGCGACTCGGTGTCATAGAACCTGTTGCCCTTAACTCCGAGCGAGGCGAGCCTGGGGCTAACGTCGACGTCCTTCATGGCCTCGACGTTAACGTCGTCAGACCCCATCACGAAACCCCACAGGCCCTCGAAGCTCCTCATGTACACGTAGTACGGGACGGCGTGCCTGAAGGCCGCCTTGATGGTCTTGTATATCGTGGCGTGCACGCGGGGGGTCAGGGTAGGGCTCGTCGCCTGGGTCACGAAGACGCCCCCAGGGTTGAGCCTTGACCTCACCAGCTCGTAGGCCTCCCTCGTGTACAGCCTCCACGCGGGCCCCCCGGCCTCCGGGTCGACGAGGTCAGCTACGATCACGTCGAACCTCTCGTTCGTGGTGGCAAGGAAGTGCTCAGCGTCATCAATGATGAGCCTCACCCTCGGGTCGTCGAAGGAGCCCCTGTGCCACTCCGGGAGCAGCTCCTTGCAGGCGTTCACGACCTCCTCGTCTATGTCGACCATGGCGACGCTCTTGACGCTGGGGAACTTGAGGACCTCCCTCGCGGTCGCCCCCTCGCCGCCGCCCAGTATGAGCACGCTCCTTGGGGAGCCGTGGAACAGCATGGCGGGCTGCACGAGGGACTCGTGGTACACGAACTCGTCCACTACGGCGGACTGGGTCTTGCCGTCGATCACGAGCGCCTTTCCCAGGTCCTCGAACTCAACGATGAGGTACGTCTGGTACTTTGTCCTACCAAACGCGTAGACCCTCTTAACGGCGTGGGCGTGGACCGTGCCTGGGGTGCTCCACTCGTAGATCCAGTGCCAGTTAGGGTACGTCACGGACACGCTCCGCACCTAAAGGGGGGAAGGATACGGCGAATTTAACCTGAAGGCTTACCCTGGCCCTCAACCAGGACGGCGCTCACGACCCCGTCCTGGCCGGGCCTCGAGGTGACAACCGCGAGCCCTAGCTCGGTCCTGACAACCGTGCCCTTGGTCAGTATGTTCCTCCTAGCGTACTCCCTGTTGGCCGGCGTGCTCACTATGGCGAGGACCTTGACCTTCCTGCTCTCCCCCGTCTTTGGGTTGGAGACCACGGCCTCGTTAACTGTCCTCAGCGAGGCCTTCGCGTTGCCGCCCCTGACCCTCTTCACGACTACCTCCAGGCCCTCCCCCAGCACGGCGGGCACGTAGGGCTCCCCCATGGCGTGCCTCCTCTTCCTCTTGTGGGGCAGCGACCTCGCTCCCCCGCTGGGCTTCCTGAGGTCCCTGAACTGGTAGACGCCCATGCCCTGTCCCGGCCTGGTCAGGCATGGCCCTGATTTAAG
>CAYFFY010000052.1:0-6430 GCA_964342635.1 uncultured Desulfurococcales archaeon
AGAAGCCCTACCTGACAGAGGATGAGAGGAAGAACTACATAATCAAGGCCAAGGATCTTGACGTAAGGAGGGCGAAGGAGCTGATGAAGTACTCGTGGTTCCACACGCCGGCTTGGAAGAGGGAGATCGATATGTTCCTTGACAAGAAGGCGAAGCTGGAGATAGAGGCGCTAGCGAGCAAGGGGCTGAGGTTCCTCGCGTTCCAGTACCTCCCTGAGAAGATACAGAGCCACGACTGGATAGAGTGATCAGCCCTGGACAGGCGCTATGTAGATGACCACCTGCTCGGGTCCCCCGGTGCTGACGCTTATCTTAAGGGGGTAGTCAGTGGCGTACTCTATAGTGACCGTATCGGCCACAGCGACTATGGGCTTAAGTGATGAGTAGAGGGCCTTAACGCTATATGACGCCTTGGTCTCGGACTCCACTGATATCTCCTGAAGCGGCGCCCCCTGCCTCATAGCCCAGACGTAGTCCTTCCCCTCGGCCGACGACCTGACCTCAAGCCCATCCCCTGAGGCGACCAGTTCCACTATGTCGCCGACGGTCTTTACGTCGGATATCAGCGTGCTCAGGTCGTCCGCGGTCAGAACTATCCTCGCGGTCGGCGACATATTTATCTCCCTTATCTCGGCCTCCGAGGTCTCCATGGCCGACACTGAGAAGGACCTGCTGAAGGAGGTCTTCCTGTCCTGGAGCTCGACTGATAGTCCCGAGAAGCCGCTGCTGTAGTTCAGCACCACTGCGTCGTTCCTGGTAGCCCTCCTGGTGACCCTGTAGAGCTCGCTTGAGTTCACCTCAAGGCCGACCTCCCCGTCAACAGCGTACTCATCGAAGGCGTTCGCGTCGAGCCTAACCAGCCCGAGGACCGTCTTGTCCGGGCTGAAGGCCCAGATCAGGACTCCCTGCTCCATGGCCTTGAGCGTGGCCTCGTCGCTTATCTTTGCTATAGCCTGGGCCAGCTTCTTGAAGCTCGTGCTCCTCGAATACAGCGCCCTGAAAGACGCCATTGAGGTCCCGCTCTAGGTCCTAAGCGGCGGAGGTTTAAAATATGGACGAGGCGCTAATAGACATATGCTATGAGGACACCGCCCATCCTCTTCTGGACGGCCTCCTTGTGCGTCATGACGCCCTGGCTCGTCGACAGTATGAGGAACCCGAGGTCCCTGCTTGCAAGGTAGCCCCTCAGGTGCTCCGGCATCCTGAGCAGCTCCCTGTACGAGACGGGTGTCCTCGGCTTGACCGCGCCTATCTTGTTTATGTGCCCGAGCAGCGTGACCCTGAACTTGCCCCACCTACCGTCGTCTACGTACTCGAAGTCCCCGATGTAACCCTCCCTCTGAAGCACACGGAGCACGGCTGCCGTCAGCTTTGACGCCGGCATCAATACGACGTCCCTTTGGCCCCTGACCTCAGCGTTATAGATAGAGGACAGGTGAGCCGCAAGTACATCGTGTGGCACTTAGAATCACCTCACGAGTACTTCGTGAAGCCTAGCTCTGCGGCTATCTCTCTGAAGCACTGGCGGCAGAGGTATAAGCCGTACTTCTGTATAACTGCGTCCCTGGTTCCGCACCTCTGACATCTCTGCGCTCCCCTACCCATTGTCTTCGGCCTTGGAGGCCTTATCTTGCCCATGCCCATCACCTCACACGAACGTAACGCCGAACTCCTTGCCCAGCAGCACCATTGTCTCCTCCGGGCGTACCCTGTGCCTTAAAGGTATTGTTGAGCGGGCCCTCCTCCGTCTCTCCACCCTGAAGCCGGGCCTCTCTATGGTGAGGCATACGTCCATGCCGACTATGCCGATCTCTGGGTCGTACTTGGCACCGGGAATAAGGATGTACTCCGGTATGCCAAAGCAGATGTTGCCGTGGCCGTCCACGCTTGAGGCCTTGAGTCTGTAGCCAACCGCCTCGAGGGCCCTCTTGAGGAAGTCCATGGCCTTCTGGCCCCTCAGTGTCACAGAGACCGCTATGTTCTCGCCCCTGTGTATCCCGAAGGCCCTTATCGTCTTCTTGGCCTTCCTCATGACAGGTCTCTGGCCTGTGAGCTGCTCAAGGAGCCCCTGCACCTTGACGAGCTTCTCACCGCCTTGGCCAAGGGCTATGTTCACCGTTACCTTGGAGATCCTCGGCTTCCTCATAGGGCTCCTCTCCCACCCTTCCAAGACCTTCTTCACGGCTTCCTCGCCGAGCTGCGCCGACACCTCTCATCACCCCCCTATGGTTACAAGCGGCTTCTCGCGGCCCACCACGTACACGCTGTCAAGGGACGTCTCGAACCTGTTGCCGCTGGGGTCCTCAAGCGCGACCACGCTCCTCTCCCAGCCCCACCCGCGGGTAACCGACACCACCTTGCCGGAGCGCCCCATGTTCTTGCCCCACACGACTAGCGCCAGGTTGCCGACCTTCAGCTCGACGCGGTCCTTGACTTCTGAGTCCGGTAGCGTTAACAGGAGGCTGTCCAGGGGCCTGTAGGGGAGCTGGCCGGGCTTGGCTGGGTCAGACACCCTGACAAGTATGTTCCTCCCCCCGCTCAGGTGTACCTCAAAGTGGCCTCCCTTCAGCGTAGTAACTCCCTCGACCCTCACTATCTTCAGCCTGGCCTCCTCCTTGGGTATTGGTATGAGCCTCAGGGTGCCTGTCGGGTCGGGCAGAACCCTGTACTGCTCGCCCACCTTAGGCATCTCCACGACGTCCATCACGCCAATTGGCCACTTGTAGTCCCTCACTGCCTTCCCGTCTACCATAACCTCGCCGTTGGATATGATCTTCCTGGCCTCCCTATTGCTCTCGGCCACCTTAAGGACGTCCCTCAGCACTATCAGGAGCGGCAGGCTGCGCGTCGCCGGGTGAGGCCCTGGGCTCGGCTTAACGGTCCACGGCCTCTCCTTCCTCGGTACCCTTTGCACCTGCGGCGCCGCGAGCGCCTTCATGTGCCTCGAGCCGCCCATCCTAGCCATCACTCACCACCTCCCTGCTGCCCAGCCTGCTGCTGGGCCTCACTCTCAACCTTGGCCGCCTCAGCGGGCTGCGCCTCCGCGGGCCTGCCTCCCCTGCGCTCTATTATCCTTCTCCTCCAGGTGTCCTTGAGGTTAAGGTCAACTATCACGAGGTTCCACGGCCTGAACTTCATGAGCACCTCCGTCCCGTCGGCCTTCTTCCTGGTTACCCCCTCAACCTTTACCCATAGGCCCTTTAGATCGACCTCGACAACCTTGCCGGACTTGCCCTTGTGATTACCCTTAACGATAACGACCTTATCCCCTACTGCTACAGGGAGTGACCTGACGCCTAACTTATCCCTGAGCTCAGCGCTAAGGTGGGTCGACATGAGCTTGTGCCTAATGTGTAGCGGGGCCCTGTAGAAGGCCTTCCTCTGGGACTTAGGCTTAGGGCTAGTCATCATCCCACCTCATATTATCAGGGTGGCCAGCTTCGCTATTGACGGCCACCTCTCAGCGGCCTCCCTCGCTACCGGTCCCCTTATTTCTGTCCCCTTCGGGGTCCCGTCCTGATTTATGAGAACTATGGCGTTGTCAGAGAACGAGATCCAGCTCCCGTCGGCCCTGCGGTACGGCCTCTTCTGCCTTATCACGACGGCGTAGCTTATCTGCTTCCTCACCTGCGGGGTCCCCTTCTTAACGGTCACTATGACAAGGTCGCCTGGACCCGCGGCCGCCAGCCTCCTCACTCTGGTCTTCACGCCAGGGACGTCTACTATCATGGCCTCCTTAGCGCCGCTGTTGTCTGTCACGTCTACGTAGCTCCCCACCTGCACGCCGGTGTTCACGCCGAACCTTGACAGGACCGCCGTGAACTTCTGCCTCTTGACCATGCCTTCACCCCTCCGGCCTCCCGAGCAGGACGAACTTCACGGTCTTTGACAACGGCCTCGTCTCCCCTATGATTACCTTGTCGCCTACCTTTACGCTCACGCACGGGGGAACGTGGACATGCTTGCGCGTCCTCCTCCACTCATACCTCTTGAACTTCCTGTCGTAGTAGAGGTAATCGTGCCTGACGACTGCTGTCCTGGTGGCCTTAAACTTCTCCACGACACCCTCCAGGAGGACGCCCCTAACCCTTAGGCTTCCGTGCCAGGGGCAGAAGGGATCGTTACAGGTAGTAGACGGCGGCTTCACCCCAGGTATCTGCAACGCCTTCAGCTGCTTGGGGGCTGGCATTACACTTACTACCTCCGCGTCCTCAGCCCTGCTGGAATAAGGACTTAAAAGGCTGTCGGGGGAAATCAGCCTCTCCTTACCCTGTCCTCTGGCCTCCCAAGCGTCCTGAAGCCCTCGACGTAGAACTTCCGCCCCTCCGCCTCGACCTCGAGGAGGGCCCCATCCTTTAGGACCCTGACCACCCTCTCAGCTCCGCTCCGGGAAGCCCTAACCACTATAGTCCTTGGGGTCTCCCAGATAACCTCCCCCTCAAGCCCCTCCAGCGCGGGGTCGGGGTGTCTGAGGACCCTCACGCGAAACCCTATCAGAACCCTCCTGGCTATGTTCCCCTCGGTCACCCTCAAGAGGCCTTTGCCCCGGCCCCGCCCTGGCCCTTAGGCGCCCGCTTCTCCCTCAGTACCGTGAGAATCCTGGCCACGTTCTTCCTGGTCTCCCTTATCTTGGCCGGCGAGTCTATAGAGCCTGCCAGGGCCCTGTGTCTAAGTGCCACGAGCTCGGCCCTCTGCTCCTCAAGGAGCTTCAGCAGCTCAGGGACGTCCTTATTCCTCAGCTCAGCGGCGCTGAGCCTATACTTAGCCACTCGCCTCACCCTCCTTCAGCTCAGCTATTACGCCCTCCTCCGCCCCAGCTGCCTCAGCGGCCTCCTTCAGCTCCTGGACGGCCCCCTGCGCCTCCTCCTTAGGTAGGACCCTTATGTGCGGCTCGGCGGCCTCAGGCCTCACTATCCTGACCTCCACGCCAATTATGCCAAGCGGAAGCCTCGCGTAGGCTATGGCCCTGTCCGTGTACATGTCGACCACGTGACCCGTTTTTATCACCTTCCCGGCCTGGTACTTCTCGAAGCGGGCCCTCTCCCTCGTAAGCTTGCCGCTTACCCTGATCTCGACCCCAACCGCGCCGGCCTCCATTATCCTCCTCAGGGTGGCCATCGCGACCCTCCTGAAGTGGTAGCCCATCTCGAGGGCCCTCGCGATCCTGAACGCCTGGACCCTTGCGTTGAGCTCCATGTTGTCCGGCTGGCTTACGCTTATCTGGGCGTTCTCGAGCCCAAAGACCTTCTGCAGGACGGCCTGAAGCTTCCTGATGGTAGCCCCCCTCCTGCCTATTATCAGGGCGGGCCTCTCGGCGTAGATGTGTATCCTCGTCCCCAGGCCGCTCTGCATTATCTGCACGCCAGCGTATCCCGCCGTGTAGAAGTTCTGGGCGAGGTACTCGTCAACCCTGACCCTGATCAGGCCCTGCCTCAGGAAGTAACCCTTGATCTTCGACACGTTCATCCCCTCTCCTCGACTATGACCTCAACATTAGACCTTACCTTCCTTATCAAGTCAGCCCTACCGAAGGCCCGCGGGTACGCCCTCTTAAGCGTCATGCCCTTGTGGACCCCAACGTGGATCACGTAGAGCCTCTCCACGTCGAGGTCCTTGTTCTCGGCGTTGTTGGCTGCGTTCTCTAGAACCTTTAACATGTAGGACGCTGCCTTGACTGGGTACTTCCCTATGGGCCACCCCCACTTGTCGGCAAGCCCCCTCTTGTGGGAGACCTTCTTTGACGCTGACCTGAAGGGGATGGGCTCCTTTAGCTCTATCACCCTCCTAAGGTACTCCTCGGCGTCCAGGAGCTTCATGCCCTTTACGGCCCTGGCCACCTCGGCCATGACCTTTGGGTGCACAGGTACCTCCCTGACCAAGGCCTTTGCGGCTCTGGCCTCGTTAGCTGGCCTGTAAGAGTAGGTCCAGTTGGGCAAGCCGATCACCCTTTAGCAGCTATGTGCAGGCTGCTCCTAGAAGCCTTAAGGCCCGGCTCTCCGTGCTGGACCAGCTTCGTGGTCGGCGCGAACTCGCCCAGCCTGTGGCCGATCATCTCCGGGACTATCCTAACCGGTACGTACTCCTTGCCGTTGTGGACGGCTATTGTGAGCCCGACCATCTCAGGGAGTATGACCATGTCCCTCGCGTGGGTCTTAATCATTACGTCGGCCTTGCCCTGCTTCCTCAGGGACCTTATCCTTCCTAGGAGCTTCTTCTGAGCCGGCGTGAGTCCCCTCATCAGGGACCTCCTCTGCCTGGCAGGGATCAGCTGGGCAAAGTCGTCAAGTGACATGGATAGCAGCTCCTCTAAGGTCTTGCCCCTGTACCTGAATCTCCTCCACTCGGGCCTCAGCTCAATGGCGGCTGACATTACCTCCTTCCCTCAGCGCCACACGCAAAATTCAAGGACACGCTTTATAAGGATTGTGAG
>CAYFFY010000053.1:0-6223 GCA_964342635.1 uncultured Desulfurococcales archaeon
AGTAGCTGTGGGCCCCTATTATGTCGCTGTGGTACTCCCTTATGCCGAAGACGTCGTACCCCTTTATCATGAAGACCCTGAGCATCATCTGTCCTGACGACTCTATGCCCCCTCCTTGGGGCCCTCCTATCATGACGTCAAGGTCTACGTTCTCGCTCAACCCTTGGCACCCTTCAGGTCCCGGAAGTACGGAGGCTTATTAAATAGGGTATATCAACCTCAAATAGACGCGCTTAGAAGGCCCCATAGACCTCCTCCCTGACGTCAGGGTCGACGTACGCGGCCATGTAAACCCTGACGCCCTTCTTCACTAGGAGCCTGGCCTCCTCACCCGTGACCCTTGTCCTCATCTCGGGGACCCAGTAGAATGAGCCGTCCTCCAGGGTGACAGGGCGGAACCTGTCGCAGCCGTCGTCCTCAACTGTTATCTTGCCCCAGACGACGCAGAGCCCAACGAACGGGTAAAGCACGTGGGGCCTCCACATGGCGCAGCCTGAGCATCTGCCCTCGGGGGTCAAGCCGATTCCGACTCAGCTTAAAATTGCCCTGAATTTTAACGCGTATCGGGCAAGGGTCTGTGGCGTACAGGCTCGTTATTCACGTGAACGAGGACAGCAGGGAGAGGCTCAATGCTGCGATAAACATGGCCTATAACCTGCTCGACCTGGTTGGCGAGGGCGGCGCGGAGGTCGCGTTCGTCTTCAACTGGAGGGGGCCAGCGGCCCTGATGAGGGGCTCTGTCGACGGCTACACTAGGGAGAGGGTAAATGAGCTCCTGAACATGAACGTCAGGCTCTATGTGTGCTCGATATCGATGAGGTCTCTTGGCCTGAGGGCTGAGGACCTCATCGACGGCGTAGAGGTCGTGGACTCGGGGGTCAAGAAGATAGTCGAGCTTCAGTCCCAGGGCTACGCCTACGTTAAGGCCTGAGATCTTCGTGGCAACGATGTGGTGGGCCCGGAGGGACTTGAACCCCCGACCTACGGGTCTGGAGCCCGCCGCTCTGCCTGGCTGAGCTACGGGCCCACCCAGCCTAGGTCGCCCCAGTGCAAGGTTTTAAGCATTAGAAGGGCGCCGATAACGCAAATTACCTCCTCTCCCTTAGGGAACCTTATGGCCAATGAGGAAAAACGTTCCCACGGAGCCCGACCACGGAGTCGTGAAGAGGCTCTACGGCCTGAGGCCATGGCACCGATAAATATTCCGTCGGGGGTCGTTCACCCTGTGAGAGCTTGAAGGAGAGCGAGTTCAGGGAACTTGAGCTGAAGCTGAGGCTGAACTCGGACTCAGCCGGCATCAGCAGGATTGACTTCGAGGACGGCCTGGTCATCTATTCGTCCCTCTTCACCTTCGCCCTGGGCTCCTCTGACCTAAGGGTCTACGACCTAGGATCAGCTATGGGGTACTCCACGCTATGGCTCGCGAAGGCCCTTGACGAGGCCTGCTCAGGCCCCTGCGACCTAACTGCCGTTGAGATAAGGCCAGAGAGGGTTGAGGCAGCCAGGGCCGTCTTCAGGGACATATCGTTCGATAAGGTGAGACCCACCTTCATACAGGGAGACGCCATAAAGGTCCTTGAGGGCCTCGATGCCGAGGGCGCCGACGCAGTCTTCGTAGACGTTGAGGTCTCCTTCTACCCGGTCGTCGTTGAGCTGCTGTCGAGGAAGCTCAAGCCAGGCGGTCTCGCGATGTTCCACAACGCAATTAGGCCGCCGCCTCCCGCCGAGACGTTCCAGCTCCTCGTGAAGGCCGGGTGGCGCTACGCCATAGTTCCAACGCTTGAGGGCGTCCTCTTAACGAGGCGCACTCAGGGCGCCCAGGCCTTAAAGGGGAGGCCCGCCAGCGAGTCGGACAGTTAACTCGCCTTGGACAGGCACGCTGTTCCAGCTTCCCACGGTCAGACCCAGCCTCTCTAAGGGCGTCATAATACAAAATGCAGGAGCCGGGCGAAGGAACTAAATTCCCCCTTATGCTTATTACAGGGAAGGGTTTTGGGTAGGACGTCGGTCTCTAGGAGTGTAATAGCAGGCGTTGTCATTATCATAGTCATAATCGCTTTGGCGGGCAGCATCGCGTACTACGCGTCGACGAAGCATCACGTCACGTCACCCACCACGACGACTACCTCGACAACCACTACAACTCCGACCACAACTACCACGACGACAACTTCGACAACCCCCATCATAACCCTGACCGTGGTCACCTATACCGGCTCGCCTCAGAAGCTGCTACAGAAAATCGTGGTACCCATCTTCGAGCAGGAGCACCCTAACGTGAACGTCCAGGTGCTCGCGTACCCCTTCAACAACTACATGGAGAACGAGATGACAGTCCTCGAGGCCGGCAGCAGCCAGTACGACATAGTTACGTACACGCAGGGCCCTGGCCCTAACATACTTCCCTACCTTGCCCCGCTGAACGAGTCGGCGTTCAACCTGAGCAACCTGTTCATGACCGTCATGGACTTTGGCGGCGTCTATTACAACCCCCAGACCAACCAGACGACCCTGTACGGCGTCGCCCCCTGGGCCAGCGTGTTGGTGCTATGGTATAACACTCAGTACTTTGGCAACTCGACCCTCCAGCAGGAGTTCTACAGCGAGTACCACTTCAGCCTCAACCCGTGGACCTGGCAGAACTGGAGCCAGGTCCTGGACGTTGACCAGTTCTTCACCTCCCACAACATAACGAAGTACGGCGTCTTACTGTATGACGACCCGGCCTACGACCTCAACGAGGCGTTCCCACTGGTACTCGAGTGGTACTACATACATAACTCGACCCTCAACTGCGGCAACCCGGCAGGTGTTCCTGGCTACATGACGCTCTTCATGGGCTGCTACCCCAGGGGGTGGCCTTACAGCTTCCCGCCGCCCAGCTTCAACAACAGCGTGGGGGTTGAGGCCCTGGAGACGTACAAGGATCTTGTGGCCTATGAGCCCAACCCCGCGGTGTTAACCGTGTCCTTCGACAACACCCCCAGCCTGCTGGCCAGCGACCAGGCCCCCGCAGGGTTCACCTACATGTCGCAGATGGCCTGGCTCAGCACTCAGAACAGGACCAAGTTCAGGTTTGCGCCCGCCCCAGGGGGCTACGCCGGCGCAGGCGCGACCTACTTAGCAGTAAGCAAGTACTCACAGCATAAGGACCTAGCAATGCAGCTCCTAGCCCTTCTAGAGTCGACGCAGGTTCAGGTTGAATCCTTCTACCAGCTGGGGCTCTTCCCGATAAACAAGCAGGCCTACTCGATCCTTATGGCCAACACGTCCCTGCCCAGCTACGAGACCGACCTGCTGAACGAGTCCTACTACCTGGTCCAGCATGCGTACGCGGGTAACCCAACGATATTCTCGCCTTTGGCCGGGACCTGGATAAGCGAGTTCGACAACGCAATATATGGCTATCTAACTGGTCAGGTATCCTCACCGCTGCAGGCGCTGCAGCAGGCAGCGGCTGATACTGTACAGCTGTTGTCAACGTCGTCCTCAAGCGGCGCCTCGACGTCGACGGCGCAGGCGCAGTACGTGATACCTAACGCACTCAAGCTCATGGGTATGGTCATTGATGCAAGGCTCTACCTGTGACCCGGCTTGATTTGGGGCAGCTTTTTTAACGCCACATCCCATTCGTCCTAGGCTGGGCAATCTACGGGCTCCCCTAGAACAGCTTCCCAGGGTTAAGCAGGCCCTTTGGGTCGAAGATGGCCTTCACGGCCTTCATTATCTCGACCTGCCTGTCGCCAACTGCGGCGCGAAGGGCCTCCCTCTTCAGCAGGCCGATTCCGTGCTCCGCGCTCACAGCACCACCCAACGACAGGGCTACCGCCACCACATCGTTGAACCACGCAAGGGCTGTCTTCACGGACTCAGGGTCCGTCGGGTCAAAGCCTATCGCGGGGTGCAGGTTGCCGTCACCTATGTGGCCACCCAGTGATGACTTCACCCCGTACTTCTCGTCAAGCGACCTGAGCGCCCTGACGGCCTGAGGCACCCTGGACGGGGGAACCACGATGTCCTCTATGAGGAGCTGGAACGGCCTCCCAGGCCTCCTGAACATCACTACCTGGGCCGGGAAGAGGTTCCTCCTCAGCCTGAAGAGCTGCTCTGACTCGGCCTCGCCCTCCGCCGACACTATGCTCCTCGCCCCGTGGACGCTTAGGAGGCCCTCAAGGAGCTTCCTGTGCCTGTCGGCGCTCTCTGGCGTGCTCTCCAGGCTCAAGAGGAGCATGTGACCCCTAGCCTCGAAGGGAAGGTCGAGGCCCTGCGCGGCAAGCTGAACGGTAGGAGCGTCCATGAACTCCGCGATGTAGGGCAGTATCCTCCTAGACTTCAACTCCACGTAGGCTGACGTCAGGGACTCCACGTCCTCGAAGAAGCCGAGGGCCGTCACGATGGTCTCGGGGAGGGGCGCTATTCGGAGCGTCGCCTCGGCGACCAGGGCGAGCGTGCCCTCGCTCCCAACTATGAGCCTTACGAGGTCATATCCCTGCCTGCACTTGACCGTGCGGCAGCCCAGCCTAAGCCTCGTGCCCAAGGCGTCAACGAGGATGACCTCGAGGGAGTTGACCCAGTCCTTCATCGTGCCGTACTTCGCGCCCCTCATCCCGCCCGCGCCGTTGGCGATGGCACCGCCTACGGTGGCCACGGCCTGGCTCGCAGGGTCCACGGGGAACATGTAGCCCTTCTCGGCCAGAATGACGTTAAGCTCCTCTATCCTGACGCCGGGCTCTACGACCGCCACGCCGTCAACCGGATTAACCTCCTTTACCCTGTCCATGCGCTCAAAGCTGACAACAACGCCACTCCTCGTCGGCACCGCGTTGCCGCTAAGGCTGCTCGTTGAGCCCATAGGGTAGATGGGGAACTCGTGCTCGTAGGCCAACGAGGCTATAGCCGAGACGTCGTCGGGCCCCTCAGGGAAGACTACCGCATCCACCGGGCCTGTCAGGCCGTCCGGCTCGGCACCGTAGAGCCTGAGCAGGGCGGGGTCAGTGATGACCTTGTCTGGGCCGAGGGCTTCCAGCAGGGCCCTTGCGGCCTGCGTCTCTAACCCCCCAAATAAAGCCCTCCTGGGGGTAATTAGTTGGGATAGGGAGCTTGGAGGGCTTAGCGCCTGGGCAGATCATGAGCGTGATAGACCACACCCTGTTGAAGCCCTACGCGAGGATAGCTGACGTGAGGGCCCTCGTCGACGAGGCGGCCGAGATGGGGTGCTACTCGGTGTGCGTCAACCCGGTCCACGTACCGTACGCAAGGGCATGGGTGGACGAGAGAGGCGCAGACCTGAAGGTCTGTGCAGTAGTCGACTTCCCCTTCGGGTCGTCTACCACCGAGATCAGGGTCGAGTCCGTAAGGAGGGTTGTCGCCCTTGGGGCCGACGAGGTAGACGCGGTCGCCCCCATAACATATGTCAAGTCAGGCCTCATCCCTGACCTTGAGAGGGACCTTAGGTCTGTCGTCTCGGCGGCCCACTCAGAGGGTGCCATAATAAAGGTGATAGTGGAGGACGCCTACACGACCAGGTCTGAGAAGGAGTCACTCTACAGGGTTGTCATGGAGTCAGGCGCCGACTTCATTAAGACCAGCACGGGATACGAGGACGCCTCGTACGCATCGACGCTCGGCAACAGGACCGGCGCGGACGTAAGTAACGTCAGGCTAATGGCTGAGCTCTCGCGAAAGTACAACCCGGCCATTGGGATAAAGCCTGCGGGCGGCATTAGGTCGGCGTCGCATGTCATCGAGCTCCTCAAGGCCTCGGAGAGGCCCATTGACCCCAGGCGTTTCAGGATAGGGACCAGCTCGGCTAGAAAAATATGGGAGGAGCTCAGGGGCGGCGCCGCGACCTCCCGATAGAGACACGAAGCCTAATAGCCCGGCGCCGAAGGCCTCACGGCCGGCGTCCCCCTAAGGCTGACGCCTGAGAGGGACTCAAGGCTCCTCATCCTCACGTCGTAACCCCTCGACGACCACCAGGCTGCGCCTGCCAGGCCCACGCCCTGGAAGAACATCCCGTACACCACGAACGCCCACTCCGGGAAGCCGGCCGTCAGGTACGTTGACGCTGTGTACGCCCCCATCGCGATGGCCCTCACAGACGCTATGAGGAATGCCCTATCCGAGGTAGGGAGCAGCAGCGGCTCGTGTATCGTCCTCACCCACCAGGTGAACGTTATAAAGAAGAGGTTCATGAACGTGAGGCCGTAGAAGAGGGGCGCGT
>CAYFFY010000054.1:0-6219 GCA_964342635.1 uncultured Desulfurococcales archaeon
CGCCGTAAACGAACATCAAGGGTCATCTACTGATATGAAAAAGGGTTCAGCCCTGTTCGACAGGCTGCGCTACAGGGAGGTATACGAGGCGAGGACCGCCGAGCGCCGGGGGGTGCCGAGCCGACGGATTTGCCGCGCTGTCCTCCTGCCCAGGGTCGAGACCTAGGGTGATGCCAGCGAGGGCCCTGCCGAGCTCGCCAGGCGACTTGACGTTTCACGCCAACGAAGGCCTCCACTACGCGTGAAGGCCTGATCAGGGCGGGAACGTAATGGGCTGGCTCAAGGCCTGATCCCGTCGAGGAACCTGACCCCAAGAGCCCTGAGCTCGCTCTCTACTGGCCTCATCTCGTCCTCCAGCCCCCTGAAGAGGGGGACTGCCCTCACTGCCTCAGCGCTAGCTATAACGTAGCAGTCGGGGAGCGCTATGCGGAGGCGCTTCCTCAGCTCCCCTGCCCTCAGGGCTATCGCCTCATTTACGTCAACTACCTGTACCCTGGACCTGACCCACCTGACGAAGTCGAGGGCCTCGCGGTTAGGGTCGCCCGAGCCCGCGGCCTCGTAGACCCTTGAGGACACGTACAGGAGCTCGCTGAGGGTGACGGCGCTCACGTACAGCCTCAGCTCCCCCCTCCTGGCCCTCTCGAGCAGCCCTGCCACCGCTTCCCTGTACGGGCTCCTCAGCACGATGTAGTCGATGAGGACGCTAGTGTCGAGAACCAGCCCATCCACTGGAGGTCATCCTCGCGTGCCTGGCGCCCTCCAGCCCATACTCCTCGCGTAGGAGGCCCTCAACGAGGGCAGGGTCAACGTCGACGACCTTCGGCCTTAGGGGCCTCATGACCAGCTCGTTGCCGACCACCTCGACGGCGACCTCGTCCCCCTCGCCTATGCCTAACGCGTCCCTCAGGCTCTTGGGCAGTATTACAACGCCCTTCTTCCGGACCTTGAGGACGAAGGCCAAGCCTGACCCCAGTAAAGGTGTAGAACCAATCAATATAAGGTTTAACCTACTTAGGAGAGCTCACCTCGTGGCCAATGGTTAAACCCTGGGCCAGCAGCTCACAGGGCATGACATGGATGCAGGCAAAACGCTATTTCAAGAACCGCGCGGCCGTACCACCCTCAGCCACTGGCTTCCCTGAAGCATCGCCGGGCGTAGCTGTCGCCCCTGCTGACGACCCTGAGACCCGGCGACCTAGGCGTCCCTCAGGCCGGCGCGTAGGCAGCACCGCCTTGACCAGCTCGTCCAGGTTCCAGAACTCCCAAGCGTTACCACATGCGCTGAGGTCCAAGGCCCGTCCCCTACCCCGAAAAGGTGCGTTCCCCAAGGTCACCGGGCAGTAGGGCTTCGGCCTGCCTCAGCCTCGATTTATAAGCGTTGCGTACCTGAGATACGCAACCCTTTTGGTGGTCTCCGCCTCACGTTACTTCGGTGAAGGTTATGGCCGGGGACAGCGCGCCCGCGGCAAGGAGGGCTGTCGACGGGCTGTACGTCTGGCTCGTCGCCTCCTCAGTGCTGATGGGCCTCTCGGCCTCAGCCCTCAGCAGCTCGGTGAGGGGCCTCACGACCGCGGCGGGCCTGGCCTACGTAGCCCTCTACGCGCTGCTCTCCCTCCTCGGCGCCTTCGGCCTCGCGGTCTCCCTGACGCTCATATACCACGTCGTCCGCGTGCTCTGGTCGCACTCGCTGCTGACCGTCCCCTACGAGGGGCTCTCGAGGCTCGACGAGGAGGAAGCGGTGCGACTCATAAAGGACACGATATCGCTCTACAGGGGCTACGCCCCCTACATAGTCGTCGCCGGCGGCCTGCTCGCCGTCGCCGGGGTGATCCTCGCCGCTGTGACGGCCTCGTGGATCGCTAGCGGCAGGCTGGGGCTCGGGGAGGGCCTGTTCAGGCTCGCGGTCTCCCTCATATACATAGGCTACGGCGCCCTGAGCCTTTACCTTGAGAGGAGGGTCATGTCGGGGAGGCTTGAGGCCGTCAGGAGGGCCGAGGAGGAGCTCTCAAGGGCCATCGGCTAGCGGGGCGTGGCAAGGATGAGGCCGAGGCGAAGCGTCTACGAGATCGCCTGGGACATACTGACTTACTGCAGGACGCCGAGGAGGGTCTCTGAGATCATGCTGGCCTGCAACCTCAACACGAGGGCGGCCGAGAGGTACCTTGAGCTGCTGACGAGGAGGGGGCTGCTGGCCAGGGACGGCAACGCCTACGTCACAACGGAGAAGGGACTCGAGTACGTGAGGCTGTTCAACGAGCTCTACAGGAGGGTGTTCGAGGGCTAGCCCTCGTTTGCCCCGTGTTTACCGCTCAAGACTACTCGTTCCGGGCTCGCCTGGGCCTCATTATTAGGACGATAACCACTATGCGGCGGCTAGGAGGTAAAGGCCCCACGAGGTCAGTCGCGCGTCGCGCTGCGAGGTGGTAGCGTCGTGGTGCCTGTAGTTGAGAAACCCTTTGACACGGTCGATGCTGACGGCAGGGCGTCGTGGTCAGCGTCGGCGAGGTTTAAGTAGGGGAGGTGCACGTTATCGACGAGGGGAACTCGATCACGCTGATAGTCCCGTAGGCGTTGTTCGTAACGTAAATGTAGCAGTTGGATGGGTCGTAGACTATGGAGACGGCGCCTGCCCACCCGCTATCTGCCCGACGACCTGGTCGCTCTTCGAGTCTATCACCGAGACGGAGTCCGAGCCCAGGTTAACCACCTACAGGTAGCCGTTGGCCGGATCCTACGCTATCGCCCTGGGCATGCGACCCACAGTTATGTTGTCTATCACTGTCTCGTCGGCAGGGTCTACGACTGACACGGTGTTCGACCACACGTTGGCGACGTACACATATCGTTAGATGGGGTCGTAGGCGATGGCGTCAGGGCTAACCCCCGCAGATATGTTGCCAATGACGGAGTCGTTGGCCGGGTCTATGACCGACACCGAGTTGGTCCCCCAGTCGGATACGTAGATGTACCCGTTAGAGCTGTCGTAAGCCATCGCGTTGGGGAACAGCCGGCTCCCAGAGCGCGCGATCGCGTTGCCGCTGACCAGGGTGTTGTTGTAAAGTATCAGGGTGTACGCCACGTAGCCCAGGCTACCCGACGGCCCTCCCTGGCCCTGGGCCCAGACGAGGAGGGCGGGGGACAGCGAGAGCAAGGCGGTGAAGGCGAGGGCCCCCAATATCGACGTGAAGGCCCCCGCCCTGACTCTACTCAAACCAAGTCATCTAGTAAGCTCGATGGGACGACGGTTATAAGCGTTTAGCGCCGTGAGGTAGCCGCCCGCTCCGACCTGAGGGGGTTTCCGGTTTCAGAGGCTTCCTTAATAGCGGGTTAGCGGCCGAGAACTGGGCCTCTGGCGCCTAGATACCGTTTGTCCCTCACAACTACAGTGAGCAGTGACTGCGAGCAGGGATGAAAGCGTTTAAACCTTGACAGTCTTTGGGCGACCTCGCGATGCCCGTCGGACCAGGGTTTACTTGGCAGGGCCTCGCGGCAGAACCGCATGTCGGAGGCGGCGGCCGATGTAGCGAGGCCGTCAAATGCCTTCAGGAGGGCCTAAGGTTAAGACCCGAGGGCGATCCGGAAACCTGAGCATTACGCTCCTACGCGAGCCTGTTAGACTGCGGTTCGACCCCCTCTTCCCCACTGCTATGATATCTAATTATAAAATTTATTACAAAATTTTAATAAAACATAAAAGACTGTTAACACACTGGGAGATCGACTTCCGCCGGTGAAACGTCGTGAATAGGCCCATGGAGATAGGCCTTATAGTGGCGGCCTTCGTAGTTGGAATCCTCGTCGGTTACCTCCTAGCTGGCCTCACAGCGTCGCCGACTCGCGTTTCGGCGTGCCCCTCGACGAGCAATACGACAACCGTCTCGTCTCCTGGCCTCACGGGCGGCTTCATACCGACGGGCGGCCCGACGGGGCCAGGGTATGACAATAACAACACGTACGGTTACGCCTTCATGATGCCGACAACCGTCGTCAGCAGCAACCCGTGGGGAGGCAACACGGGCAACTTCAGCCTGCTCAACGCTATAGCCATAAGGTACGGCGTCCTAACGACTGTGGTGTGGTTCTACTACCCTCCGAACGGGATGGGCACACTAGTTGGATTTCAGGATAGCCCGATAAATTCCAGTGCTCCTAACAACACGCCATTCATTTACGTTGGCACCAACGGCAGCCTCTTCGCTGGCGACTGGCTATACTACGCTCCACCTCCTCAGGTGGTGAGCAATGAATTGTCGACAGGGTGGCACATGGTAGTCGTGGAGGAGTACGCCTCTGGTGGGAAGTTCTACCTCAACCTCTACCTTGACGGCAAATATATTGGCACCGCAGACCTGTTCTATCCCTCGCAGACCATCCTGCCCCAGCTCTTCGGGGCCGCGCCGAACGGGGGGCCGGGCACGTATCCCTTCGGCTACATAGGGACCTGCGAGAACAACTGGCCTGCTGGTAACGGCAAGGACTTCTTCTTCAACGGCACAATAGCCGTCGTCGCGCTTTACGACGAGCTTCTGCCAGCAAGCACCATAGCTCAGATGTGGGCTGAGAGCCAGGTCACGAGCGCGGGGATCAGCGCCTACCTCCCGCGGGGAGGCCTCGTGGTCGTTTACGTCATGTCGCCGAGCCTCTTTAGCCCTACCAGCGGCCAGCTCAGGCCTTACTACGCTAACGCCACCGCCCTCGGCCAGCTAGGCATATCCAACCCAGACCTGCTGCTGGTCAGCTACGGGCAGGGGCTCAGGAACGGGATATGGGCAAGCTACGGCATATCGGTCAAGGTCTCTTAAAGTCGTGGGGCCCGGGCCTTATGGCCTGCCTTTTTGAGGTCCCTTCATAAGGGGCTTCTCCCAGGAGACCTGGCGATGAGCTGATGGAATCCGCCGGCTTAGTGCTGCCCCCTTCCTCCTTGACAAGGCTTACAGTACGCTTAGTTTGAAAAATATTAAAAATATTTATACTTCTTAGGCCTTACCTTTGCAGGCCTGGCCTGCTATGGGAGGTAAGGCGGTAGTCGCGGCGGCCGCGGCAGTAATCGTCATTATCATAATAGTTCTCGCCATAGTCCTCTGGCCGACCTCGGGGCCCTCCGGGTGCGGCCTCGGACAGACCCTCAGCCCGCTGAGGTACCTGGCCGGCAGGTCCTACAACGCGTCCCTTGTTACGGGCCCCCACGCCTGCGGCGTGCTCCTCGTTGGCAACCTGCCCAACGGCACCTTCTACGTAGCTGAGGACCGCCTCTACTACATCGAGCAGGGGGACTACGTCGTGGCGTACCAGCCCGGGAGCAGGCAGTACTGGGGGAGCCTGCCCTACAGCTGGGGCGTCGTCCAGCTTATGCCCCCTGACTTCTGGAGCAGCGCGGCCGTCCTCGCGAACGCCACGACGCTGCAGTACACCGGCGGCAACCTAACCGTGGCGCTGGTCGGGAGCTTCACCGAGTACGGCGGCACGTTCATGGATAAGCCCGCTGACGGCTTCACCGTTATCATGTTCGTGTCGCCCCCGTCAAGCCCAATCAATATGACAGCCAACTACTCCCTTAGGGCCATCAACGTGGGGATGCAGGGGTGGCAGTACGCCATTACCGGCTACATCTACTACCGTTCGTCCCTACGCCCTCACTCCAATCACTTCATGTTCAGTCATAGTCAGGCGTAGGGACCTGGCCCTGGCCCACAGGGACTTAGGGATCCCCGTGGGCTCATGGGGCCCCGTCGAGGGCAACGGCACGGCCCTCCCATCTACGGAGATTAGGCCAGCGAGGCTCGGAGCGTAGCTCCCATCGCCCCGCGCGGCCCTAAGGAGGAGGTTCCACACCGCTACCACGTCCCTGTGCCAGTTCTCGCCCCCTTTGGTGCACCTCCCCACCCTTGAGCCGTCGTACTCTATCGGGGCGTTATGTATCGGGCAGAGCCTGGAGGTGTTCCTCGGGTTCACGTATATGACCGGGACGCCGTGCTCCCTGGCCTTCTCCTCTATTGCTCTCTGGACGCTCTTGAAGGCAGCCTGAAAGATCCTGTACCTGAGCTCTGGGTTCTCGATGTGGGATATCATTCTCTCGGCGGGCCTCCTCCCCAGGCGCTCCAGCACTATGGCGTAGCGCCTCTCGTGTGCGGCCCTCACTATGATGTTTGCGAGCTTCCACCTCACGTCGTCCTTTAGCTTGCGGTACTTCAGCTTCCTGAGCGCCCTCCTGGCCGGCCT
>CAYFFY010000055.1:0-6200 GCA_964342635.1 uncultured Desulfurococcales archaeon
GATAGCCGAAAGGTGCAAGCCCTATGGGCGCAAGAGTGAAGATGGTCTCAGAAATTGAAAAGATAATGAGCAATATAGAGCAGGTCAGGAACATAGGCGTCATAGCGCACGTGGACCACGGCAAAACGACGACCAGCGACGCCCTGCTGGCCAGGGCCGGCATTATATCAGAGAGGGTAGCAGGTGAGGCGCTGGCCCTGGACTACCTAAACGTTGAGAAGGAGAGGCAGATGACTGTTAAGGCGGCAAACGCCAGCCTATACCACGAGTACAACGGGAAAGGGTACGTGATAAACCTCATTGACACGCCTGGCCACATTGACTTCACCGGGATGGTTACAAGGAGCCTGAGGGTGCTGGACGGTGCCATAGTCGTCGTCGACGCCGCGGAGGGGGTTATGACGCAGACTGAGACCGTGCTGAGGCAAGCCCTTGAGGAGAGGGTAAGGCCGGTCCTATATATCAATAAGATAGACAGGCTGATCAAGGAGCTGAGGCTTACGCCAAGCCAGCTGCAGGACAGGCTCGTCGAGATCATAAAGGAGGTCAACAACCTGATCGACATGTACGCCGAGCCCGAGTTCAGGGACAAGTGGAAGCTCAACCCCGCCGCGGGAAACGTAGCCTTCGGCAGCGCAAAGGACCAGTGGGGTATAACTGTGCCCATAGCGTCGAAGAAGGGCATCAACTTCCAGCAGATAATAGACGCCTACACCAGCGAGGACAAGGACAAGATAGCTGCCCTGACCAAGAAGGCCCCGCTCCACGAGGCCCTCCTCGACATGGTGGTCAAGTTCGTCCCGAACCCCAAGGAGGCGCAGAAGTATAGGATCCCTAAGATATGGAAGGGGAGCCTCGACACCGACTTAGGGAAGGCGATGATGGAGGCCGACCCGAACGGGCCCCTTGTATTCTACGTCAACACCATAAGGGTCGAGAAGGCAGGCCTCGTCGCCACTGGGCGCGTATTCTCTGGCACGCTCGAGCCGGGCAAGGAGTTGTACATTGTCTCGCAGGACACCGTTGGGCGTATACTGCAGGTGAGCCTCTACATGGGGCCCTTCCGCGAGCTTACAAACAGGATCACGGCAGGCAACATCGGCGCCATTATGGGGATCGAGAACCTCAGGGCCGGGGAGACGCTGGTCGAGGCCCCATACAAGGCCCAGGCCGCGCCTTTCGAGCAGCTCCACTACATAGCTGAGCCCGTGGTCACGATAGCGATCGAGCCAGTCAAGGTACAGGACCTCCCCAAGCTCGTTGACGCCCTCAGGAAGCTCACGATTGAGGACCCCAACCTGGTCCCTAAGATCAATGAGGAGACGGGCGAGTACCTGCTCTCAGGCATGGGCCAGCTTCACCTCGAGATAGCCCTCTGGATGCTCAAGGAGCTATACGGGCTTGACGTGAAGGCCAGCCAGCCCATAATAGTGTACAGGGAGTCCGTCAGGGAGAAGAGCAAGGTATTCGAGGGCAAGAGCCCCAACAAGCACAACAGGTTCTACATCAGCGTAGAGCCCCTTAACGAGGAGTCCATAGAGCTGATACACAGGGGCCTAGTCAGGGAGAACCAGGACGCCAGGGACAGGGCCAAGATCCTCAGGGACCAGGCCGGCTGGGACTACGACGAGGCGCGCAGGATATGGGCCATCGACGAGAACATCAACGTGTTCGTCGACATGACGTCAGGCGTGCAGTACCTCAAGGACGTTAAGGACACGATACTCGGCGGGTTCAGGGTTGCTGTGAAGGAGGGGCCGCTGGCCGCTGAGCCCGTTAGGGGCCTGAAGGTCATGATGCATGACGCCATAGTTCACGAGGACCCCGTGCACAGGGGGCCAGGACAGCTCTACCCCGCTATAAGGAACGCCATCTGGGCCGGCATTCTTACCTCAAGGCCCACGCTGCTTGAGCCCATACAGAAGCTCGACATCAGAGTGCCTATGGATTACCTCAGCGCCGTTACCACAATTATCGTGAAGAAGAGGGGGAAGATCATAAACGTGGAGAACGCGGGGATGGGCGTCAGGGTACTGGCCGAGATACCAATAGCCGAGAGCTTCGACCTTGCCTCGGAGCTGAGGGGGTCAACGGCTGGCAAGGCGCTCTGGGGCACGGAGTTCAGTAGGTGGGCCCCGGTCCCCGACTCGATGCTCGACGACTTGATAAGGAAGATCAGGGAGAGGAAGGGGCTGCCGTCCAAGCCGCCGTCGCTCGACGACCTGTTGGGTCCGTGACCCTCATAGGGTCATGACTGCGGCCCTGATCGTCCTGCCCTGGATGCCCTTACCTGACTTTACAGCCACGTACTCGTCCTCGTCAACCATGCCGTACCTGTAGAGCACGGCCGCGCACGTCGGGGTCACGGACCCGCTCGCAAGGCCCCCCTCAGTAAGCAGGTCTATGGCGCTGGCGACGTCCTTATCAGACAAGCCGCAGTGGCCCTCAGGGTGCGTATGAAGGGCCATCACCGCCTTAACCCTAGGTATTCTCACCCTGAGCCGCTCACCCTCAAGCAAGGTCACGCTGCCATGGTCGTCATATACGAGCATGTACTCAATGCCGCTCCCCGTGGTCTCCTTGGCAAGCCAAACTGCTAGATCCCTGTCCAGCGCAATTGTTGCCCTGTAGGCCGCTGAGTAGAGACGCCCTACCTCAATGAGGTCGCTTCCTCTGCCCGAGACCTCTAGCGTCAGAGATCTCCCTGCCAGGGTAATGGACTCCATGTGTCGCTCCCTGCCGGGCACGTAAACGATGACCCTTTGCGCCTCCAAGGCGTCACGAAGCGCCGCGTAAGGGTCAAGTAGGTATGCTGGTACCCTTGACCCCCAAAGCTCTTCCTCTGTCTCAACGAGCCCCTCAATGAGCGTGATCACAGAGTATGCCAGGGCGGCGTACGTGGACCCCCTAGTGACCCTTACCTCCTGCCACTTCATTGTCAACCCCTTCATAGGTACCTATTTAGCTGGTCCCTCCTTGCGTTGCAGGTGGAAGGTGGACCATCCCTCATGGATGACGCCAGCGCGGTAATAGCTAAAAAGCTTGATGAGGCTAGGTCGCTGATTGAGCTGAGGCTCGAAGAGTTAGCAGCAGGCCTAAAGGGCCTAGGCCTTGACGAGATAGTCTCCTACGTCAGCAAAGGAGGCAAGAGGCTTCGCGGGTTTCTTTGTATTGTTACGAGTGAGGCGCTCGGGGGCAAGGCCGAGGAGGCTATTGACGCGGCAGTAGCCACAGAACTGGTCCACTCTGCCAGCCTGGCGCTAGACGACATCGTTGACCAGGACGTGGTCAGAAGGGGGACCCCGTCAGCGTGGGTCCTCTTCGGCATCGGCAAGACCGCAATGATATCGCTCTTCCTAGTCCCCCTTGCCCTTAAGCTTGTTGAGGGTTACGGGAGGGTAGCCCTAGGCTATAGCATTCAGGCCTGGGAGGAGACCGTGAGAGGCGAGATAGCTGACGCATACCCAGAGGCCGTCGGCAATATCGACTACCTTGAGGTCGCGAGGTTGAAGACCGGCTCCTTGTTCTCTTTGGCCTCCGCCCTGGGCGCTGTCGCCGCGTCGAGGCCGGGCAAGGCAGAGGAGGCCTATCGCTACGGTGGCCTCGTCGGCCTGCTTTACCAGGTCGCTGATGACCTGATCGACTACCTCCTTTACCTTGAGGGCGAGAGGCCCAAGCTGGACCCAAGCGAGAGGCTCTTCGAGCGATGGGCAAAGGATAGCCTCGGCTGGGGCCGGGACGAGGACCTAACGTCAAGAGTGTTAGGGTTCCTAAGGGGGAGGGCAACAGAGGCGTCAATGGCTGCCGAGTCGCTTTTCTCTGAAAACCCCTACCGGGAAGTCATGAAGCACCTCCCAAGGTTTATAGTTAACAGCATGCTTGTCAGGAAGGGCCTATCCATCTGAGCGGCCGTCCTTGTAGAAGCTGTCAAGGGTCGTCCTAGCGTTCTGGCGCTTCGCAAAGGTCGCTTTAATGATCTCCTTTATCCTAGAGGCCTTGGCCTCCCCGACCCCCTCAACGCTGGCCAGCTCGGCTAGGCTGGCGTTAAAGAAGGCCTCAAGGCTCCCGAATCTCTGCAGGATCCTCTCAGCGGTCTTCGCGCCTATGCCTGGGAACGACTGAAGTATGTAGAGCTGCCACTCCCTTATTGAGCCCAGCCTAGGCTTCTTATTTATAACAACTGGGCCTGCCTGATAACCCTCAGGCCTCGATGCCAGCGCAGCGATGAGCTCAGCCGTCTCCTCCTTAGACGGGCTCCAGAGGAGCTTAACGTTGTAGCTTGCCACTAGGGTCGCGAGCGCCCCTAATATCTGTCTCCTTCGGGAAGGCCACAGCCTCAGCTCCCTGTAAAAGTCGCCCTCAATAACGTAGTAGACGTCAGTGTAGTCTGCTGTCAGCCTTGAGGACTGCTCAAAGAGCCTTCCGTCAAACAGTGACGAGACGAAGTCCGAGGAGGCCTTACGCTCGATGACCGTTCCCTCAGGGATTATGTAGTCGCCCACCGCAAGCTGTTTCCTTATGACGACGACGCCGAGCCTTTCCAGCAGCGAGGGAACGCCTGAAGGCTCCTCTCTCACATCTGCGTAGACCCTTGCCCTTCTCTGCCCCTCAGACACCAGCCTTCACCTGCACTTACTGCCCAGGTAGGCAACGGCGAGATTCAGCGCCCTCACCGAGGCCTCCTCCTCACTCTGGCCTATGTAGAGGTTAAGGGCCGCTGCGCCCCTGTGGCCACCCCCTTCACCGCCCAGCTTCCCAGCCAGGTAAGCTGCCAGGTCAGAGGCGCTGACGCCCCTCTCTACAGCCGACCTTGAGACCCTTATTGAGGCTCTATCGCCCTTGACCACGATCGCCACGTCTGCCCCGAGGGATACCAACGACCTCGCCACCTCAGCCTCGTAAGACCCCACGTGGGTCACGACGACTATAAGGTCGCCGCAGGCCCTTGAGATAGATAGACGCGAGGCGGCCTTGAGCCTTGCGAGCCTTAGGTCGACGCCCTCGCTTCTCTGGGCCCTCGCAGCTGCGAGGGCGGCGCTGTAGTCACCCCCAGAGCTCAATAGGAGGGCCGCTGCAATGAACGTCCTAGCGGACGTCCTGTCGAAGGCGCCGCTCTCGTCAATTATTGCGGAGAGCGTAATAGTCGCGAGTGGGGGGTGAATCTCAACTCCCCCTGCAATGGCCACCTCAAGGGCAAGCTCGACACACGTAGGCGCGGCAGGGTCTACGTAAGCCAGATGTGACGATGATGCTATGGATCCAGGCTCGTGGTGGTCTATGACGGCGACGGAGGCCTGGCCTGGTAGGGCTGGCTCCAGGCCCACCTGGGACCAGTTCGAGGCGTCGACGATTACGACGGTATCGACGCCGTCCTCACCCATGGCGCACTCCGGAAGGGAGAGCCCTAGCCTTCCCATAACTTCCCTTGATGCCCTACTTGGGCCCTCAGGGACGCCGACGCAGCAGGAGGCAGCCTTCTGGGCCCTTGCAAGCTCACATACCAGAAGGGCTGAGGCGACCGCGTCAAGGTCAGCGTTGCCGTGCGTCGCCACGATTACCCTCTTCCCTGACATCAGGGGGCCGACGTGTCTAAGGAACTCCACCGCCTTAGGTGAGGGAAATTCCGGCAGTACGGTCAGGTCCCCTTCACGCCCCACCAGCCTTTGGCTGGCCCTGCCCGGCCCCTTGGACTAGTGTCTGGAGCTCGCTGGCCAGCCTCTCAAGCTGCTCCTTAACTACGTCCTCCTGGTTCTTAAGAGCCTTGATCTTGAGCTCAAGCTCCTCCTTTCGGTCGCCGAGTTCCTTTACCAGGTCAGCCTTAGAGGACCTGACGAGCACGAAACCGGTCATCTTGTAGAGCTCCGCGTCGTCTGAGAGCCCGTTTAGCCTCTCCAGAACCTTCTCTATCTCGCTGAGTGAGGTCTCAGCCGCAAGCCTCTGCTGGACTATCGCGTTGTAGGTGTCCCTCAGCTGAACGTACTTGTTATACTTGACCTCTGCCTCAGGGGGTACTCTCTCGACCAAACGCGCTCCCCTGCAACCCGAGAGCCCAACTATTATTAGGTTATCTTCCAGGTCACCTTCGACTTGCCTGACCATTCCTCGCAATGTCAACAAGGAATTTATATTAGTCTTCGCTTGATCCGTTCGGCGGTGCCTGAAAATTGTCCATAGCGTATAGTACGATTGTGCTTGCCGCG
>CAYFFY010000056.1:0-5991 GCA_964342635.1 uncultured Desulfurococcales archaeon
AGGACCCTGATGGCGTTGTAGGTGAACCTCATGTCGTCCTCGCAGGCCCCCTCGGCGACGCACGGCGGCAGCTCGGCCAGGAGGCCGCCGTTGGGGGCCCTACCATGAGCTGAGGCGTAGGCCTCGGAGACCTGGGAATAGACCTCCTTGAGGAGGAGGGACTTGGCCTCCTGCTCGGCCTCAGGCCTGGTTATTGACTGCCTCATCAGCTCAAGCTGCCTCTCCTCACTCAACTTCATAGTGGCGAACCCCCAGTTCGGCGAGGTAAATAGGTGGACGCCGGCCCCATTCAACTAAAGCGGCCACACCCCCTATCCTAGGCTTCCTCTGGACAAGGGTTACCCACATAGGTTCACGCAGCCGTAAGCTCACCCGACCTTGCTCCAACCGCGCCACCACCGGGCCGGCAATACCCGTCTTGAAATCGTGTATTACCAGAGGCACGCACCGGTTATCTACAGGTGCGGACTCTGTCTACCCACAGGGGGTGCATCGGAACCGCGTGTCACAGCCCGACACTAAGGCGGCCAGGCCCTTGACCTGTTCAAGGTGTAGGGCAAGGAGGGCCGTATACCTTAGGTCTAGCAGCGGCGAGGTTCTTTGCCAGAGGTGTCTGTGGGACGAGGTCTTAGCGCTTACCTCGCGGGCAGTGTCAAGGGTGAATCCGGGTCCAAGCTCAAGGTTTTTAGTGCCGATTTCGTCCTTTGCCCCCTCCACAAGCCTCGTCGCGGCCCTTGCCCTCTCTGTCGTTGAAAGGAGGTTTCGGTCAACGGTAATCTTAGGGGTCCCCTCATTCTACCCTCGCGACATAGTTGTCGGTCTGTCAGGCCGTCCCAGGATCGAGGTTCAGGCGTTCGAGGTAAGCCCCAGACCGCCGCAGGAGGCTGACCTGGTCTACTGTACAAGGTACGACAGGGCCTGGTCCCTGAGGGCGGCTGCGACCGTTGGGGCCGACATAATAGTATTCCCCTTGACGCGCTCTGACCTTACCGCCCTGCTTCTGGAGTCGCTGCTCCACGGGCCTAGGGACGGGGTGTTCGACTGTCAGGCCAGCTACTTAATCCGAGGCCTGAAGGCGCTGAACCTGTTCCACCTTATAGAGAGGGAGACGATAGCGGCCCTAGAGTACCTGGAGGGGTATCAGCTTCTGCCGGCCTGTAGGCCGAAACTCATCACCAAGCAGGTGATGATGTCGATAGCAGGTGCGCCGGAGAGGGACTACGGGGGCCTCCCGTTGCCGGTCGAGCTAGCTCATCTCTTGAGGGCCCCAGGTACATGTGTTGCCTGCGGCGCGCCCTCCATCGGCCCCCTCTGCGAACCGTGCAGGTCAATGGGCCTGGGCTCTCTATCAGTGAGGGCCCTGAGCAGGTGACCCCAAGACGTCCCTGCCGCCCTGCATGAGGGACCTGAGCAATTCCCTTTCATCCCTGCTTAGGTGCAGCGTCAGTGAGAACCGGTCCCTGGGCGCCATGCTTGGCGGGTGTATCTCACCGTCAAATACGACGAAGCCGGCAGCCACGATCTCCTCAACGAGGCGTGGGTGTAGCCTTTTGGCGGTCTCAACGAGTAACCTGCGAAAGTCTATGTGATCCTTGACCTCCCTCTCTGTAAGCTCCGCCCCACAGACCATACAGGTCAGGTCAGGGGTCACGGCCCTGAAGCCGCACCTCGGGCACTCGATAGGCGTAGGTCGGCCGAACCTCGACCACAGAGACCTCAGCGTGTCCAATATGTCAGACGCGCCGAGACGCTTTGCCTCGATATAGAGGTAGGGTGCCGCCCCACCAGCCTGCTCGGGCGCGTAGCTTACTATGAACTCAAGCTGCTCCCTGGTCAGCCTGGACCCCTTAGAGAGTAGGCGTGCCGCTAACGCCTTGAGGAGGGAGTCCTTGGAAGCCATGACCTTCTTGAGGGCCACCTCGTCAGTCAGCTTCGACGAGCGGCCCTCAGCTATGGCGTAGACAATCTCAGCCACTGTGTCCTTTACCTCCCCCACCGTGAACCCGAACATGTCAAGGCCCAGGGATTCAAAGGCCTGCTGAGCTACTGAGTCTATGACAGGCCGTAGGTCGTAGGTCGCTCGCGTCTTGTGAGTGGCGGCCTTTCTCCTCTTTGACTGGGCAGCCCCCTCCTCTGCCTTTCTCCTCGGCAAGACCTGGTACCTCGGGACCTATCTCACATCCTTAAAAACCTATGAGGGATTAAACTCTTCCGAGAGACTTGAGCGCTGAGACGGCCGAGGAACGTATTGCGATGGCCGTCATCGGCCTCAATATAATAGCGCTCGCGATATTCCTTTACGGATACGTCGGCACAGACGTCGTGATAGGGCTATATCACGGGCAGCCCGTCCTTTACTACGTCCCGACGAGGGCGGCAGTGGTAGGCGCCTTGGTTCTGGTTGCGATCGGCCTGGCAGCAGTGTTCTCTGCTGGGGGGAGGACGTTCCTGGCGAGGCACAAGGAAGCTATCGCGATAATTGTGGTGGCCGCCTCGCTGGGGGCGGGCCTTATTGCGTCCCAGGCTTCAAGGATGCCCAGGGTCTCGCTCCTTGGAGGTAAGTACGACTCATACGTCCTGCAGGTCCTGGCGGCAAGGGCTCTGGCCTCAGGCGTGAACCCCTACCTCGTGAACTACACGGCAGCGCTTACTAGCAGCGTCCCGGCCGCTCACCTTACGTACCTATACAGGTCGGGGCCACCGTATAACGTGTCCAGCGCAGCAGGCATCGTCAGCGTGCTCGACTACCCAGCGTTCTCGTTCCTGTACTACGTACCCGCGGTGCTGCTTAGGATACCTGGTAACATGTGGGACGCCATCGTCTTGGCCGTCACGCTATCACTGATCTACCTAAGGCTTAAGGAGCCCTACAGGAGGTTCCTATTGCCCGTAATATCTGCCGGGATGCTATACTTCCTGCTTGACCCGATCACCTATGATCCCCTCACGGGGTGGCTGGCCCCCCTGCTTCTCGTACTAGTCTTCGCATCAAACCCCATCATCTCTGGCGTCCTGCTGGGCCTAGCCATATCATACAGGGAGTACGCGATAGCCGCCGCGCTCGTTTATTTCCCCCTGGCTGCCAGGAGAGGCGTGAAGAGGGTCGGCCTTGGCGTCCTCTCGATGGCGGCCACGGTCCTCGCGATTAACCTGCCGTTCCTCCTCTGGACAGGCCCGGCCTTCATAAAGGAAGTGCTGGCCCCCGTCAAGTACGGGCTTGATATAGAGGGGCTGGGGCTGGCGAGCCTTTACTTCCTGACCGGGAGGCCCCTACCCAGGGACCCCCTGCTCGCCGCCATGGCTGCCATAGTACTGCTGACCCCGTTTCTAACCTACTACATGTATGACAGGCTGGGCGGCCTCGCATACGCCATTTCCGCGGTCGCTTTCATGTTCTACCCTAGGCCGCTCTATGCCTACTGGGCCTGGTTCCCGTGGATTGGCGTGATCGACTTTCTCCTGAACGACATAAACAGGAATGAGATACCCGTAAGAGACGGCAATGCTGGCTTCCTGGCATCAGCCCTATCGCCGCTCATGGCTATAGCGGTCATGGTAGCCTCTTTCAGCTCCGCCAGCAGTGGGCTCATCAACCCATACTTGGTCGCAATTGCCGGGGTGGGGATCTTTACGTCTTTACTTCTCATCCTGATCACAGCGTCGCCCTGGCTCTATAGGGTTCTGGTGCCCGTTTCCTTGATCCTGGGGCTTGTCAGCGGGTCGCTCGTGATAAGGCAATATGACAGGGCCCCAGAGATCGTAATGGATGTTCTGCGGCTGCCAATCGCGGTCCCTCATGTAAACCCCGTGGCGCGCCTCTACCCTGGCGCTACTGCCTTGGGTACCACCTTGGTTCAGCTCACTATACCCTACACTTCAAGGCTCGTCCTATCCTCTTTAATCAGCTCAGTCCCCTTTAGAATCATAATACCATCCTTGACTACGATGCAGTTCTGGACCTCCATATTGGTTGCGGCAGCGGGGGCGCTGGCCTACTTCTCTAGGAGGTCACTGCTGGAGCTCATGCTGGTCTCGCTGGCTCTGGGCGCCGTTGTCTTCATCGGAACCAGCCCGCTGACGTCCTTTGCCTTGCTGTCTATCATGGTAGCGCTCGCGCTCGGCCACAGTACTAGATCGATATGGTCTGCCTTTGCGGCCGCCGCATCTGTGCTCTCCCCTATAGGTCTCATAGGGGCCATAGCGTCGGTGAGGAGGCCTTCGAGGCTCTCGGTCGTCTCAGCGGCCATTGGAGTTGTTGCTGTCGCAGCCGCACTGAAGGGCGGCTACATATGGCCAGCCCTGCTCACGGCGTCTAAGTACGTGTACATGTACTTGATCGTCGGCCCCGCGCAGCTCGTCACCTTTATCGCTGAGGTTATCATGGTCGTGCTGCCACCGCTCGTGACCGCGACCTTCAGCAGGCTAAGGCGGTACGCGTTTGCCTCAGCCCTGATATCGCTCTCAGCCATCGCGCTCGCCGGCCTCTGGGAGCCAAGTTACGCTATCGGCTACGTCGTCTATACCCTGCTACAGGCCACGATAGCCCTTAACGAGAACTTATCACAAGCGTTCGCAGGGAGGGGCATTTGGCGTCGCCTTCGGGGGCCTCCTAGTTGAGCCTCGGGCTCTACGACATAGAAGGGGTCCAGGCCGAGGCGGAGAAGTGCGTGTACTGCGGCTTCTGCGAGGGCGTCTGTCCTACGCTCCCTTTTGGACCTCATAGGGGGTACGGCCCCAGGGGCAGGATAACCCTGGTAAGGGGGCTCCTTAGGGGCGAGGTCATTTTGAGCGATGAGGTGATATCAAGCCTTTACAGCTGCCTCCTGTGCAACGCGTGCAGCACGGTCTGCCCCGCCAGGATAAGGGTGGGGGACGTTGTGAGGGAGGTGAGGGCCATACTATGGCCTGAGGTGTTGAAGCACGATGCAGCGGTGACCTTAAGGTGAGGGGGCTCAGGATAGCGACGCTCCTCAGGTTTATGTCTGAGTACACCAGACTTACGGGCTACCCTGTCCCTGCCCCACCTGGGTTCGCCTCGGCCTGGTCAAGGGGGCTTAAGGTTGGCTCCGGCAGGTCAGCGCGCAGGCTCCTTTTCACGGGAGCGCTGTACCAGCTGATGCCATACATAAACGCGACGGTGAGGCTTCTAGAGGTTGCAGAGGCGAGGAGGCTTGATGTGGCCCTCGACGTGATGGTTTACCTTGCCAAGGCCAGACCTAGCGCCCTGGCCGGGCTCGCGAGGCCAGCCCCAGCTGAGGTCGAGGAGTCAGGTCTGATCCTAAGGTCTATTGTTGGCCTTCTGTCCTCGTCTGGCGTCAATTTTTACTACGAGCCTGAGGTCTCAGACATGTACAGCGGGGCCCTCCTACTTGACCTGGGGCTGACGGACGTGGTATGGGAGCACGGGAGCAGGGTTGTCAAGGCGATAGAGTCGACAGGGGCCGAGGAAATAATTGTCGTTGACCCTCACAGTGCCCTTACGCTGCTGACCTACAAGAGGTACCTAGGACTGGGCGCTGAGGTCCGCACCTACCTTGACCTAGTTAGGCCAGCGTTGAGGAGTCCAGGCCTCGACGTTACCGTTCACGACTCATGCATCTACGCAAGGGACCTTGGTCTATGGGGGAGGGTGAGGGAGCTGCTATCTACGGCCGGCGTCCAGGTAAAAGAACCCAGGAGGCATGGGGCCTCGACCTCTTGCTGCGGAGGACCGGTCGAGTCCCTCTCGCCCGGCCTCGCTGCACAGGTGGCCAGGGCTAGGCTCCAGGAGCTTAGCAGGGCCTCAAACAACGTAGTAACGGCCTGTCCGATATGCATGGCCAACCTCAGGAGGGCATCAACGGGTGTCGTCAGGGTTATCGACCTCGCCCTCCTGCTGGCTGGCCACCCGCAGTAAGCTCGTCCTCTAGGGACAAAGGGTTCACCTGTAATCGCGAAGGACCCGCGCAGTGGTGCCGCGGCCGGGATTTGAACCCGGGTCACGGGCTCGAG
>CAYFFY010000057.1:0-5973 GCA_964342635.1 uncultured Desulfurococcales archaeon
GTGGGTGGGCGAGAGCGAGAAGGCGGTCAGGGAGATATTCAGGAAGGCGAGGCAGGCGGCACCTGTCGTCGTGTTCTTTGACGAGATAGACGCGATAGCGCCTGCCAGGGGCTACAGCTTTGACGCGGGCGTGACGGACAGGATAGTGAACCAGCTCCTCACGGAGATGGACGGCATAGTCCCGCTCTCGAACGTGGTCGTCCTGGCGGCCACCAACAGGCCTGACATACTCGACCCTGCCCTCCTGAGGCCTGGCAGGTTCGACAGGCTGATCTATGTGCCTCCACCTAACAGGCAGGCGAGGAAGGAGATCTTCAAGATACACCTACGCAAGGTGCCGCTTGCCAACGACGTTGACGTCGACAGGCTCGCTGAACTCACGGAGGGCTACACAGGGGCAGACATAGCCGCCGTTGTGAGGGAGGCCGTGTTCATGAAGCTGAGGGAGAAGCTTGAGGTCGGCCCGGTCGAGTGGAGGCACTTCGAGCAGGCCCTTAAGAAGGTCAGGCCGAGCCTCACCAGGGATGACGTGAACAGGTACGAGCAGCTGGGCGATAGGCTCAAGCGCATGATACTGTCTATGTGAGGGCCGCGCGGCTTGTCAAGAATCGAGGTCGAGGTTAAGCTTAAGGTGAGCTGTGACGACGTTAACTCGATCGCTCAACTTCTTTCCTCCATGGGGGCCGTGAGGGGGCCTGTTGAGGAGAGGGATGTATACTACTCACATCCTTGCAAGGACCTACCGAGCGCCGATGAGGCTATTAGGGTCAGGTACGTTGACGGCAAGCCGTGCTGTCTGACCTACAAGGGCCCTCGCCGTGCCTCCCCCTATAAGGCCAGGGTCGAGGTCTCCGTGAGCGTCACCGAGGACCCTGAGGCCCTGCTCGCCTCCCTTGGGTTCAGGAGATTCGTCGAGGTTGTGAAGGAGAGGCTCTACGCCGACCTTGGCGACGTGGAGGTCACCGTCGACAGGGTGAGGGGCCTGGGATGCTTCGTTGAGGTCGAGTCAAAGGCGGGAGACGAGGGGGCCGTCACGAGGGCTCTTGAGGCCCTGAGGCTGAGGGGCGAGAGGATAGGGGAGACCTACGCGGAGATGATGGCAAAGGCCCTGAGGCTAAGAGGGCCTAGAGGTACTTGGCCAGCTCCGGGCTCTCCTTAGCCAGCTCAGCGGCTACCTCCTTGACGACCTCGTCAACGAGCGACCTGCCCTTAGGGCTTAGCACCCTGCCGCGCCCAGTCATCTTGACGAGGCCCGCCTGCTCAAGCTGCTGTAGCATCCTCCTCAGGATGCTCCCCGAGCCCCTCGCGAAGTGGGCTGGGGCGACGCCGTTCCTCTTCCGCCCACCATAGACCGTCCTGAGAGTCCCAACGCCTACGGGCTCGCCTGTCAGGTAGAGCTTCCTGAGAAGGGAGGCCGCCCTGACGTACCACCAGTCCGGGTCGCTCGGCGGCTTCTCATTGAAGACGCCTGTCTTGGCAAACGACGCCCAGTCCGGCGGCTTCACCTGCTCAATGTTCTTGAGCCTGGCCGCCAGCCTAGCTATTAGGTGGCCCGCTGGCACGTCCCTTGCCGTCACCATGGTGCTCCTGGGTCACAGAACCGGGTTAGGCTATAAAGGGTTTCTCCCCACAGCCGGGGTTGACATGATAGAGGGCCTCTACTACGAGTTCGTGGCAGCTCCGTGCGGGGCGAGGGCGACGATGCCCCTTGGCGTCACAGCCGGCCCATCTCCCGGCTTCTTCGTATACAAGGACGCAAGGCTTTATGATGTCCTTTCAACGGCTGGGAGGCTGTTGCTCATCTCGCCCTACGACCCCCTGGTCTTCCTCGAGAGCGTGAGGCATGAGCTTGAGGGACGGCTGAAGTGGAAGGGCGGCTGCCCCGAGGCTGATGAACTTCTGGGAGCCTGGTACGAGTGTGAGTACTCCCTTGACAGAGTTACGGGGGAGGGTAAGCACTTCTCATGCACGCCTCTCAGGTTGATTGCCGGGCGCCACGTCCCGTTCACGAGGGCCTACGGCTGCCTAGTAGAGCTGCTGGTACTCCTAACCAAGGCGAGGGCAGGTGTGTGGGAGGGCTGGTGGCTGCCCTACGCGGAAGGCCTCGTTTGGTGCGTGACCAGGTCGTCAAGGGGGGCAGAGAGGTATGTCGTCCCTGCTAATGAGGTACTGCAGGAGCTTAGGTCGCTACGAGGCGGGCCTTAGGGAGGCCCTGGGGGCCTACGCGTCGATCGTCGAGCCATCCATGGGCTTCCCGAGGGAGAAAGAGCTCGAGAGCTCGGCCGCCTCCTCGCGGGCCGCAGAATGCCACTCGGCCTGCATCGCCGCCCAGTCGCTTGCCTCAGCCATAGAGGGCGCTAGCGTCTGCGTCGTGACCCCGGGGCCCTCGCTCCCGAGCGTTATAGCGAAGAGCTGCGAGGTCGCTGTGGCGACCGACTCGTCCCTAGAGTTACTTTCACTCCTTAGGATCAGGCCGGCCGCCCTCGTGGGCGACGCTGACGCCTCATTGAGGCTCCTCCACATGGCCATTCAGCTCGACGTGCCCTACCTCCTCCACTCGCACGGGGACAACGTATACAGGGTCGCCGGCCTGCTCAGGTCGCTGAGGCCTGACAGGCTGATAATAACGTCACAGGTCGACACCCCCTGCTGCGCCCTCCCCGTGGGGGCGTTCACTGACGGAGATCGGGCAGCCGCTATCGCTATGGCGTTCAGGGCGAGGAGGGTCGTCATGGGGGCCATCGAGGGAGAGCCCTGGTGCGGACACAAGGATCACTGCGAGGCCTCCGCGAAGAGGCCTAAGCTTGAGCTCGCCCAACGGGTAATAATCAGGGTCGCCGAGAGGACCGGCTACACTGTGAGTCGCGTCGGCGGCGTGCTCGTCATGGAGCGTCCATAACATTAAGTACTAGGAGCTCAGGACGGGGACTCAGGGGCGGACAGGTGCCAAGCGAGAAGAGGAGGATGGAGGGGTTCAAGTCGCTCCTTAGCGTTGAGGAGGCGCTGAACGGGCTCCTTAATGAGGTCAAGCACCGTCCGACACCCGTCGAGGTCGATTTGGAGGGGGCCCTTGGCCTGCCGGCGGCTGAGGACGTAGTTGCAGGAGGCGACTTTCCCCCCTTCGACAGGAGCGCCGTGGACGGGTATGCGGTCAGGGCGTCTGACACGCTCGGGGCCGGTCTCCTGAACCCGCTTAAGCTCAGGGTAGTCGGTGAGTCAGTCCCCGGCATCGACCCATCGTCCCTTAGGCCGATCGGGCCTGGGGAGGCCTACGTAATTTACAGTGGCGCCCCGCTCCCGCCTGGATCCGACTCAGTAGTCATGGCTGAGGACGTGATCAGGGCAGGCGACTACGTCAGCGTCCTGAGGCAGGTCTCCCCATATCAGAACGTCTCAAGGAGGGGGGAGGACTTCCAGAGGGGTAAGACCGTCATCAGGCACGGCCATAGGGTTATGCCGTGGCATATAGGGGCACTGGCATCCCTCGGCGTCAAGAAGGTCAATGTCTACAGGCTCAGGGTGGCCGTGCTGAGCACCGGCTCAGAGGTCGTTGACCTCTATGAAGCCAAGGCTGTGAGGCCAGGGACCATAATCAACAGCACGAAGCCCCTCCTCAAGGGGCTGCTGAGGTCGGATGGCTATGAGCCCGTCGACCTGGGCACGGTCCCTGACGACATTAATGAGATAGCTGTGAGGCTCGAGGATGGCGTCAGGGCCGCTGACGCCGTGATAACAACTGGGGGGACCAGCGTTGGGAACTACGACGTTGTCCCCGAGGCGGTAGGCAGGATCGGCAGGGTAGTCTTTAACGGCGTCAGGATGAGGCCTGGAAAGCCAACGGGGGCCGGCGTTGTCGACGGCAAGCCCGTCTTCATGCTCTCAGGCTTCCCCGTGGCAGGGCTCGTGGGCTACCTAGCCTTCGTCAAGCCAACCCTTTTGCATATGACGGGCACGCCGCAGGACCCCACGCCCATGGTGAAGGGCGTCATAACGAGGAGGGTCGCCAACGTGGCGGGCGTCAAGACTTATCTTCGGGTCAGGGTGGCCCAGACGCCTAACGGCTACCAGGTCGAGCCCCTCGCTATAACGGCGTCTGGCTTGCTCTCCACACTGACGGACGCGAACGGCCTCCTCGTCATACCAGAGGACGTCGAGGGCTACGACGAGGGTGACCTCGTCGAGGTGACCCTCATCTCCCCGCCCGAGAGCCTTTAACCTTCCTTGTCGCCCCCTAAGCTTGAGAGAGTTGGTAACAACCATAGAGATAAGCGGCTACGTGGAGGACGTGCTCGAGGCCCTAGTGAGGGCCGGGATATACAGCAGCAAGACCGAGGCCATAAGGGACGCCGTGCGAAGGCTCGTAGAGAGCTATGACATGAAGGACGTCTCCTTAAGGGCCTACAGGAGCGGCAACATAAGCTTCCAGCTGGCGGTTGAGATAAGCGGGGTGAGCATGGACGAGCTGATATGGTACTTCCTGTCAAAGGACACCGCCCCCAGCCTCGGGACCGACTCGGAGGACGAGGCCTCAAGCGGGATTAACTTGATTAGGGAGGCCGAGGTCTTGGTCCTCGACCTCTCCTCCCTCTACGCAATGCTCGAGCTCAGCCTTCAGGACCGCATCGCCTCATTTAATAAGAGGTTCCTTATGCCCAATAGGGTTCAGGAGAGGGCCCAGGCCCTCACACTCAAGTTCTCAAAGATGAAGGGTCTCGTAGTGAACCTGGAGGGCGTCGACATTATAAAGGTCGACAGGGACCTCACGGCCTTCTCCCACAGGAACGGCCTGTCCGTTCAGGAGTCGCAGGCCATATATGTGGCCAAGAAGGTCAAGGGCGTCCTCCTAAGCGACGACAAGAGGACTAGACAGGTCGCCAGGTCCCACGGCGTGGCCGCTGCCACGACCCTCTCCCTGCTGCTCTTCGGTAAGCAGGTCGGGTCCCTAGACGAGCAGACGTACAGGGTGCTCGTGAGCAGGCTCGGCGCCATACCTTACCAGGTTCCTAGGCCCTACCTGCCATAGCTTAGCCGGCGTTCACTTTTTAATTACCTTAGCCTACAATTCAAAACCGGCCCGCACTAAGATGATGAAGACTGCCAGGACGAAGTTCCTGGGCCAGGCGGTTGTCATAGCCGTGGATACCAGCGTGAGCATGAGCGTCAGGGACGTCAAGCCCAACCGGTTTGAGGCCGCAAAGAGGGGGGCCTCCGTCATTGTGAGGAGCCTTGTCGGGACCGGCGTGCCAACCATGGTTGGCATAGTCGCGTTCTACGGCCACTCAATGCCGGTCGTTGACCTCACCGACAGCGTGGAGGCTGTTGAGAGCGGCCTCTCCCTGCTCCAGATAGAGGGCAGATCGACAAACCTCTCAGGGGCGATAAAGGACTCATACATGCTGCTCAAGTGGGCCCCCGCAGGGTATCAGAAGCGGGTAGTAGTGATAACGGATGGGGACTACAACGAGGGCTACAACCCTGAGGTAATGGCCCACCTGCTTAAGAAAGACGGAATTAAGGTTGACGTGCTTCTGGTTACGGAGCCGTCCGAGGGGAAGCTGGGCAGGTTGAAGGCACTTGCCGACCTGACCGGTGGCAAGGTCTACGTTGCGAGGAGCCTTGAGGACGTCCTGAAGTCCGCCTCGCTTATCGCGGCGCAGGACTAGGACGTGTTTAACTAGCTTATAAATCCTGGAAACGCGCTGGGCCCGGTGACTTAGGTGGGGGATAAGAAGGCAAAGGTGGCCTTCATATACATGGGGAAGGGCAGGGGCTACCTCAAGGTAAGGCTCTTCAGAAAGAGAAAGGAGGAGGACCCAGACAGGGTAGTTGTGCTGGGGAGGGTCAAGGACCCCCTCCCTGGCTACCAGGTGATCAAGCTAGCTGACCTGGAGCCCGTCGTGAGGGAGAAGCTCGAACGCCTTTAGAACGCTTATAAGAGGGGCTCGCTTAGGAGGCTAGGAAGCGTTAAACTAA
>CAYFFY010000058.1:0-5584 GCA_964342635.1 uncultured Desulfurococcales archaeon
CACGGGCTTGACAGGCCCGCATACTATGCCGGGCTATACTACCGCGGCGCGCCATGAAGGCCGTCCAGGCCAGGGAGCTATTAACCTTTTCCTCAAGGCAACAGGCGGGGTCCGGGCTGAGGGCGTGCTTTGTCGTCGAGGGCCCAGCAGTAGTTGAGGTCACAGGGCAGCACGAGGTTCACGGCTACACGCCCCCTCGTGAGGCTAGGCTAGTAGTGCCCGTGGGGAGGTCCCTGATAGTGGTGGGCGAGGAGGGGCCGAGGGTCTCAGGGGGGCGCCTCCTAGGGTGCGACCCTGCTTCCCTCAGGCCCCTTGAGGAGATAAGGGGCAGCCTCTCCAGGGGCAGGAACGTCGTGCTGGTCGGCCCCACGGACGCTGGGAAGAGCACGCTGGCCTCGTACCTCTACAACTCAGGCCTTGCAGAACTAGTGGCGAGTTTCGACGTGGGTCAGAACGAGCTCTACTGCCCGGGCTTCGCAGCCGCCGCCTCGCCCTCCAGGCCACTCGTGCCCGGAAGCCCGGACGGCAGGTCTAGAGCCTGCCTCATCGGCGACTTCACGCCCAGCGGCGTTGAGGCCAGCTACCTCTACTGCGCCTCGAGGCTGCTCAGGGGCGCCCAGAATGTCGTCGTGGACACCGACGGCTGGGTTCAGGGGGAGGGCCTCGTGCTGAAGGCCGACCTCGCCCTCCAGCTCGATGCCACCGTCGTCGCCCTTGGAATGAGTGAGGCTCGCAGGGACTTGCTGGCCTACGTCAGCGACGTCGTGTTCCTGCCAAGGCTTGCCCCCAGGTCAAAGAGCAGGTCGGAGAGGGCCGCCAACAGGGACAGGCTGCTGGCCTCGTGCCTTACGGGCGTGAGGAGGAGGGTGGTTCGCTCGGACCTAGTCGTCGGGCGGCCCCCTCAGGGAGGCCTAGAGGGGGTCCTGGCGTCAGCCGTGGGCGGAGGCAACGAGCGCTTCGCAGTCGTCGAGAGGGCATCGGAGCCCTCAGGCACCATAACGGTGCTGACGGACTACGAGGGGGAGGTCGAGGCTGTCAGGATAGGGAGGGCCAGGGTCGACCTGAGGGCCTTCAGCGGCCTTATCGGGAGGTAATTAAAATAGCGTAGCCCACCCAGCTGCGCTGGGGGCAGCTAGTGAGGAAGGGCGTGTCGAGGGTGCTCGCGGCCGTCGGCGCCGTGTTGATTTCGCTTCTTATGATAGCGTCGCTGCTTGCGTACTTCACGAGGCCGAGGCCTAGCGGGGCCCTCTCGTCGCCGTCCCCGGAGCTAATATCGTCATACCTTGGGGGTAACTGGACGCTCAACCCGAACAGGTCGTTTGTAGTAACCTTTAACCCCCTCAACGGTTCAGCCGAGATAAGCTACCTTAACGGCTCGACGGTCTCGCGTAAAATAAACGGCACCTCTGGGAACGAGTTCAGGATGCCGGGGCCTGAAGGGGGCCCGGACGGGGGCCTGCCGAGCTGGATAAGGGTCTACGCCTACAGCGGCCTGAACGGGTCGTACATCGTGTTCGAGGTGTTCAGGGCGAACTCAACCCAGATATCCTGGATTCTCCAGTCGCTTGAGCGGAGGTTCGGCACGCCCTCCGAGTACGACGGGGTCAAGTACTACGTTGAAACCCCCTACGCCCCGCTCCTCAAGATAACGTACGTGTACGCGATATACGGGAACTACCTAGTAGTGGTAGGCACCAACCTGACCTCCCCCGGTCCTGGCCTTGGCTCGCTCGTGATTAGATACGTCCTCAGCTTGCCGTAGACCTGCAGGTGAGATGACCTTGGCCGAGGCAGACAAGGCTATCGCCTACAGGAGGGTCGCGGAGGCCGTAAGGTCATGTCGCAGCTGCCCCCTCCACAGGACCAGGACCAACGCCGTGCCGGGAGAGGGAAACGTCGACGCTGACGTGATGCTTGTCGGGGAGGCGCCGGGGAGGACTGAGGACGAGCAGGGGAGGCCCTTCGTCGGGGCCGCGGGACAGCTGCTTAACGAGCTCCTCGAGAGGGCCGGCATGCCGAGGCCCACCGTCTACATAACCAACGTAGTGAAGTGCAGGCCCCCCAATAACAGGACCCCCACCGATGACGAGGTGGCTGCGTGCGTGGGGTACCTAAAGGAGGAGATAAGGCTCGTGAGGCCTAAGGTCATAGTGGCCCTCGGCAACACCGCCGGATCGACGCTCTTCTCGCTGGCGGGGCTAAGGTGGAGGGGGGCAACGGCGGAGAGGGGCAGGCAGGTGAGGGCCACCCTTGAGGGCATCAGCGTGGTCCTGTTGCCCACGTATCACCCCGCCGCCGCCCTCTACAAGCCCGACCTGAAGCAGGCCCTAGCTGATGACATTACCGAGGCCGCGAGGGCCGCGGGCAGGCATGGAGGTGGTAGGACGCTCCTTGACTTCATGGGGGGCGGCTAGGAGGGACCGAGGGCCCTCAGGGCCTTCCTGTAGGAGTTGAGGGCCAGCGCGGTGGCCAGCAGGGCGCCCGCCGCCACGGCGGCCACGGCCACTGCGACGGTCCCTATGAACGAGTAGCCCCCTGAGGCGAGCTGCTGGACGATCTGCGGCTGCGTCTGGCCGTAGCTGAGGCTCCCGAGGTACCAGGCCAGCTCGTCTATCACTGCCGCCTCCATGATGTTTATGGCGTCCTGCGGGTCCTTTGGCATAAGGGCGGAGGCGTAGCCCATGTATGCCGAGTCTAAGGAGCTGATGAGGCCCCTCTTGGCCAGGTCAAGGGCCAGCGTCGTGTACTCTGTCTGAAGCTCCTGGGCGTACGACGAGGTGACTGCGGGGGACGAGAAGCTCCTGGTCTCAACAAATATCACGTTAAGCGCGTTGGTCAGCGCGTCCTCGTAAACGCCTATGGCGGCCAGGTAGTAGCCCTGGGAGAGGAGGCCGTCGGCCTCGGACACGAGGAAGTTCAGGTCGCTCTCCATGGACTGGAGGACCTGGGCGTCGGCCTGGTCCCCCTCAGCTATGAGCTGCTGGACGTAGTACTGTATGAGCGAGTCGGCGTACTTAACGCCGACGTCAGTGAACTGCCCAAGCGCTGTGGCCGTGGAGGCCAGCAGCTGGGCGGTGACGTTCGGGCCCTCGTTTATAGACGCGTTGGCCTCCATGAGCCACCCCACAGCGCTCAAGAGCCTTGCCTTAGCCATGGCCAGGTAGAAGGCCGGCACGTAGACGGCCGAGAGGTTCGACCCGCCGGCGACCCCCTGGGCGTAGCTCGAGTAGTACAGGGCGTCGGCCAGCCTGGCGAACGCCGTCGCCATGAGCTCGGAGAACGTCAGGGCGTAGGACCTGTTCGCGTACGCCTGGGCCGACGAAATCATGGACTCGGCGCTCGAGTAGACGGACGTGGCCTGCCCGTCGATCAGTGACGCGGGGTTACCGCCCCTCGCGGCTACCCCAAGGGCCCACACGGTGTAGTTGGCGGCAAGGGCGTCGACGTAGGCTGTGAAGGCCAGGCTGGCCGCCGCGTAGGGCAGACGCTTCATATACTGGGAGGCGAGCCCCAGGTCCGTCTCGCTCCCGTTTATCATCTCCTCCAGCGTCGGCGTCACGGACCCCTCAACGCCTGGGCCGAGGGACGCCCAGGGCAGGGCGGAGATCTCGCCCGTGATTGAGCTTAGGATCTCGTCCGTTCGGTTAACGAAGTACGAGGCCACGTTCATCATGACCTGGTCGAACATGGGAGGGGCCGAGACCGTGACGTTCGAGGAGAAGCCGTATGAGCCGAAGACGTCATGGAGGGCCTGGAAGAGCCCGGCCACGGGGACCTTGTCAGTCGAGTTGCAGCTCTCGTTGGCGGTCATTTCGTTGCCGACGGGGAAGACTATGCCGAGCCGCCCTGAGCTGGCGGCCTCGCACTTGTACTGGAGGCCCCCAATGGGGCCCGAGAGGCCCGAGGGGCTGACGGCCCCGGTCACGGCGTACATGTGTAGGGCTGAGGCGTTAAGCCCCGTGGCCAGGGCGAAGGTGGCCAGCATCACGGCGAAGCTGCCAGAGGGGCCCTCTATATTGCCCGAGGCGTTTATGTGGACGCTGAGCTCATAGTTCCCCCAGTTTAAGCCGGCGTAGAGCATTGCAACCATGAACGCCATCTCCATGCTGTAGAGCGTAGATGATCCCACCGAGCCGCTGTTGTCGGTCACCGTGACCTGCCCGCTCCCGGGGTAGGCGAGGGTCACGCTGACGTTGACGACGACGCCCTGGTCCCCATAGACTGCCGGTATCAGCACCCATGTAGTCCTGGACCACCCAAAGACCTGGGCTGACGTAAGCGGGGCGGTTGAGGCGATCAGGAGAAGGGCCACGACGACCGCCGCGACGTACTCCCTCAAATTTAAACCCCCGGTACAACCGCGTGTAGGGAGAGGTTTTAGAGCTGAGGTGAAGGGCCTTGGGCGGCAGGAAGCAGACTCGACTTAGGGAGGCGCAGGTAGACGAGAAGGCCGGGTCGCAGAAGGAGCTGAAGATATCGTCAGTCCAGGTGGTAACGAAGGAGAAGGTGATGCAGAACCCGAGGCTCATGGGCCTAGTGTACCTCGTGAGCAGGCTCGGCCCGCTTCATGAGAGGACCCTGCACATGGCCGTGAGCGAGGTTCAGGCCAAGGGCTTCGACATGGGGTACCAGTTCTTCAAGGTCGGCCAGGACCCCTACAGCCCCGCCCTTAAGAGCGACGTCGTGGCCCTCCTGTATGTCGGCCTCCTCGAGTCTGAGCCCAGGTACAAGAAGCTCACCGTCAGCTCATCGGGCAAGGAGGCCCTGGAGAAGGTCGGTGTCCCCAAGGGCCTGCAGGAGCTTGTAGAGTCCTCGATACAGGAGCTGAAGGCCAAGAGCTCCATGATGGACGCCAGGATCGACGTGGAGCTGAGGGGTGGCTCCTCGAGGAGGCCAAGCGGGAGGCCCCCCGTCCCCAGGCTGTGAGCTTATAGGGCGTCAGCCCACCTACCCTGTTCAGACCCCTAATTAACGTCCTAGGCGTCTAAACGTCCAGGTGCACCAGGTGTCCATCTACGTCCACCTGCTCAGCAAGGAGGCAAGGAAGAGGATAGTGGAGCTCCTGGTTTCCTCTAGAGGGGTCAGGAGGCTGGCTGACGAGCTTGGCGTCACGCCTGCGGCCGTCAGCAAGTACCTCAGGGGGTCAACGCACCCGTCCGACAGGGTCATGGCCAGGGCCATAGAGCTCGCCTCGCCAGAGGAGGCCACTGAGATCTCCAAGGTAGTAGCCGAGGTCCTACTCGAGGGCGTCAGCGACTACGTCAGGTGGTCGGTCGAGAAGGGCGTCGTGGACCCAAGGCTGTCGATAAAGCTCTCAGAGCTGGCGGCGAGGGCCGGTCTCGCAAGCCTGTCCTCGAGGAGGGCCGAGGTCGTCGACGCCAAGGCCTAGTCCTCCGGCATCCTGAACCTCGGCCTCAGCCCCAACAACTTGAACCCCTCGGCAGCCTCGACGAGCCAGCCCGCGAGTATGCCGGTGAGCACCTCAACGGCCGCTTCCGGGTCCATCCCCAGCGCCTCGGAGGCTATTGCCGGGTCCACCCTGTCCCTGAACCTCACCTTGAGCGCGTCGATGAGCTCGAGGAGG
>CAYFFY010000059.1:0-5495 GCA_964342635.1 uncultured Desulfurococcales archaeon
CCTCCCTTTCAGCGGCCCCCCTCTCGGCCGCGGGGGCCCCGCCCGCCGAGGGGGCGAGCACATACCTGACCTGGAGGCCGCTGGGGGACTCAAACCTGAGCTCGAGCGGGCTGTCGGTCTTGAACTGCACGTCAACGCTGTCGGCGACCTTGGCCAGGGACAGGACCCTGTCCAGGTAACTGAAGTCGTAGTTGGCCACGGCCCTCTCCTTCACCTCCAGCAGGACGAGGCTGGCGCTGCCCGAGAGGAACTTGGCCTCGACCCTCCTCTCAACGGCAGCCCTGACGGCGAACATGTCCTCGGTGGCCTCAAGCTGAACCAGGTCGCCGAACTCCCCGGCGTCGCTCAGGGCCCTCCTGAAGGCGTCAGAGATGACCTTCACGTGCGCCGTGTGCTCAAGCCTGATCTCGGGGGCCTCGGACGACACCTGCAGGTTCGGCAAGAGGTACGTCCTCGGGGTCGTCCCCTCGAGCTTTATCAGGAGGTTCGACTCGTTCACGAGGAACGTGACCAAGTCGTTCTTCTTCGCGCCTGAGAGCGCACGCGTAAGCGACGACAGGTTAGCGCCTACAGTCAGCCCCTCCTCCTTTACGTCGTACTCCATGAAGTTGGCGTAGGGGACGAGGACCTCTATGTATGCGACCTTGGCGGGGTCCATCCCGGCGGCCCTAACCCCGTCCTTGGTTATCGTGAAGGAGGCCTCCTCGAGGAGGCCGCTCAGCGCGTCTATGAGCGATGACAGTATCTTCGCGTTGGGGTACCTGAGCCTGGCTGAGGCCTCACCGAACGAGCTCTCAAGCCCCGGCAAGCGCGCTCCCACCTGCGTCTCCTGCAGCATAGCTTAAAATCCGAATATCCCATCGACGCTGGGAGCCATGCCAAGGGCCGCCGCCTTCGTCAGGCTCCTCAGGCCCGAGAACGACGCCCTCATGGGGCTGATCGTTATAGTAGGCGCGATGGTCGGCGGCGGTGGCAGGCTCCCCCCTCTGAGAGAGGCCATAGTGGGTTTCATCGTCGGCTTCGCCCTCTCGGCCTCGGCCATGGTCCTTAACGACATAGCCGACCTCGAGATAGACAGGGTGAACGAGCCCGCAAGGCCCCTGCCCTCGGGGGAGGTGGGCCTGAGGGAGGCATGGCTTGCGTTCGCGGCGCTCTCCGTCATCGGGCTCGCGCTTTCGGCCCTTCAGGGGGCCCCGGAGGCTCTGGTCGCGGCCCTCTCATACGTGGTGGCCGTGACCTATGACCTGAAGGGGAAGAGGTACGGCCTGCCCGGCAACGCGATGGTGGCCTTCACCGGCGTGTCGCCCATCCTCTACGGGGCTGTCATGGTTGACGGCCTAGGCGCCGTTGTGTGGCTGGAGGCCGCCATGATATTCCTGGCCATGATGGGCAGGGAGGTCATGAAGGGCGTCGCTGACGTGGAGGGCGACATGGCCCACGGGGTGAGGACGCTTGCCGTGACGTTGGGCAGGAGGGCGGCGGCCGCCGTGTCTACGGGGTTCTTCGCGGCAGCGGTCTCGCTCAGCCCGCTCCCGCCCCTCCTCGGATTTGTCAGCCCGCTGGCCTACTCTGTCCCCGTCGCCGCGGCGGACGTGGCCTTCCTTGCAGCGAGCGCGGCGGCCCTGAGGTCGCCCAGCAGGGAGGTGGCCCTGAGGGCGAAGGAGGTGGAGCTCGCCGGGTACGCGGTGGCGCTGATAGGGTTTGCCCTAGGCTCGCTGCTGAGGGCCTAAGATAAATTTGCCGCAGCAGCAGCGAGTCTCGGGATAGGGCTGGGTATATCTTGGAGCTAATAGCTGAGCTCCCCCCGCAGAGGACCCTCGAGAGGCTGCTTGCGGTCTCGAAGGCCATAGCATCGGCTGCCGACGCAATCGACGTGCCTGACGCACCAATGGGTAGGCCTGCCCCCTCGTCTGCCGTCCTCTCCGCCATGCTCAGATCCCTCCTCGCCCCGCCTCCAGACGTGATAGCCCACATTAGGCTGCTTGACGTGAGCGAGCTCGGCGCCGTCAACCTTGCCAAGGCCCTTGAGCTCGCTGGGGTCCGGAGGCTGCTCCTGCTCAGGGGCGACACGCCGACCATGGGGGACCCCTGCATGAAGGAACCCGAGAAGGTCATGGCGCTTGTCAGGTCAGGCGGCCTCAACATGAGGCTTGGGCTGCTCCTAAGCCTCGCCAGGCCACGGGAGGACGTAATGAGGAGGGTTGCAGCGGGGGCCGACTTCTACCTCGTCACGAGGCCCTGGAGGTCGCCGTTGCTGTCAGATGTTGCCAGGGAGGTGAGAAGGTCGGGCGGGAGGACATATGTCTACCTTGTCGTGGAGACCCACAGGAACGCCCGCGCGCTCGTGGGGGTCCCGCAGGACGAGAGGGTCAGGGGTCAAGAGCTCATCGAGGCCATTAGGTCGCTCTCAGGCGTCGTCGACGGCGTGGTGATCTCGTCCCCTGGGGACAGGGAGGCGCTGATTGAGTCGCTTAGGGCTGCCAGGGCCGCGACCGGCTAGAGGGCTAGGAAGAGCGAGGCCGCGACCGCCCTCGCTATCGCCACGTAGAGGAACATGGACCTGAGCACGTCAAAGCCGTACCTCGGCTGAAGCATGTCATAGGTTATGCCGCCCAGCTCGCCCCCGATCAGGGCCCCGACGCCCATTACGATGCTGTAGGCCCCTATGGCTGCCCTCTTGTCAGCCGCCCTGTCGACGAGGTACGAGAAGTACGCCACGTTGTTGATCGAGTTCGAGAGGCCCGCCAGGAGCTGGGACGCGTATATGCCGTAGACGTTAGGGGATAGGGCGTAGGCCAGCGCGAAGAAGGTGTTCGTGAGCCTCCCGATGAACATGGACAGCTTCAGCCTTTTAGCTATGAAGCCTCCTATGACCCTCTGCACGACGACGGTTGAAGACGCCGCGATCACGTTTATTATCGCTACCTGGAGCGTCGTCATCCTGTACACGTACACCTGGGCGAGGGGGAAGAGGGGCCACGCGAAGGACCAGGCCAGCATGTAGACGAAGTTGAACGCGAGGAACCTCTCGAGGCCGACTGTCTCAAACCTGTGCCTACCCGGCCTCGAGTCCTCCTCGTAGGGGAGCCCGGTAACTATAAACGACATGGCCATGGTGGCGACGGCAGAGGCGAGGAAGACGTACCTGGCCAGCTGTATGTTCGTGGCCATGTAGAGGCCCCCAGCGACGATCACGGGCAGGGAGCCCAGGGAGCCGTAGAACGCTATCCTCGACAGCACAGCGCTCCTGCTGCCCCTGCTGTAGTACTCGCTCAGCAGCGACGTGCCCATCCCGCTGACGCCGGTCCCAACCATGACCGCGGCCACCAAAGCGGTGTAGGCCGCGTGGGAACCCATGAGCAACATCATGAGCGCGAGGGAGACCGCCTTCACGGCGTTCCCAGCCATGACCAGCTGCCTCGCGGTCATCCTGGTCAGCGAGCTCAGGTACTGGGACACGTTGGTGAAGAAGGTCCCGGCGGTCGACACGAGGCCCAGCATGTACCCAGGGAGCCCCAGGCTGGCCCCTATGAAGGAGATGTAGGGGGAGTACGAGCTGCTCACCATCCCGTTGACCAGGTTGTACAGCGAGAGCCTCCTGACGCCAGCTCGTCTGGCCCTGTCGTCGTTGGCGTTCAAGCCCAGCTTTCCTTAGGACGGTTCCCGAGGCCTTGAATTAAATACCGCGCTGCCTACGAGGGGCGCGGTGGAGCTTGCCCAGGGCAGTGGAGGGCGTCGTGGTCCCCCTGGTCACCCCCATGAGGCAGGACGGATCCCTCGACATGGACTCCTTCCAGTGGCTCTGCAGGAGGCTCTCCGAGGCGGGGGCCTCAGGGCTCTTCCCCAACTCGACGACGGGGGAGTTCGTCCACCTCACGCAGGAGGAGGCCGAGAGGCTGGTCAAGGCCGCGGTGACAGCGGCGCCCGCTGACGTTATGGTCCTGCCCGGGGTCAGCTCGAACAGGACCGAGGAATCAGTGAAGATGGCCAGAAGGTTCGTCGACCTCGGGGCTGACGGGGTTGTGGTCCTCCCGCCGTTCTTCTACAGGGGAGGGGACGAGATCATCTACCGCCACGTCTCCGAGGTCGCGAGGGCCGTCGACGCCCCGGTCGTGATCTACGTTAACCCCGTGAACACAGGAGTCCTCCCCCAGGTGGGCCTCATCGTGAGGCTGGCGCAGGAGTACAGCAACGTCTCCGCCGCTAAGGTGACCTACGCCGACTTCTCGTACCTGGTTGAGCTCATCAGGGAGGTCAAGGCCGCCAGGAGGGACTTCTCCGTCCTGACGGGCCTTGACTACATGTTCCTGCCGACCCTTGAGGCCGGGGGCGACGGGGTCGTGGGGGCCCTGGCCAACGCCGCGCCGGAGCTGCACGTCTCGCTCTACAGGGCCTGGGACTCTGGGGACCACGGGGAGGCACTTGGCCGCCACAGGGCCCTCCTCGAGCTGAGCAGGGTCTACTGGTACAGGGCCCCTGGGGCCGAGACGCCGTCGCTAGTAAAGGGTCTCATGGAGGGCCTCGGCACCCCTGTGAGGAGGTACGTGAGGCCGCCCCTCAGGCCCCTCACCGACCAGGAAGTCTCGGAGCTGGCGACGATCGCCTCGTCAGCCCTGTCGAGCCTCACGCAGCGCCGCTGAGCAGCCTGTACAGGCCTGCCGTTAGGCCGGCCGCGGCAACAGAGGCCAGCACGCCCAGTGAGAGGTAGAGCAGAGGGGCCCTCACAGTCATGAGAACGCCTGACCTCCCCTGGAGAAGGGTCACGTTGTAGAGCCTGTAGGTCATGGTGAGGAGGGGCGTGCCGTTGAGGAAGAGGTAGCTGACGTCCCCCCTTATTAGAAAGCCCGTCGAGAGGGAGTAGTAGACGACTTCCCTGGCTATGAGGCCGGTCGTGGTTGTGAAGTTATGCCTGAGGACGGCAACTGGGTACGGGGAGCCGGAAGCGAATATGGTCGCGTGGGGCAGCTCGCTGAGCTCCCCCTCATAGGCGACGTAGGGCTGGCCCCCCTCTGGCACCTGGGCCGGGCCGTAGGAGAGGCCTGTGAGAAGTTCCGAGAGGTTCGGGCTCCCGCCGGCCCTCGTGACGTAGGTCAGGTAGTACATGACGCCCTTTGAGACGGTGGACCGTGTCTCGTTGAACCTAACCAGCAGCAGAGCCCAGGCAGTCTCGTTAGACTGAGCGGACCTGGCGGTGACGTTATACATGAGGGCGACGTAGGTCGGGTTCTCCGGAAGTATCGAGTAGCCCAGGGGCTCGTAGGGGGTGAGAGTCCCAAGCGCAAGGCCGAGGTAAAGGCAGAGGGCGAGCAGGCCAATTAACATCAACGCTACCCCCTCTACGTATCGGGGGTTCAAGCCGCTCACCGCGAGACGTACAGGGGCACAGGGTAATATCTTAACCCGCCCCTGGCCAGCAGCAGATAGCCTCAGCGACGCCTATGCGTTTAAAAGCCCAGGCCTCAGGGAACCCCACAGACAGGGGATAGGTCTTGAGG
>CAYFFY010000060.1:0-5455 GCA_964342635.1 uncultured Desulfurococcales archaeon
GGAGCTGTACTCAAGGACGATAGCCCTCTCCTACCCCGTCGTGAAGGTCCTGGTCGTGGCGGAAAGGGGGGGCCTGGACCCCTGGCTGGTCAGGGCCTACCAGAGGGTCGCGGGGGTCAGGGGTACCGTCCTTGTCAGAAGGGCCTTCAAGCCCGAGGATGTACCTCCCTCCGTTGAGGCCATGGGCGACGGGGACCTCGTCGTGATAGACCCCTACGGGTTCAGGAGGCTCTACGCCGCGACGGTGGGCGCAATAAGGAGGAGGGAGGGGAGGACCTTCATATTCTCGGCCATGGACAGGCTCAGGGAGGGCAGCGTCTTCGGCCTTCACTCTGCCCACTCCCTTATAGAGGTCGTCAGGTTGAGGGACGCGCTGAGGTTCAGGGTCGTCAAGAGCGTCACGTCCGCCGAGGTTGAGCTCACGTACCCCCTGTCAGCGCTCTACATGAGGGAGGTCAGAGGCCTCGAGCCCTGGATCGCAGGCTTCGTGGGTGGAAGGACCGCTCAGCACGGCGGCTCGACCCCTGCCGCCCTCAGCTCGTCTGCCCTGAGGCCTAGGGCGCCTCTCCTGGTAACCTTAAGAGAGGCCGCCCGGACGGCGAAGCTTACCGAATTTACAGTGTCGCTCCCGCAACCCATCGCGTAGGCCAGCGCTGCGTTGAAGGCGTCGCCAGCGCCCGTTACGTCGACCTCCCTGACCATGGGGGCCGGCACCTCGACCAGCCTCCCCGAGCCCCTCTGGGCGATTACAGCGCCCCTCTTCCCAAGGGTTATCACGACGGCTGGCGCCAGTTCAAGCAGCCTGGAGGCAGCCTCCGCGACGCTCCCGGCTCCTGTCAGCTGCAGGGCCTCGACCTCGTTGGGCGTGACAACGTCAGCGAGGCGAACGAGGTCGAGGGCATCACGGGAGGCGGGCGCCGGGTTGAGGATCCTGAGGCCGCCAAAGCTGCCGAGGGCAGCCCTCACCGCCTCCGTCGGGACCTCGAGGGAGGCGAGCAGGACGCCGTCGCGGGGCAGCGACCTGACTACGTCGTCCTCCGTCAGCTCAGCGTTGGCGCCTGGGTCAACGACGATCATGTTCTGGTCGCCAGCGATTATTACGTAGGCCCTGCCGGTCCTAGAGGCCTTGACCGTGACCCCGCTTACCTCAACCCCCTCTGAGAGGAGGAACCCGAGGGCCCCCGAGCCCTCAGGGTCGTTCCCGACGGCAGCTATCAGCCTGGCCCTGGCGCCCAGGCGGGCGGCCGAGACGGCCTGGTTCGACCCCTTGCCGCCGTGGCCTGTGTAGAAGCCCCCTGCCCTCACTGTCTCGCCAGGGGACGGGAGCCTGTCAACGACAAGGTAGACGTCAAAGTTGTAGCTGCCCACCGACGTAACTGTCGGCCTCAAGCGACCACCCTGCCCTCAGGCTCATCATGCTCAGGAATTTAACGCAGTCCTGTGCAGGGCCTAGACGCCTAGGATGGGCAGCGGCACGCTGTGGCCGCTGTCCATGTTGGCGTACGCTATGGCTGTGAGGGCGAGGTTTATGACCACCATAAGCAGCCCGACGGCCTCGGTCCAAAGGTCGAGGCCTAGGCGAAGGCCTGAGTAGACCAGGTAGGCCCCTATGGCCAGGTTGAAAACGAGGCTCACGCCGAGCATGGAGTCCCTGTAGCCCCCGACCGTGAGCCCGAGTGACGCCCCCATTCCTATTAGTATGAAGACGGTGAGCCCCGTCAGGGCATACGCGTCATACACTAGCTTTGGCGCCCTGAGGGCGAGGGCCACTATGAGAAGTACAGCGTCTGCCAGCAAGTCAAAGGCCAGCGCTATCACCATCACGTACGTTGAGTACTTCACGGCGGACCCTGAGTGACGTCAGTTGACCTGGCTTTAAGCTTTGCAGGACGGCACGTCAGTGCAGGCAAGGGCCTCGTTCACGGCTAAGGGATAAAACCTCCATGTAGTGATCAAACCCGGTCGGCGGGCTTGTTCGGGAGGATAAGCGACGTACCAGCCCAGGACGTCTCGGCCCTCCTGCCAGGGACCGTGGGCTTCTCCGTGCAGTGGCTGGTGACGAGGGATCACGGCTCGGAGAGGTTCGCCGTCAGGAGGTTCACGGTAAGGCCTGGGGGCAGGATGCCGCTGCACAGGCACAAGTATGCCGAGGCGGTGGTTATGGTTAGAGGTAGGCTGAAGGTCAGGGTAGGCAACGAAGAGAGGGTCGTAGGGCCCGGCGAGTACTTCTTCACCCGACCCTGGGAGCCCCACTCTATAGAGAACCCCTTTAACGAGGAGGCCGAATTCATCTGCACCATATCGTACGAGGATGACATGAAGCTCTACCCAGGGGGTTAAAAGGAGGCTAGAGCCCGTCGCACTGACGTCTTAATGGCCGGCGACAAAAATCCCCCTTACCCCACCTATGTGGGGGCAGGCTTGGAAAGGTACAGGCTTGCCGGCACCCTCGTCTTTGTCGGGGCGGCCCAGTTTACGATACTCATGATAGTCGCCGAGGCTATATACAAGGGTTACAGCGTCTCACAGAACTACGTCAGCGACCTGGGCAACTACCAGCTCGCCCCGTCCACGCCTCACGCGCTTGTGTTCAACTCATCGATAATAGTTATGGGCCTCCTGCTAATAGCCGGGGGCCTCCTTCTGTGGTCAGACGACAAGAGGTCGAGGCTTCTATCCATATTCGTCGTCCTCTCGGGCATAGGCGCCGCAGGGGTTGGGGTCTTCCCGGAGACCTCGCCCTATCACCTTCACACCGCGTTCTCGTTGATAGTGTTCCTCTTCGCCTCCCTGGCATCATACCCGGCTACCATCTACAGGAGGGGCTCGTCCCCGGCCTGGGCCGTGCTCGGCACGATGGGCCTAGTCGCTCTCTTTCTCTTCATAGCTGGCGTCTACGCCGGCCTTGGCAAGGGCGGAATGGAGAGGATGATCGTGTATCCAAACCTCCTGTGGGCCCTGGGGTTCTCTGCCTCGCTCATGTCAAAGAGGTAGGACGCCGGGGCCTCACCCAGCTAAACTGGAGCGACGCACTAGACGTCGTTGCACTCCTTAACGTTTTTCGCTCACGGGCCCCCCACGAGGGACACCGCGCGACTCGCTAGGGCTGCGTATGCCGACGAGGGGGCCGTGTAGTTACCTAATATCACGACCAGGAAGTTATTATCTGAGCCGACCAGTATCGTGTAGCCGTAGGTCTCATTTACGAAGTAGCTGAGGCCTGAGCTGGTAGAAGGAGCCACCCCTGTTTGGCCATGGATGTAGTTGATGGTCTCGGAGGGGATCGTAGAGTTGGAGTACTTATACACGACTATCGCGACGATGGACTGGTTCACAGGGCTCATCAAATAGAAGAAATATGCCGTGACCGGGTAGCCAAGGTTCAGCGTTGTAGAACCGAACGGTATCTGGGCCGGGCCCGATAGAGGGGTTACCTTCTTGGTCCCATTCATATAAGTTACGCTAATGGACGAGTTCGCGACATTGACCTCTCCTACTGCAGACATGCTCGTGTTCACGATCCAGCTTCCGCCAAGGGCCTGCGAGGCTGCGGAGCTCAGGGAGGAGGCTGAGGGCATGGTGGACTTGGACGACGACGGGATGCTGGGAAGTACAACGATCAAGACGATTATCACGACGAGGGCGACTACTCCAACGACGATTATGAGCTTTTCGCTAATTGATCTCAAAATTTACCTACCGAAGTCTAATTACAGTAGGGCCTAATATTCCTTTGTCTTCCTAATGGGGGTCTCATTTATAGGATGCACTTTGAAATTACGGCCCAGCACGGCTGAGGGGCCTTTGTCTGTCAAGCATGGGGCGTCACGATAAAACGAGGCGAGGTACTGCTGTTGGGGATTACCGCGGCCGGGGCCGCGCTGCTATCTCAGTAACCATGATCTAGAACGCAGCCGGACTCAGGTGAACGTTCAATAACCGGCTTTTCCCCGCCCCTAGCTCCCTTTGTAGGTGGACCACATGGACAGGTCCATAGGCAAGGCCATTGTAGCGCTGATAGTAGTGGTCGTCGTAGTAGTCGCCTTGGCTGGCGTAGTAGCCTATCGGTACGCGAGGCCAACCAGGACGACGACCAGCCCCACCTCGACGAGTGGCGTTCCCCCAACTACGACAACGACCAGCGCCCCTGCCCTAACTACCTCGACCTCCGTCCCTACTTCAACGCCCCCAGCCACGCTCAACGTGGTGACCTATAACGGGATAAACCAGGTCCTAGAGCTGGCGGCCCAGGAGTTCGAGCAGCTTCACCCGGGCGTCACAGTGAACGTGATCACGTTCCCCTGGAGCGACTACGTTGACAACGAGCTTACGGTGCTAAGGGCCGGGGGCAGCTCATATGACGTTATAACCTTCACGCCCACTTCATCACAGCTCTTCTTCCCATACGTGGCCCCCATAAACTCAAGCTACATCAACGTAAGCGACCTGCTGGGGGGCCAGGAGGACTTTGGAGGCGTCGAGTACGTCAACGGCACCCCTCTCATAATGGGGGTCGCGATCCAGACGTGGGTCGAGCTACTCGCGTATAACGCGACGCTCTTCAACAGCCCCGCCATTCAGGCCGAGTTCCAGGCCCAGACCGGCTACCCGCTCAACCCGTGGAACTGGACCGGCTGGGACGAGGTAGTGGCGGCCTCCAGGTTCTTCGTGGCCCATAACCTGACGAGGTACGGGTTCATAGTTGACGATAACCCGTCCCACGGCCTCATAGACACCTTCCCTGCGATATTCTGGTTGTACTGGCACGGCAACTCGACCATCAGCTGTAACACGGCAACCGGAATACAGGGCTATGGGACCATGTTCTACGGGTGCGTGCCCAGCTGGTGGGGCCATCCCTTCCCGCCCCCTGCCTTCAATACCACCGCAGGCCTTCAGGCGCTTGAGGTGCTGGACCAGCTGGTGAAGTACGAGCCGAGCCCCAGCCAAGTCGTAGTTGACTACGCAATGACTGGCGCCCTCCTGACCCAGGGGCGCGTCGCGGGAGCTGTGGCGTGGGCTAACGACGTTGCTGCGCTCCCAGCTAACGTCAGCTCCCAGCTTCTCCTGGCCCCCCTGCCAGGGGGCTACGGCGAGCCAGGCTCCACGTTCCTGGCCGTCAGCAAGTTCTCAGACCACAAACAGTTAGCCATGGAGTTCATAGCCTTTGTCGTGTCCTCGGGGTTCCAGAGGCAGGCCTTCTACGAGCAGGGCTCCATCCCGGTATCGAAGCAGGCCCTAGCTGAGATAATGTCCAACCTCTCGTTGCCCGCATACGAGAGGGAGTGGATGAAGGCCATCCTGGTCGCTGGCCAGAACTCCTACGCGACCCCTCCGACCGTGCCCGAGACCTACACGGCCCTTATACCATACTTCAACCAGGCGGTGTTCTCGTACCTAACGGGGCAGATCACCAACCCGTGGCAGGCCCTGCAACAGGCGGCCAGGGAGTGGG
>CAYFFY010000061.1:0-5378 GCA_964342635.1 uncultured Desulfurococcales archaeon
GTGATAAGGAGGCTCATAGAGGCGTACAGGAAGTGCCAGGGACAGTCGTGACGAGAACCGTCGTAGTTAGGAGCGCCAGGCTGCCGAGGAAGACGTTTAGGATTTTCGTCGAGCTCGAGGGCATGTACAGGAACATGGTCGAGCAGCTCGCGATGTACGCCGCCAGGGGCAGCATAAAGGGCTTCGCCAGGCTGAAGGCGTTGAAGTACCGCGAGCTCAGGTCACTCTACCCGCGTTTACCTTCGCACTACGCCTACACGGCGTGCCAGGACGCCGCTGCGAGGGCCAAGTCCTTCCTCAGGCTTAAGAAAAAGGGGCTGACGGAGAGGGAGCACCCCGAGGTCAGGAGCGTCAGCATATGGCTAGACGACCACCTGTGGAGGCCCGCAGGGCTCACCTCAGTCAAGGTCTCGACGCACAGGGGCTGGGTCGCCGTGAGCCTCGAGCCGACCAAGCAGTACTGGAGGTACGTGAACAGGGGCTGGAAACTGGCCTCGGAGGCCAAGGTCAAGCTCGACAGGAGGGGGAGGCGCCTCATATTCTACTTCATGTTCAAGAGGGAAGTTAATGAGTACGTCCCTAGGGGCCACGTGTCGGTGGACGTGAACGAGGACAACGTGACGGCGCTGATCGACGGGGTCGCCTACCTGTTCGAAACTAACGTCAAGGAAATCACCCTGGGCTACCACTACCGCATTAAGAGGATCCAGGAGAGGTACGACAAAATCTATGGGCCCGGCTCCAGGCCTGTCAGAAGGGCATTCAGGGAGCTGAAGGAGAGGAAGAGGAAGAATGACATCAGGTGGAAGGTCGCAAACATCATAGTCAGGGCCGCATACGAGAGACGCTGCGCCATAGTGATGGAGCGCCTCGGGAAGAGGCCCGCCGAGGGCATGATATCTCACATCAGAGACCCCCAGCTCAGGCACAGGATATACCAGACGGCGTTCAGGGGAGTTCAGCGGGCAATAGAGGAGAAGGCCAGGGAGCACGGGGTGCCGGTAGTCTACGTAGACCCAAAGAACACCTCCAGGCTGTGCCCCATACATAACGCCCCGATAGATTACGACGGCTCCAGAATAGGGAGGTGCACTAAGGGGGGCGAGAGCTGGCACAGGGACGTGATAGCGGTGTGGAACCTCCTCCTTAGGGCTATGCGGGGCGATGGGAGCTACGCTCCGAGCCCCGCAGGCCTAATCTCCGTAGATGGGAGCCGCATGCCGTTCGGCTCGACGGGGCCCCATGAGCCCGCAGGGATACCTAAGTCCCTGTGGGCTAGGGCCAAGTCCCTGCGCCTGACCATGACTGAAAATAAGATGATTGGAGTGAAGGCGTAGGGACAAACGGCTTATGGACCAGAGCCTCAACCGGGAGCCCGCCAGCTGGTCGCCGGCGCCACTATTAAGCGCCGGCCCCAGCCCTCCTATCCGCCTCCACAAGCCTCCTCCTCGCCTCCCTGAAGTACTCGGCTTTGGCCCTCACAACCCCATGCAAGGCCCCTTGGGCCGAGCCCACCTAGGATATGCTGCGGGCCCGCCGGGACTTGAACCCGGGACCTCCGGCTCCGAAGGCCCGATTCGTAGGTACGCTGTGTAATGTGTATGGCCTAAACCAAGATTCGAAACGCCCTTCAAGAGCGACCTCCACAGCTAGCTACCTAACGTGATAAGCCGTCATAACCTGGACTAGAAGGGCTAATGCTAATTTGCCCTGACGCGCACAGCGTTAGGGCGGGACGGAGGGCTGTCCAAGGTCGTAAGGGTTAGGTACGAGAACGGCGTGCTGAAGCCGCTGGAGCCGGTTGATCTGAGGGAGGGGGAGGAGCTGGTCGTCTTCATACGCAAACGTAAGGTGAGCGAGGTGCTCGATAAGTACGTTGGGTTGCTCGGCAGGGCCAGCGCCGAGGAGCTCAAGGAGTACGAGGAGGAGGCCCAGGAGCAGTGGGCAAGGCCTTCATAGACACCAATGTATTCTATAACATACTCTTCGAGACAGGCCTTACCCATGAAGCCCGGAGGCTGCTGGAGGAGCACGAAGAAGACAGGTTCTATACGAGCCTAACCGTGGTGAACGAGCTGCTGTACGTATCGGCGAGGAGGCACTACCAGGCCTCGGGAGAGCTGGGAGGACCGTATAGCCTGAGGAAAGCGGTGGAAAGCAAGGGGTACCCTGAGTTCGTCGTCAACGGCATAAGGGAGCTGCTGAATGACCTCGAGGTGGAAGTCTTGGCAGAGGGCGCAGGATACCAAGACGTGCTCGAAACGGCTAGCCAACTGAGGCTCCTGCCGAGCGACGCGATCATAGCGTTAACCTGCAAGCTAAATGGCATAAGCACAATCATAACATTCGACGAGGACTTCAAAAGGGTCCCCTGGCTAAAGGTGGTCCCTTAGCCTCCGCGATTTTCGGCTAGGTCATTGACTTTGAAAGCTAAGAACCGAGCCTATCATACGCTGCCGGTGCTGCGCTCGCCCGTCAGAGAAGGAACCTGGAGGGGCGGCACTCCCGTGCGGGCCCGCCGGGACTTGAACCCGGGACCTCCGGCTCCGAAGGCCGGCGCCCTAGTCCTGGCTGGGCTACGGGCCCGCCCGTGCTTGGGCCGCTTGAAGGATTTAACCTAATGCGGAACGCCGGCCTGGGAAGCTTGTTGTCTGGAGTCGTGCCCTGCCAGAGCATAGGGGTCGTGGTGAGGTTCGGCGACGTCACCTGCTTCTCCGACGGCACCGTCACGGCCTCAGGCCCTGCCGTGATCTACGTGCAACACGCGGCGAGGGCGCTCGACGGCAGGTCAAGGAGGGTCGGCAGGCTCCAGGCCGAGGTGCTGAGGGCCGTGGCCTCGGGGCTGAGGGTCAGGGAAGAGGTGGCCAAGGCTATGGGGGCCTCTGAGGGCGCCGTCGCTTCCGCCCTCGCGTCGCTGGTGAGGAAGGGCATGTTGAAGGCAGTCAGGGCGACGCCTGGCGGGCCCTGCAGGACGTACTACCTACTGCCCAACGAGAGCGCCGACGAGCTCATTTCAGGGCTTGGCCTGAGGTCCTGCAGGAGGTCCAGGACAGCGCGTAAAAGCCGTGCCGAGGGCTGAACCCTTCTTCATGACAACGAAAGACCTTTAACGTTAGTTTATGGCTACCTGTGTATGTGGAGGGCCAGACAACGGGCAGCGGGGCGATGGGAGCGACGCTCCGAGCCCCGCGGGCCTCATACCGGTAGATGGGAGGGCCGTGCCGTTGCCCTCGACGGGGCCCCATGACCCGCCTGTCCTCAGTAGGGGCAGGCGGCTGAGGGTCAAGTCCCTACGCCCGACCACGTATGAATATAAAAGCGTTAGAATGAGAGCGTAGGGACAAACGGTAGCGCTGAGGAGGCTGCCGAACCTGAAGGTCGACGCGCCGGTTGACTGCGTAATAGACGCTCACGTCCACATGCCCTTGTTGAAGTCCGCAAAGGAGGTCAACGACTACATCAAGGGCCTGGTGACGGCGGGCGTAGGAGGCGCCGTCATTATAGGCATACCGCCCTTCAAGGACGTGCTGTCGAACGTCACGCTTGACGAGGTAGTCAGGGAGCACGAGCGCGTCAGGCCGCTCATAGAGAGGTACGCCTCCGAGCTCATGGAGCAGCTTCAGCCGGAGGCCCTTTACATCAACGCCGTCAGGCTTGCCGAGGACTTCTGCACGTTTGCCAGGCACCCGCAGCTCTCGGCCATGAGCAACTTCGCCCCCGTCTTCCCGGCCAACCTCTCCCTCCCCCCCGACGAGCTGGCCTCAGTCCTCGAGGCGGCCGCGGGGAGGGGTTTCAGGGGGTTCAAGGTCATATCCACCCTCTTCCTCCAACACCTCGACTCCCCCCAGGTCGGCGTCGTGCTTGAGGTGGCAAGGAGCAAGGGACTCCCGGTCGTCGTCCACGGGGGCTGCGACCCCGGCATCTGGGAACTGCCGAAGTTCTGCAAGTACGGTGACCCGTCAAGGCTGGAGGTCCACCTTAGGGAGGCGAGGGAGACCCCCGTCATCATAGCCCACGCGGGTGGCTACAGCGCGATAGCGCCAGGCGTCTTCTTTGAGGAGACGCTGGCCCTGGCTAGATCGTACCCTAACGTTTACGTTGACACCTCAGCCCTCCCACCGCCCCTCGTCACATACGTGCTTAGGGACTTCCCTGCGGGAAGGGTTCTCTTTGGCTCTGACTACCCCGCCGTCTCCAACGCGGACCTCAGGCAGTACGTTGAGGACGTGTTCCTCCACGTCCTCGAGATGAGGCCTCCAAGGGAGGTCCTCCGGGCCTACGCGCACGGGGTCGCCGAGTCGATCTTCAAGGTCTCATGCCTTGCAGATCTGTATGAGAGGGTCGGCCTCTGAACTAATGTTGCTTAAATATAATTAGTTGCAAATTTCTTTTATATGTTCTAATATTTCTTAACTAGGAAATTGGTGGGACCATATCTTATAGGACCCACTAATTTGCAACCTTTAAATACTGGACCCAGGCCGGAATACAACAGCGCGTTAGGTGGTGGGTTTTGTCTGGGGAGTCTCAGAGGATAGAGCCCCTTCCCTACGAGGAGAAGTACTTCCCCTACCACAACAAGTACCTCGACTTCTGGAGGCAGAGCGTAGAGGACCCGATAAAGTTCTGGGACGAGAGAGCCAGGGAGCTCGTGTGGTATAAGACGTGGGACAAGGTGCTTGACGACTCGAACCCTCCCTTCTACAGGTGGTTCGTCGGCGGTGAGACCAACATCAATCTGAACGCCCTCGACCGCTGGATGGGCACCCACGTAGCCAACAAGGTCGCGTACTACTGGGAGGGCGAGGACGGTGTCACAAGGGTCCTAAGCTACAGGGACGTGTACCGCGAGGTTAACAAGCTCGCCAGGGCGCTACAGGACCTTGGAGTCAAGCCCGGGGACACCGTAACTATATACCTGCCCATGATACCGGAGCTGCCCATGTCGATGCTTGCCGTTACCAGGGTCGGCGGCATTCACAGCGTCGTCTTCTCAGGCTTCAGCCCCACAGCCCTTGCGGACAGGATAGTCGACGCCAAGTCTAGGATACTGATCACGGCCGACGGATACTGGAGGGCCGGCAAGGTCATAGAGCTCAAGAAGAACGCCGACGAGGGTGTGGCCCTGGCAGAGAAGCAGGGCGCCAAGGTCGAGAAGGTAATAGTGGTCAAGAGGCTCGGCAACCCGATAAACTTCGTCAAGGACCGCGACGTCTGGTACCACGAGCTGCTGTCCTCGTACCCCGAGAGGACTTACGTCAAGCCGGTGCCGAGGAAGGCCGACGACGTGATGTTCATCCTGTACACGAGCGGCACGACCGGCAAGCCAAAGGGGATCATGCACAGCGTTGGCGGCTACATGGTGTACGTCTATAACG
>CAYFFY010000062.1:0-5290 GCA_964342635.1 uncultured Desulfurococcales archaeon
GCGAGTTGGGGGGCAGGTCGCCGCCGTTCGTCTCTACGGCTATCTGGTACTGGTAAGGGTCTGTCACCATAAGCTTGTCTATGTCCTTCATTTCAGGGTGAAGGACGCCCTTCGTTGTTACGGCTACCACATTGTGTAGGTTGAAGTTCAGCGCCTTGAGGAGCCTGTAGAAGGCCACGTTGCTTGCCCCTGCCCCAAAGAGCACGATCCTCATGTCGGTGAGCCTCTTCCCTACGACCTTAGACGCGTTCATGAGGCCAGCAAGCACCGCGGTCGCGGTCCCCTGCTGGTCGTCGTGCCACACGGGTATGTTCAGCCTTCTCCTGGCCTCGTCCAGTACGTAGAAGCACTTGGGCTTCTCTATGTCCTCTAGGTTTATCCCGCCAAACGAGGGCTCCACGGCCTGAAGCAGCCTTACAAAGTCGTCTGGGTTGCTATTCCTGTGCACGAGCGGGACGGCGTCAACGCCCCCCAGGTACTTGAAGAGGAGCGACTTCCCCTCCATCACGGGGTAGGCAGCCTCGGGGCCAACCTTCCCGAGGCCAAGCACCCTCGTGCCGTCGCTCACAACGGCTATGGTGTTCCACCTGCTCGTGAGCTCGAAGGAGAGCTCTGGGTCACGGTGAATGGCCCTGCTGGGCTCGGCGACGCCGGGCGTGTACCATATGGCAAAGTCCTTCAGCCTCCTAACAGGCACCTTTGGCAGGACCTCTATCTTTCCCCCATAGTACCTGTGAAGGTCAAGGCTTAGCTTATACCACTCCTCGGTCGCAGCCTCCTCCTCGGCCAAGGAGTGCACCAGTATATTTAGCCCAAAGGCTCCTAATAAAGAAACCAGGAGGGAAAGCCTCCCAGCCTTAACCCATCACTGGAGCCCTGAGGCCTCAAGGGCGCTCGAGAACTGCTGCCTTAGCACCTTCTTGTCGGCCTTCCCTGTGCTGGTCAGCGGTATGTTCTGTACCTCGACTACCTTGTCAGGCAGCCACCACCTCGGTATAACCCCCTTGTTAACGAAGTTCTCGTTAAGGAACCTGTTTATCTCCTCAGTCGTGAGCTTGCCCTGCCATCCGGGCCTCGGCACAACTACGGCTATAGGCCTCTCGCCCCACTTAGGATGCCTCGCTGCTATAACGGCTACCATCAGGACGCCGGGGTGCTGGCTTATCGCGTCCTCGAGCCTCAGCGAGCTTATCCACTCTCCACCGCTCTTGATAACGTCCTTCTCCCTGTCCATGATCAGCACGCTTCCGTCAGGGAACCACACCGCGAGGTCGCCAGTGTGGAACCAGCCGCCCCTCCACGCGGCCTGGGTCTTCTCCGGGTCATTGAAGTACTCGTACATGACCCATGGGGCCCTCACCACGATCTCACCGATGGTCTTGCCGTCCTTGGGGACAGGGTTCATTTTGTCGTCAACCACCATGAGGTCGACGAACGGTATTGGGTAGCCGGTCCTGAGCTTGACCCTGAATATCTCCTGGTCACTTAGCTTGTCCTGAAGCCTCGACGGTGGTATTGCGAGCGTTAATACGGGGGCCGTCTCCGTCAGGCCATAGCCAACGTAAACCCTGATTCCCCTCTTCTCGGCCATGAGCGCCAGGCCCTCTGGCATCGAGGCCCCTCCATTGATGAACGTGACGCCCCTCAGGTCGTACTTGTCTATGTCAGGGTCTGTCAGCAACATGTAGAGGATTGTTGGCACGCCTGCGAAGTAGGTGACGCCCTCCTGCTTTATCAGCTCAAGGTACGCCCTGGCCTCGAACCTGTTCGGCAACACGGTCTTCTGACCCGCCATTAGGGATGAGAAGGGGAAGCCCCAGGCGTACACGTGGTACATCGGCACTACGATCATGCTGACGTCACGGCTTGTTATCTGTAGGCCCTTCGGCCCGGCCCCGAAGCCGGAGACCGTGGCCAGGACTGAGAAGGCGTGCAGAACTACCTGCCTGTGGCTGTGATAGACGCCCTTGGGGAGGCCCGTGGTGCCGCTAGTGTAGAACATGAATGCCGGCCTCCTCTCGCTTATCGCGGGCCACTCGAACCTTCCACCCCCCTCCTTGAGAAGGTCCTCATAGTGTACCGCTGGGACGCCCCCGACTTTCTGGGGGACCGAGTCGGTGTCGACGACGATCACCTGCTTTACCGAGGGCGCCTTTGGAAGTATGGCCTCGGCCAGCGGCAGGAAGTCAGAGTTCGTGACGAGGACCTTGTCCTGGGCCTGGTTCATTGTATAAATGAGCTCCTGAGGGGATAGCCTCACGTTAAGGGGGTGAAGCACGGACCCCATCATGGGCACGGCGTAGTAGAGCTCGAGGTGCCAGTGCGTGTTCCAGTCCATGACGGCTACCCTGTCGAGGCCTGAGACGCCAATTGATGAGAGGGCGGAAGCCGCCCTCTCGACCCTGGCGGCGAAGTCGGCGTACGTGTACCTGAGGACGCCCCTCTTCGTGCGATAGACAATCTGTTGGTCGTAGAATAGGTCCCTGGCCCTCGCATATACCCTGTGAATAGTCAGCTCCGAGCCAGGCCTATCTGGCACCTCAGCCGGAAGGGACACAGCCCTGTACACCCCTTTCCAACCGGTATTACAATATTCCGGGTTTTATGTGTGTTACGTATTTCCTTCTCAATAACTAAACAATGCCTCTTTTTAATACTGCTTGTCTGTGCAGGGCAGAGCAGGCCAGTCAAAGGCGGCCCTCCCGCAATCCGGGGACCTCCGCCCCGCCCTCGGGACGTGGCTCCCATCAGGCAGGGGCAACCTCGAAACTGAGCTAAACTAAGCTACAATAATATAACGCTTCTACCCCCGCATCAGACTCGCCGTGTCAGGCCAGCTGAGAAGGATGCTGCTCGGATCGGGCTACGCCGAGGTCGGCTTCCTGGGCCCCTTCGGCGTCCTGGTGAAAAGGGAGGGACGCCCGGGCTGCGTCTACGTTGCTGAGGACTGGCCAATGATCCTCGCATTCCGCAGGGAAGTGGGCCTGAGGGCGATCACGCTGGAAGGGCTTCCCTCAGGCCTCCGGCCCCCCCTGAACGTGATCGTGAGGAGGGGCGACGACCTAGAGCCCTTAGGGGAGGGCAAGCTTCTCGCTGATATGACCGTTGAGCCCCCAATCCCCACGCCAGGGACTTGGGCCCTCCTTGACTACGTAACCCCCGCAGGGCCTGAGGTGAGCCGCTACGTGGCTGAGGCGGTGCTCGCGTCAGGGATCGCCGAGGTGGTTCTCGTGAGGTACTACACATCGCGGGTGTCGGCGAAGCTGCTCAGATCATACCATGCCCCAAGGGGGCCCCTGCTCGTGCCAGCGGTCACATGGGAGGACGGCCAAGTCAAGGTGAGCCTTTCAATCCCTGGCCAGGGGGGCCTCAGGTCTGAGTACCTGGACCCGAGCTCAGCGGCCCAGGAGCTGAGGAGGGCCTTAGGAAGGGGCTGTTAGTCCTTAATGGTCTCAAGGGTTGTCAGGACCTGCCATATCTTCGTCCTCGCGTGCAGCGGCATGTTCGGGTCCTGGCTGACCTCGTCAAGCGCGCCTATGGCGTTGGCCGCCCTCACGCCTGGGGAAAGGCGCGTGTCACGAAGGTACGTCAGCGCTATGGCCGCGGCCCTCCTTATGTTCCTGGGCACGCCAGCGTCGTTAACTATTGTCGTAAGGATTGTCATGGCGTACTTAATCTTGTCCTCCGAGCTCAGCCTGGCCGAGGCCATAATCCCACCTTCCTACTTGTTATAGCTCTTAGTTAAAAGTTAAAAAGCTCATATAAGGTATACACTTCTTTTTATACCCTTATCCAACACGAGGCCTTGGTGAACGTCTTGGGGAGGCCTAAGAAGGTAGTCCTGGACACGGCGGAGTTCCACCCGCTTCACAGGAACTGGGTCAACCTGGCCCAGACGATAGCGAAGGAGCTCGGTGTCGAGCTTGAGGTCAAGACTGAGGACTACGTTTACGCTATCTCCTACGGTGACAAGGACGACCTCGGGATGGCCTGGCTTCCGCAGCTGTTCGTCGAGATGGAGGACGGCGCCGTCAAGCTGCTTATGAGTCAGTACCCGTTCGACCCCGCCACCACGAAGCCAAGTGACCAGATGGCTCTTGATGAGGCAAGGAAGAAGGTTCAGGAGATAATTAGGGACCCATGACCGGTGATCCGATGGCCTCGGAGGGCTCCGGACTGGGCAGGAACATAAACACCGCCCTCCTTGCCGTCGAGTCGCTGATAGCACTCGTTATAATTATAATTATAGCCGCAGGCATTTACGCCTCTATACTGATCTTCGTCTCCTCGGTCAAGGGGCAGAGCTTCGAGGCGATTCACACGGCGCTCCTCAACATGGTCGACCTCGTGATAATCATGCTCCTGGCCGCAGACCTGCTCAGGACCATAGTCGTCAGCGTGAAGGAGGGTCGCGTGCCGGTTAGGGGGATAGTCGAGGTCGCCATGATAGTGATCGTCAGGGAGATGGTGGCGAGCTCCCTCGCCGGGTTCAGCGTTTCTGTTATGGCGACCCTCGCCGGGTCGTTCCTCGCCATTGCGGCCTCGTACGCGCTGGTGAGGCGCTACGCTAGCGAGTGAGGCCTATTCTGGCAGCAAGGTCCTGGACCGCGGACAATATGTCGTCAACCACCGCCTGTAGCCAGCGTTCTCCCTTCTCAGCTGAGGCCCCTGCGGCGTCCCCCAGCACGGCACCGGGGTACAACACCTCCTCCACTTTAGGCGACTCGACAGCGTATCTGGGCAGCCAGCCAGGCACGTACTTAGCAGCGTAATCCATGTCGACGTGCTGTCCGTCGATGTAAAGCATCGCGCTGGTCTCGTCCTCCCCCGCGTGGCCTGGGTAAGCGAATAGCTCCTTTAGGGCGGAGGTCCCGGCGTCCCTCCACCAGTCGAAGGAGGCTATGGTCACGCCTGCCTCAAATGCAGCCCTCTTCATTGCCACCCTCAGGGCTGAGGTGTTCCCGCCATGTCCGTTGATTACAATGATTAGCCTGTAGCCGTTCCTCGCTATCTCCTTAAGGACGCTGTGGACGTAGGATATGAAGGCCTCAGCGTCCACATTGATGGTCCCCGGGAACCTGGAGAGCCCCGGCGACACCCCATACCATATCGGCGGGAAAAGGTGCGCCTTCAGCTTCTCCGCGACCCTGGCAGCAACCCACGTGGCCTCTATGGCGTCCGTCCCTATGGGGAGGTGGTCACCATGCCTCTCCACTGAGCCAACGGGCAGCACGGCTATGACCTTCGCCTCCCTGTCGAACCTCCCCCCGGGGAGCTCCCAGACCTCAGT
>CAYFFY010000063.1:0-5172 GCA_964342635.1 uncultured Desulfurococcales archaeon
CTACGACCTTCACATAGCCAGCTACAGGAGGGGCAAGCACCCCGAGACCGGGGCGACAAGGTACTACTGGTACCTAGACCCAAAGGACCTGAACCTCGCGCTGCTTAGGAGGAAGAAGCTCGTGCTTGAGAAGCTGAAGAGCAGGCTCGAGTACGAGACCTCGAACCAGTTCTACGTCTGCCCTAAGGACAGGACCCGCTACACGTTCGACTACGCCTTCGAGTACGAGTTCACGTGCCCGAAGTGCGGGTCCCTCCTCGTACCCGACAACAACGAGGCCTACGTTAAGGCCCTCCAGAACAGGATAAAGAGGCTTGAGGAGGAGATCAGCCAGGATGAGGCAAAGCTATTTGGTCGCTGACCTATTCTCAGGTGCGGGAGGGTTCTCGAGGGGGTTTGAGCTCGCTGGGTTTAGGGTCTCCGTGGCCGTCGAGAACGACCCTCCCGTCGCCAAGACCTACAAGGCCAACTTCCCCCACGCGTACCTCATAGCTGACGACATTAAGGACGTGAGCGAGCGCGTCATAAGGGAGGTCTCTGGGCTTGGCAGGGGCGACTTCGACGTAGTGATAGCCAGCCCTCCCTGCGAGCCCTTCACGCCGACCAACAGGAGCAGGATGCCTAACCCGGTCGACAGGATATTGTCCGACCCGATAGGCCAGCTATACCTTCACGCCATTAGGCTCATCTCAGAGCTCAGGCCCAGGTACTTCCTGATCGAGAACGTCAGCGGCGTCGCTGAGGGGCCGATAAGGAAGGTGATAGAGGCCGAGCTGGCCAAGGCGGGCTATATGGAGGTCTACTTTAACACGTTGAGGTCCGAGAGGTATGGCGTCGCGAGCGAGAGGGTCAGGGTCTTCGTGTCCAACCTGCGGCTGAGGCCGCCTGAGAGGGGGCCCGTGGCCGTGATAGAGGCCCTGAAAGGGCTACCCGAGCCTGGGGCCCCATGGCCGCCAAACCACGACGCCCCCGCGAGCCTCTCGAGAAGGCTGGCAAGGAAGGTTCCAAGGCTTGGGTGGGGGAGGTCCCTGGTCAGGTTCGAGGGTGCAGGGTCCAGGGTCTTCAGGAACTACGTAAGGCTCGCGCCGGATCGGCCAGCTCCGACCGTCATGGGGTCGTCGAGGTTCATACACCCGTTCGAGGACAGGCTTCTCACGGTCAGGGAGCAGGCCAGGCTCATGGGGTTCCCTGACTACCACGTCTTCCTTGGCGGCAAGGAGTCCCAGTACAACATGGTCGGCGAGGCCGTCCCCGTCCCCCTGGCCCAGGCCCTCGCCGAGCTGGTGGGGAAGGCGCTCGACGAGGGCTAGAAACTCATATGTGGGTGCCGAAGAGCTGCCTCCTCTTCTCGAGCCTGTTCCTGACCTTGTCCACGGCCTTTATGAAGTGGTCCTGGGTGACGTAGTTCATCCCGTCCCTTATGGCGAAGAACCCGGCCTCGGTGACTACCGCCTTGAGCTCAGCCCCCGAGAACCCCTCAGTCATGGCGGCCACCTCCTCGAGGTCCACGTCCTTTAGCCTCATGTTCCTCGTGTGTATCCTCAGTATCTCAACCCTGCCCCCCTTGTCAGGCAGGGGGACCTCGATGAGCCTGTCGAACCTCCCGGGCCTCAGGAGGGCCGGGTCCAGGAGGTCGATCCTGTTGGTCGCGGCTATCACCTTAACCCCCTCGAGCGGGTCAAAGCCGTCCAGCTCGGCCAGGAGCTGAAGCATGGTCCTCTGGATCTCCCTGTCCCCGCTCGTCCCTATGTCAACCCTCCTGGCGCCTATGGCATCCAGCTCGTCGATGAATATTATCGAGGGCTTCTTCTCCCTCGCCAGCCTGAAGACCTCCCTTACTATCCTTGCCCCCTCCCCTATGAACTTGTTGACGAACTGGCTGGCGACGACCCTTATGAAGGTAGCCTTGGTCTCACCGGCGAGGGCCCTGGCCAGGAGGGTCTTGCCGGTGCCCGGCGGGCCGTAAAGCAGTACCCCCTTCGGAGGCTCGACGCCGAGCTCCGTGAAGAGCTCAGGTTTTATCAGCGGCAGGCCGACGACCTCATAGATCTCCCTGACCTGGTTCTCAAGCCCCCCCACGTCCTTGAAGGAGATCGGGGGCCTCTCCTCGATCTCCATGGCCTCAACGAGCGGGTCGTGGATCGACGGGAGTATCTCAACGATGGTCGAGCCCCTGTTGTTGAGCGCCACCGACGCTCCCGGGCGCAGCCTGTTTACGTCGATGCCGGCCTTCACGTTAACTACCAGGTTGGGGCCCGTGGAGCTCTTGACCACCACCCTGCTGTCTGGCAGGACCTCCAGCACCATAGCCTCTATGTATGGCGGCTCCAGCAGCTTCTGGACCTCCTTCTTGTAGAAGTCGAGGTCCTTCTCGAGTGACATGTTCTGCATTGTCAGGAGCCTGACCCTCTCCCTGAGGACCGATAGCTCGTCCTCGTCCTCGGGCCTGTCCCTGGCCCCCCCGCCGGACTCGCTGATTGACATGTTCCCCAGGCTATCTCTATTTCATCAAGTTTTTAGGAGGTGAGCCCCGGGCTGACGCCATGTTAACCCCCCGGTATGCGACCTATAACTACTACCTCCAGGGGTGTCCGGTCTGGCCTGCACCCTCCTGGGGCCCTGAGACCGTAATACGCGTATCATAATACAAACCGTATTACTGAAATGGCCATCGGGCGCCGCCAGGTGGATCCTCTGGGCGCCCATAATTCGAGGCCGTAGTAGTAGGTGAAATGCTAGGAGCGGCTGCACGTAGCCAGCACGTCCCTGACGGACCTCGAGAACCCGACCCTTATTCCAAGCCTTGGGTCGGTGTATATGTATAACACCCCCTTGCTCTGAAGGTCCCTGACCCTCCTCAGGAGCCAGTCGTAGTCTGCCTTCAGCCTCTCGGCCAATTGGTCGAGGTACATGTAGGTGACGCCGTACTTGGAGTAGTGGGTGAGGAGCTCCATTACGACCTCGGACTCATCATCACTCAGGCTCTCCTTAAGGGACTGGAGGGCGCAGGCCGCAACCGACACCCTGTTACCTTGTTGTTTCTTGTTGGCCTCACCTGTTTTGTCTGCAATGAGTGACTGGGATCCACCTGCAACCTCGGTGCGCCGGCCTCTGCCATTGTTGTTCATTGTCGGGCTGACCCTTGAGGCAATCCTCTGCGCCAGTGCAACGAACTCGTTGAACCTCTCGTCGGCCTCTCTCTCTGCTATCTGCCTCGCGTACTCCTCCCCCTTGGGGGTCAGGTACCACAGCCCAAGGTCATAATCAACGTACCCCCTGTCCTTCCAGTAAGACAGGTAGCTCGAGACGTACTTGGCCTCCTTGCCTATGACCTCACCTATCTCGGCCGACCTCATTGGCCTGGAGAGGAGCAGGACGAGTATGGCGTCGACGAGCCTGCTCCTGGGCCCGCCCCTGCCCTTGAGGGCCTGCTCTATCGCCCTGTCTGCCCTGTCGGCGTACCCCTGCCTCCTGGTCAAAGGACCCCCGCTTAGGTCTCTGCCTGCAGGGCAATTCCCTGGGAAGGCCCGGTGTTACCGCCCCTCCCGGTCGTAAACTGGGGGGTTTACGGGCCGCAGTCCCTCAGGGCGAGCTCGGCCAGGGCCCCTATGAGCTGCGGCTCACAGCGTAGGGGCACCACCAATATGACGCCCTCGCCGGCCTGGGGGACCTGGACGGACCCCCGCACTGCTGACAGGATCTCAGGCGGCATCCCAGGGAAGCCGACGTCGCCGGCCCTCCAGAAGCCTATCAGTGAGGTCCTGCACCCCCTGGAAACCAGCAGGTCCCTTACGTCATAGACTTGTGTGAGGTCAGACGGAGGTCTCGTAGGGAATGCGGCCTCAGCGCACTCCTCGAAGCCGGCAAGCCCCTGTATGGAGCAGCGCCTTACGGCCAGGACCGCCTCAAGGACCTCAAGGAGCTGCCTCCCCCTCTCGCTGAGCGTCCTCCCCCTACCGGCCGTGCTCACAAGCCCCTCCCCCTCAAGTCTGGAGAGCAGCGTCCTGGCGGAGGCCTCACCTATGCCGAGGACTGAGCTTAGCGACAGCCTCCCTAGGGGCTCCGCTGACATCCTCCTAAGGGCCTCGAGCACGTGCCACTCGCTGTAGCCTGGGGCCCCTCCCCTCTCAGTTGCCGCTATCCTCCTCAGAGCCCTCACGGCCTCGCAGGCCGCCCCTGACAGGTATGACATCCCAGGCCCCCTCGTCCGGCTCCACGCCCTCACCTATCATGAACGAGGCGACGTCCTGTGGGATCACCTCGTCGGAGTTGACTACGGCCCTCACAACGTCATCCCAATCCCTCCTGACCCTGATCCCGAAGTCCTCCCACAGCCACTCAACGAACTCGTCGAGGCCTATCTTGCCCTTGGCCTGGCTCATGAGGGAGGCCTTTATCGCCCTGTCCCTCGCCCTGCTGTTTCTCAAGCGCCGCGCCCGGTGACGGAGGCCCTAGGCCTATTAATTACGTAATGGCTGGTAAAGGCATATAGCCTCGGCCCGAGCATGCGTGTAACTGATTTCCCCCAGGCGGACCATCTATTCGATTTTTAAGTTTTAGTAATCCGAAAGCATGGAGGTGTCGCGCATGAGCGAGGAGGGGGCGGCTGACGACCCGGTTAGGGAGGGTCTATCTCGCGTCTATGAGGACGACGATGTTATAGTCTACACGGCGCCGAACGAGGAGGAGCTGAAGGAGATACTCCTCAACCTGCTTCGTCGTAACGGGAGGATGACAGTCAAGGACTTTCACAGGTACCTGTCGGGCCTGGCCAGCGAGGACAAGATACGCTACGCGCTCAACGACCTGCTCCGCAGGGAGATAGTAACCATGGACAGGCAGGGCTACTTCTATCTCACGGAGCTACTGGAGGGCCTAGAGGAGGCCGAGGAGTACTGGCAGGAGGGAGCCGAGGAGCCGGGCAGGGTGGACCGCCTGGAGCCCGAGCCCTAGAGGGACGTTATCCCCCATATTATGTCCTGGAAGCTGTTGGGAAGCGCCTTCCTCTTTGAGGTATAGTCGTCGTAGACCCTCTCCAGGAACTGCGTGAAGAGCGGGCAGCCGTCAAACTTGCCCTCCCTGTCACACCTGCCCTGCTGGTTGAACATCGTTATCGTGAGGAAGCATATCTGGGTCTTCTTGTCGTAGTACGGGCAGAGCTTGTGCTGGCTC
>CAYFFY010000064.1:0-5083 GCA_964342635.1 uncultured Desulfurococcales archaeon
GCCTGGTCGGGAAGGACATGAACAAGGCCGACAGGAGGGAGGTCGCAGAGGCCGGCGGCCTCTGGGTCATAGTGGGCACGGCCCTTGGCCTGCTCATTATGGAGGCCGCGAACACGTTTGTAAACGGGCACCTCTACGAGCCCGTCCCCCTCCTCTCGCTTGTCTCACTCCTCATGCTGACTGGGATGATTGGCCTGCTCGACGACGTGCTCGGTTGGAAAAAGGGGGTCCCGCAGTGGGTGAGGGTCATCTCCACAATACCGGCGGCCCTTCCCCTGATGATCGCCAAGTACAACGCCTACATCGTCCACGTCCCCTATTTTGGGGTCCTGTACCTCGGCCCCCTCTTCCCGTTGGTCGTTGTGCCCATAGGCGTGATGGGCGCCTCGAACGCTTACAACATGCTTGCCGGCTACAACGGGCTTGAGGCAGGCGTGGGGCTGGTCCTCTTCGCGTTCACAGCCGCCTTCGCCGCTACTAAAGGGCTCTGGTTCACAGTCTACGCCTCCCTCGTCATGGCTGCGGCCCTGGCCGCCTTCCTCTACTACAACTGGTACCCGGCCAGGGTCTTTCCCGGTAACACTATGACTTACGCTGTGGGGGCATACTACGCCGGTGTCGTCGTGTTGGGCGGCATAGCTGCCTTCGGCCTGTTCATGTACATCCTCTACTACGTCGAGTTTGTGCTATTCCTTAGGGGGCTGGCCCACGGCGTCTATAAGGAGAACTTTGGCAGGCCTTTACCGGACGGATCCTTGGAGCCCCCCTACACGAGGTCGTATAGCCTGACCCACCTAATGATTAGGATCCTGAGGAGGCTGAAAGGCAAAGCGACTGAGACTGGGGTGACCGTGGGGCTCATGGCCTTACAGGCGGTCGTGGGGGCGGCGGCGCTGGCCTTTTTCCTTACGCCCTAGCCCTCCTAAGTTCATACACTATGAACTCCTCAGACCCATAGGCAGGCTCCCTTGAGAACGCCCTGAAACTCTCTGTGGTCCCCTTCGCGAAGAACGGGGGGTCCGTCTCAAGGAGGGCCAGGCCTTGGCCGGAATACACGCGGCCCTTATAGTGCTGGATCGGGGCCCATGCGAGCCTGTCCACGTAGCCCTTGACGCCGCTGATCACTGACCTGTCGGATTCCCTCAGCCCAAGCTCCTCGGCTATCTCACGGGCGCTGGCCTCCCTACCGTCAATGAAGTAAACCCTGTCAACCTCTCTGAAGCCCAGGGCGTTCGCTAGGGCAGTGGAGGGAACGTTCCTAGCGCTAGCCATTATCCTGAAGACCTCGCCGCCCGAGACCTGCATCGCCTGAAGGGCCAGGGCCCTGCCTATGCCCTTCCTCCTTACATCTGGCCTTGTGGCGATCCCTTCGAGCCACACGGCGTCGGCGACGATCCGCACGTGTATTACGCCGACTATCTGCCCATCGGGGTCCACCGCCTTGTAGAAGGCCCCCTCGGTCAGCCACGACTCTATGAGGGACCTAGAGTAGAAGGGCTGGACTTCAGGCGCTCCCCTCAGTAGGGCCTCAACAAAGTCCAGGTCGACGTTGTCAACTTTGCTGAGCGACAGCCTAGGCCTGCCTGACAGGCTGGCCACCCTTAGTTCTCCCAACAAGTGTTATACGATTAACTAAATATGGTTTTATTGAAGCCTGGACTTAGGCCGTAGGTATCCCGCTAACGTGCTTGCATTGGTCCTGAGGATCAACGCGTTTCTGTCAAATGCGGAGTCCGCATGTTTTTATACCTTGGTGGCAATAAATAGAGCCGAGTAGGGCTTGTCAGCACCTCAGCCGGACCTGATAGTGATGACCTTCAGGCAGTACCTTGAAAGCCTTCAGATAGTGCTTCGCGCGTCCCCGCAGAGGGCAGCTATGGTTTACGCCGCCGGCAGCGCGCTCACGGTAGGGATGGCGCTCATCGTAGAGCTTGTAATAATTTACCGGGGGCTTCCGAGGGGGAGGCCAGGCCTCAGGTTCAGGCCAAGGCCCGCCGGTCTCCCAACCGTGAGCGTTGTAGTGCCCACCTACAGGGAGGGCGAGAGGCTCGCGAGGACTATCTCCTCGCTGTTGAACCAGGACTACCCCAAGTCGCTCTACGAGATCGTGATCGCAGGCGAGGCAGACGACCCGACACTACCAGCCGCGCTCGCCTCGATCGGCCTGAGGGCCGAGGACGGCTACGTCGGCAAAGTCTCGGGCGTCACTGTCAAGGTCTCGCTTGGGACTTCCTCGAAAGGGAAGCCGTCAGCCCTCAACAGAGCACTTAGCATTGCCTCAGGTGACGTAATAGGCGTCCTCGACTCCGACGGCGTCGCGCCCCCCGACTCAATATCAAGGGCTGTGGCAGCCCTGCTCGCAGGATATGAGGCGGCCCAGCTGCCGAGGGAGATTACGGTACCTGCATGGGCCAAGAGGGGGATACGCTGGGCATATGTCAGGGGGCAGGCGGCGGAGATGAGGTTCTACAACAGGGTCCTTGCTCCGGCGCTCATGGGCTTCACGGGCACGGCGTTTCTGACAGGCTCTGGGTACTTCATTTGGAGGTGGGCGCTCGACGAGCTTGGCAGGTGGAACGAGTATGCGCCCACCGAGGACCTTGACCTGACGGTCAGGCTGCTCACGGAGGGCGGTAGGATAGCCTTCCTGGAGGGCCCCCCGGTGATCGAGGAGTCCCTCACCTCTCTCAGGGCCACAGTCAGGCAGAAGGAGAGGTGGGTGAGGGGGGCGCTCATGGCGACTTTCACAGCGGTTAGGGGGATAAAAAGGACGTGGCCCCTCGTCCTCATCTTCGTCATGCCGGCCTGGGGGGACCTGATGACTCTGTGGCTCGGAGTGATAGCGATTGCCGGCCTCAGCCCAGAACTTGCGACCTGGATCGTGGCGTGGAGCGCGGCCTGGGTAGCGCCGCTCATAGCCCACTACGCCCTCGCCCTCAGGAATGGGGGCAGGGGGGTTCAATCGATCCCCGGCATCGTGGTGGTGTACCTGGTGGCTGCCCTGCTCGCACTTCCCAAGCTGGCCTTCAGAAGGTATGAGTGGAGGGGCTCGAGGACCTGAGCCACTCGTAGGTTAGCCTCAGCCCCTCCTCAAGCGTTACCCTCGGCGACCAGCCTAACTGCTCCCTGGCAAGCCTGATGTCTGCAACGCTCCTCCTTATGTCGCCAGGCCTTGGGGGCCTGAAGGCAGGCCTGAGCTGGACCCCCGTGACCCTTGATATGAGCTCGAGGAGCTCGAGCACGCTCGTCTCCCTCCCGGTGCCGACGTTGAAGACGCCGACCGCCCCCCTATCTATAGCCAGGGCGAAGGCCTCGGCGGCATCAGTCACGTAGACAAAGTCCCTGGTGTTCATGCCGTCCCCGTAGACCTCCGGCGAAGCCCCCTGGAGCGCGGCCGTGAGGAACCTCAGTACGACGCCAGCGTAGGGCCCCGGCCTCATCCTTGGGCCGTACACGTTGAACAGCCTGAGGGCGGACGCCCTCAACCCCCTCTCCCGAGCCATCGCGAGGGCGACGGCCTCCGCGGCCAGCTTCGACGCCCCATATGTGCTCAGCGGCCTGGTGGGGGCGCTCTCGCTAACTGGAAGGGACGGGGGGTCACCGTATACCGCGGCGCTGCTGGCGATCACGACATAGGAGTCAAGCCTCCTCGCGAGCTCCATCACGTTAACCGTCCCCATAACGTTGACCTCAAAGGCCCTGGTGGGCTTCTCCATTGCCTCAGGGACACTCACGAGGGCAGCGAGGTGCGCTATCGCCGTTTCGTCACCCGTCGCGTGCTCCCTAACCCTCTCAAGCCCTTCAGGCCTTGACAAGTCCCCCCTAACGAGGGTTACATTTGCGGGGACGTTTCTTAGGTCGCCGGTCGATAGGTCGTCAAACACTATCACCTCAAGGCCTCTCTTAATGATCGCCTCGACGACGTGGCTGCCTATGAACCCCGCCCCGCCGGTCACTATGACTTTCACTGGATCACCGCCCCCACGAGGATATTATCTCGGCAAGCCTTACGGAGCCATCCTCGCACTCGGCCGGCCTGCCCCTGAGGGCGCCCTCTATGGCCTCCACGACACCTTCAGGCGTCACCCTCTCAGGCGGGAGGAAGTAGGCCCCGATCCTCCTGGCCATCATCTCCGCCTCCCTTAGCCTGACAGGGCTCCTCATCCAGACCCATTCAGGGTTCGGCGCTAACACCGTCGGCTTGCGGTACTTGCACGCCGCCTCGACGGCAGTCCTGCCGAAGTGAGTGACGACAAGCCTGGCCCCAGCTATGAGGCCCTCCAAATCCGGCTCAAACCTTAGTACTTTCCAGCCGCTGACCGAGGAGTACAGCGAGGGGTCAACCCTGCCCGTCTGCAGCACCACGTCCCTCAAGCCGGCCCTTGCGGCCGCGTCGAAAAGTCTCTGGTAGCCGTACGTCCCCGCCGTTATCAGCACATAGCTGCCGTCCCAGGGCTCGTGCTGCCTCCTCCCCAGGAGCGGGCCGACGACGACACCCTTCCTCGAGAAGGCCTTCTGTTCCTCCCACTGGAGCGCCACGAGCCTCGCAATAGGTGAGAGCGTCCTCAGGGCCCTGCTCGGGCCAAGGAACCTCTCCGTGGCCTCAACTACTACCACGTCAGCGCCCTTGGCCCAAGCAGCGATCGAGGCCGCAATGCTGTGGTTGCTCCCAGTTGCGACTACAACGTTGAAGCCGCGAGGGACCCTCATCAGGGACCTTATTATGGCGGCGGGTGCCCTCAGCACGCCAACCATCAGTCCCTCGCCGGGCTCAAGGAACCGCGGCGTCCTTGCTACTATCGGGCCGAGGGGGCTGACCTTGGACTCGGTCCAGCTGTCCCCCTCCGGTATCACGAAGGCCACGTCAACGTTCGCCTCCCTCAGCCTCTCCGCTACTGCTATAGCGTGGCCTGTGTGGCCGCCCCCGCTGGCCACTATGAGGACCCTCACGTCGTCTCACCGTCAGCGACGCCTTAATTCGTGTTAACTTCGCTACCAGGGTAAATAAGATATTAAACCCCTGAGAGGCCTAGCTTTACCAGCGTGGTTTGAATGGACCCTAGGCTTAGGGCCCTGGCCGTTG
>CAYFFY010000065.1:0-4584 GCA_964342635.1 uncultured Desulfurococcales archaeon
CTGGCCTCCTTCTTCTCCTCCTTAGCCTCCTCCTTCTTAGACTCAGAGGCCTGGGAGGCCTGGGTTGGCGGCTGGGTTGGCGGCGGCTGAGCTACCTCAAGCCCCAGCTCCTTAGCCTTATCGCCAAGGGCCGCGACCAGCGCGTTGGCCTCGCCCGCGGCCTGTGTAGCAGCCGACGACGCAAGCTCGGGGTCGATTGCGAGGCCGGCGTACCTGACCAACGCGAGGGTCTCGGCCTCAGCGGTGCCTAGCAGCAGGGTAATTACGTCAGGCGACTCGAAGTAACCTATGCCAAGGGCTAACGCGAACGCCTCCTTCTCAGCGTCGGCCAGCTGAGACTTCGCGCTCTCGATGTCTAGATGCAGCAAGTCTCCAGGTATGACGGCCTTGCCGTCCCAGGCGGCGACGAGGGTGATGCCAATCTCCATTGGCTGTATTCCGAGCTGCTGCAGGAGGCTTGCGAGCTCAGGTGGTATGACGTCGCCCGGCTTGGCGACAACGGTGTCGCTCTTGATGTATATGGTGCCCTTCCTAACCTCGTAGGGTATCTTGAGCTTCCCGAAGACGCTCACTATGGGGCCCGGCCTGAGCCCGGTGTCCCCCTCAGGCACGACAATCTCCTTGGTGGCCTTGGTCCCGGGCTTCGCCGGGGCCGGCATCTTCAGCTTCTCGATCTGATAGGCGAGCAGGAACGGGTTCTCGTTGGTAGCTATCATGAGCGCTCCGTGCTTCAGGTAGGGCCCTATCAGCTTGCGGTCAAGCCCCTTTTTCTCGAGGGCGAGCAGGATGAGGTTTTTCCTGGAGACCTTGACTACGGCCTTCCCCCTAAGCTCCTTCCTTACTAGGTGCAGCTGCTTGGCAGGTAGCCCCTGAAGGTCAGCGAACAGCACGTAGCGGTTCCCGCTCAGCACATTAACGAGCTCCTCTACGGCCCTCTTCTTCCACTCCGGCGGCTCTGGCCTCCCCAGCCTCTTCCCGACCGACAGGGACATCTTGTTCACCTCAGCGATACTCTTACAGGTACCCCCATCGTGGTCTTAACGTACACGGTATTTATCTTATCGCTGCCAAGCTTTGACTCGATGACGTTGAGCACGGCGGCCGCGTTCTCAGCTATGTCGTTTACGTTCATGGACGCGGTGCCTACCCTAGCCATTATCTGCGGCTGCCCCCTGACCCTAACCCACGTGGCCCTCTTGTAGTTCTCGACGATCTCTGAGAGGTTGCCCCTTGGCGGGATGGCAACGGGCACCTTCCCCCTTGGCCCCAGGGCGGGGCCGAGCACGCTTCCCACCTGGCCCATTAGGTCGGGCGACACCAGGACCCAGTCACACTGGCTGCCCAGCGACTTGACCTTCTTCTTGTCACCCCTTAGGGCCTGGAGGTCCTCCCTTGAGATAACGTTGACGCCGAGCTTCTTCGCCTCAAGGAGCAGGTCACCCGCTGCCACAACGCAGATAGTTGGCTCCTTCGGCGGCTTGTGGGGCAGGAACACCGTTTCCCTGAACCTGCCTTCCGAGCTCTTAGGGTCGAAGTCCTTGAGCGCCACTATGAGCTCGACGCTCTGGTCGAACTTGGTCCTCCTGGAGACCTCCAACGCCCTCTTAACGGCGTCAACTAGCTGAGCTGGGCTTACCGGCAACCTTAGCCCTCCTTGACGCTTCGGAAAGGCCTCGGGGCTAAAATACTGTGCGCGGAAGGATCGCGGCCTCCTGAAACTTAATAGGGCTCAGGAGCTGAACGACGGAGGGCCCGTAGCTCAGCCAGGACGGAGCGCCGGCCCTCTAGGCCAGGTCACGAGGACAGCCGGTGGTCGGGGGTTCAAATCCCCCCGGGCCCGCCAAACCTTAGGACGCCTGCGTCACGGTCATGGACACGTAGTTAGCCCCTCCCGTGCCAACTACCAGCTGGACCGAGAGGGGCACGCCGTTGAAGTTGATGAGCGTCGCGCTCAGCGTGTAGGCCCCGAAGGTGCCGAAGAGCGAGGTCGTCGGCGATATGGTAACCGCGACGCCGTAGAACCTCCTCCCGTCAAACTGGACAGGCGTGAACGCGTACCCAACGCTGACGACGGATGAGCTGGGCTGGCCCTGCAGCATAGACTGCCAGCTTATGCCGTAGTAGGAGCTGTAATAGTACAGGTCGTAGAGCGGGCCCAGGCCCGGGAAGAAGCTCACAGTAACAGTGCCCGCGACAGGGTTATAGTTCGTGGTGATCCCCGTGAGTACCTCAGCCGCGTACGTCGAGAGGTTCGAGCCGCTTATGTTCTGGTTTATCCCGCTGAAGTTTATGAGGGCCCAGGTTATGTTGGTGGCGTTGAAGTGGAAGATCACGTAGCCGACCTTGGCTCCGTACCCGTTATCAACGGTTATGGTCGTCAGGTTACCGGTTCCGTTAACGCTTATCGTAACATAGTACGTCTCACCGGCCGGGGAGACGTACGCCCTGTAGCTAATTGTTGAGATCCTCGAGAGAAGGCCTCCCAGCCTAACCGGCCTGGCGAGCAACGTCAGCGCGGACCTGTACGAGTAGTAGTAGGCCAGGCCGACGCCTCCAACCACGACGGTGGCCACAAAGAGCAGTATTGTCAGCAGGGCCAGCCTTCCCATCCTCATGGGCTCACCTTAATCCATACCCCGAAAGCCTAAGATAGGTTTTAAGCTTGAATGCGCTCAGCCCCGCAGGAGGTTAGGGTATGACCATAGGCAAGGTGCGCGGCGTCAACGCCATGGGGCACCTGGGTTGGACGACCGTGAGGTGCAGGGTGTGTGGAAGGTTGCTTGACCTGACGGGCCAGAGGCCAGGGAGCAGGAAGCTTGACGTCGTCTATGTGTGTCCGAAGTGCGCAACAAAGTACGGCGCCTACTTCTGCTCGGCCGACGCGAGATCCCTTAAGTACAAGTGCCCGTTCTGCGGCTCTGACCTTGTCCAGGTAACGCCAGTCATAACGGAGTGACTTGGATGAGCCTGGTCGAGTTCAGCCGAGCCGGACGCGGCCAGGTAGTCAAGGTGGCAGACACCGTTAACGGAAAGGACGTGACCCTGTTCCTGGTCGACCTGTACCTTAAGCTCCCACGGCCCCCGTCCTCCTGCGATGAGGCCCTAGGGCTTCAGCCCCCAGGGATGAGGCTCTGTTACGTCAAGGCAGGCGACTGCACCCTGACGGTCTTGATAACTCCTACAGTCGCCGAGGTAATAGGGGGTTCCCTCTTCGCTGAGGGGGGAAGCCCTGTAGGGGTCGAAGAGGCGAGGAGTAAGTGCGAGCGGTCGGCCGGCCAGCTCGCGTCAGCAGCACCTCGCTAGCCGTAAGGCCACCCCCTCTCAACCTCGGAGGGATCCACGCCGACGGCCTCGGCTAACCTAAGGATGGCGTGAAGGGTTGGGTCCCTGAGGGCCTCCCTCAGCCTGAGCCTCACGGGACCCGGGGCCTCACGCACGTAGCGGAGCGCCGTGGCCAGGAGCCGCCTGCCGTCGCTGTTCAGGACCTCGTTCTTATCAAAGTAAAGGAAGTAGTGCCTGAGCAGCTTACTGACGACCCTGGCTATCTCCCTTGTAGGGTCTGGCCCCTCAGGGCTTGCGCCCGTCCCCATCAGTGAGCGCCTCAGGGATGCGAGGCCTCATCACCGGGGCCTCGTCAGGCCGTAGCCGCCTCATTCTCACCCTCATACTCTCCCGGTGCAGGTATGTCAGGGGTGTTCCAGTCGACCGGGGCCTCGCCGTACCTGACAGGCCTCTCGAGCTTTGACAGGAGGACTACCCTGCTGGGGGCGCTCTCGCTCACTATTGGGTAGCCTGTGAGCTCGCTTAGCCTCCTCGCCGCGTCCCTGACCTCCGAGTGCCTGGGCATGTTCTCAAGGCGGAGCCTGTTCCTGCTGGCCCCAACGTACATGTACGCCTTTACCTCTATGTAGTCCGGGAGGCCAAGCTTTACAAGGTCGGCGAAGCCCTTGAGGGCCTCATCCTTGTCGTTGAACCCCTTAACTATGGTAACCCTGTAAACGGTGGTCGAGGAGAAGCTGGGGAGCAGCTGGAGCGTCTCAAGGGTCAGCTCCCAGGCCCTCGGGACGAGAGGCCTGTTGAAGTAAGAGTACGACTTCCCGTCCCACGCCTCAAGGCTGACGTAGATCTGTGTGGGCTCCTCCTCAAGGTTAGCTAGCACGTCCGGTCTGACCCCCCTGGTGACAAGGAACGTCGTGATCCCCCTCCTGTGGAACTCCCTTATCAGCTCGCCGAGCCTTGGGTAAAGCGTCGCCTCCCCGGTTAGGCTTATAGCCACGTGCTTAGGATTCATGGCCTCATTGTACATCCTTATGTCAACCCCTGGCCTCCCCTTGTAGCCGCTCATTATCCTCCTGTACTCCCTAATCGCCTGCTCAACTATGTAGGCGGGGTCGTCCGCGAACGGCATACGGGTCTCATTCCACTGCAGGCCTACGTCCTGCGGCCTGAGCCTCCAGCAGTGGAGGCAGGCGTTCCAGCACCAGTGGTTAGTGACGCTGAGCTGGATGCAGCGGTGGCTCTCTATTCCGTAGAACTTGCCCTTATAGCAGAACCTCCTCTCAACCATGGCCGCGTGGTTCCAGT
>CAYFFY010000066.1:0-4528 GCA_964342635.1 uncultured Desulfurococcales archaeon
GGACTTTATAGAAGAGGAGCGCAAGGTGCGGGGTGTCTAAGGTGAAGCAGAGGCCGGAGAAGTTCTTCGACGAGACAGGCAGGAGGCTTGACGGCCGTCTGCCTGACGAGGTGAGGCCCGTCGAAGTGAAGGTCGGCGTGCTGTCAAACGCTGACGGGTCGGCGCTGGTCAGCTACGGGAAGACCAAGGTCATAGCCGCCGTCTACGGGCCGAGGGAGCCCCCGCAGAAGTACACGCTGCTCCCTGACAGGGCCTCGCTGTTCGTCAGGTACCACATGGCGCCCTTCTCGACGGAGGAGAGGAAGAGCCCGGCCCCGACCAGGAGGGAGATCGAGCTGTCAAAGGTTGTCAGGGAGTCCCTGGAGCCTGTAGTCCTCACAGAGCTCTTCCCCAGGACCGCCATAGAGGTGTATGTAGAGGTCCTTCAGTCTGACGGCGGAACTAGGACGGCCAGCATCACGGCGGCGTCGGTGGCCCTTGCCGACGCGGGGATACCCATGAGGGCACTCGTGGGTGGCGTCGCCATAGGCAAGGTCGACAACGTCGTCGTCCTCGACCTCAACGAGGTCGAGGACAACTTCGGGGAGGCCGACATGCCAATTGCGGCTGCCCCTGACTTAGGGCTAATAACGCTGTTCCAGCTCAACGGTGTGATGACGATGGAGGAGGTCCAGAAGGGGGTTGACATGGCCCTGAAGGCCATAGAGTACATAGTCGGAAAGGAGAAGGAGGCGCTGAAGTCCTCCATAGAGGAGGTGGAGGTGGAGTGAGCTACACGCCCTACAGGCTGCCCGTGGTCTCGAGGGTCAAGAACGAGAGCCTTCTCAGCATGCTCAAGAGGGGGGTTAGGTCAGACCACAGGGACCTGGCGAGCCCTAGGAACCTGTCGATAGAGGTCGGTGTGATAGAGAAGGCCAACGGCTCCGCTCTAGTCAAGCTTGGCAAGACCCAGGTGATAGTCGGCGTCAAGATCGAGCTGGCGAGGCCGTTCCCTGACGTGCCTGACGAGGGCGTCCTCCAGGTAAACTCGGAGCTCGTGCCCATGGCCTCCCCAGTGTTCGAGCCTGGCCCGCCTGACGAGAACGCGATAGAGCTGGCGAGGGTCATAGACAGGAGCCTGAGGGACCCCAAGGTGATAGACCTCAAGTCGCTCGTGATAAGGCCCGGAGAGAAGGTCTGGGCCGTCTGGATCGACATATACGTGCTCGACTATGACGGCAACTACTTCGACGCCAGCATGCTGGGCACCATGGCCGCGCTGATGAACACAAGGCTCCCAGAGTACGAGGAGACAGAGTCAGGCGAGGTAATTATGCACAGGGACAGGCTCACGGCGCCGCTGAAGCTAAACAAGAGGGTCGTGCTGGTCACGTCGGCGAAGATAGGCGACTACATCGTGATTGACCCCAACCTCGACGAGGAGCTCGTCGCTAGCTCGAGGCTCGTGCTGGCCTTTGACGAGCAAGGCGCCCTGGTCGGCGCCCAGAAGAGCGGCATGGGGGGCTACACGAGGGACGAGCTGCTGAGGGCCCTGGACGTATCAAGGAGGGCCTCGCAGGTTTACTTTAAATTGCTGGACCAGGCGCTGGGCCTAGGCAAGCAGGCCGAACAGCAGGGGTGACCTAATGTGGTATACAGCCACACCAAAGCGGTCGGGTTAGCCGGAAGGTACGGGGCCAGGTACGGGTCCACGCTGAGGAAGAGGGTGAAGGCTGTTTTAGAGAAGAGGTACTCGCAGCTTCAGTGCCCGTTCTGCGGCGGCGTGGGTACCGTGAAGAGGGTGTCGACCGGGCTCTGGAAGTGCGTCAAGTGCGGCCGCGTCTGGGCGGGAGGGGCCTACGTGCCCAGGACCGAGCTGGCCACCTACCTGCCCAGCTACTTCTCCACGTCCAGCTGAAGGGGTTCTTCTTTGTCTGACTACGAGGGGGTCCCCCTCAGGCTCCTCAGGTCGTTGAAGGGGCCTGCGAGGAGGCCAACGATCCTCATCACGACAAGCCACAGGCCGAGCAGGAGGACCAGGTCACTCGTTAAGGACCTCCAGGGCGCCATAGAGGGCGCCGTGAGGTTAACCCGGGGGCACCTCTCCCTCAGTGACCTGGGGCTCATAGGCGTGAGGGTCGGGGCCTCAAGGGTGCTTGTCGTGTCCGAGAGGAGCGGCAACCCAGGCCTCATCGTCGGGTACGCCCCAGGCGAGGGCGGCCTATCAGAGCTCGGCAGGCTGAGGCTGCGCGGCGTCACGCTGTCCAGGGAGCTCAGGTCGAGGGCGCGGTTCACGTGCAGCGGGGTCTACGCCGCTGACCAGGCCTCAAGGGGGCTGGCCGACTTACTGGCGAGGATAACAGGCCTACAGCCCCTTGATGAGCCCAGGGGCGGCTACCTAGAGGTCAGGTCCGAGGGCGACGTCTTCGTCGTGGTCCCGAGGTCCGGCAGGGCCTTCACGGGCCCAATAATTAGGGTCGAGGGAGGCCCCCTTGGAGGCCGGGGCGACAGTTAAGGTCTGCTTAGGTGACTACGTCGACCCCCTGGCCCGCGCCCTCATGGCTGAGGCCACTCAGCCAAGGCAGCCTTCCAAGGGGGTGGTGAAGGTCGAGGTACACGACGGCTGCGTCTTGATATCGATGCAGGCAGGAGACCTTGGCGACCTGAGGGCCCTACTGAGCTCCTACATGTACCTCATCCACGCCGCCTACAGCAGCCTCAGGAGGATCGAGGAGGGGTCAGGCCATCGAGTCTAGCACGTCAAGCCACCACCTGATCTCATCGAGCGGTATCGGGCTCCTGCCTGAGGGGCCCTCCACGTACGCCTCGGCCGGCATGAGGTCCCCCTTCTCGTCAACCTTGAGGACTACTACGACAGACCTCTCCTCGCCGGCCCCCTCGCTCACGGACGCGGCCTCTAGGGCCGAGGGGGCCCTCGCCCTAAGCTCGACAAGCCCCTCCTTCACGGTCACGGAGTACATGGGGTTGTCGCTGACCACGCTGAGCAGCTTGTCCAGCCTCAACGCCTTCCCTCGCAGGGCCGCATGCATAAGTTAAAAACCCTTGAGCTCGTCTTGCGGCGGAGGGTCTAGTATGGCGCGCGGGCTCTACTACTACGTCGCCGAGGCCTGGAAGAGGCCATATGACGGCGAGCACGGCGAGCTCATGAAGCAGAGGCTGATAGAGTGGAGGAGGCAGCCTGCCGTCGTGAGGATCGACAAGCCCCTCAGGCTCGACAGGGCTAGGGCCTTAGGGTACAAGGCCAAGCAGGGGGTCATAGTCGTCAGGGTGAGGGTGAGGAAGGGCGGCCAGAGGAAGCCGAGGCCCAGGTCGGGCAGGAGGCCCAAGAGGATGGGGGTGGAGGGCTACACCCTCGCCAAGAGCCTCCAGCAGGTGGCCGAGGAGAGGGCCCAGAGGGCCTACAGGAACCTGGTCGCGATGGGCAGCTACTACGTAGGGGAGGACGGCCAGTACAAGTGGTACGAGGTCGTCATGGTCGACCCCAACGCCCCCACGATCAAGAACGACCCCCAGCTGAGGTGGGTGGCCGAGAGCGCTAGCGCCAAGGGGAGGCCGTTCCGGGGCCTCACGATGGCCGGCAAGAGGGCCAGGGGCCTGCTGAGCTCGCGCGGGCTGAAGGGGACTCACCTGCACAAGTGGAAGAAGAAGCAGGCCGAGAGGCTCGAGAGGAGGAGGCACGAGGCCAGCGCCGGCTCAAGGCTCATACTGCCAGAGGAGGACGGGTGAGTCCCCGGGGAAAGGGGTATTGTCAGTACGCTCCCTGGAGGCCAGGGTCTTCTCACACGCCACTGAGGACAAGTCCAAGGTACTTATCGCCTTGAGGAACGTGGTCGGCGACGCCCAGGTCGTCGAGGAGGACCTCAAGGGGTACTTCGGGAACCCAATAATAGTCCTCACGGCCTCCTGTGGGCCCGACAGGGCGGGGGCCGTGCTTGAGAGGGTCCTGGGAGGCCTGACGGAGCCCGACAGGAGGTTCCTGCTTTCTACCCTTGAGGAGAGGCTGGCCAAGGACGGGGCGCTCCACCTGAGGCTCGACAAGCAGAAGGCCCTCACGGGCAGGTTCGTGATCAGCGACTCCGACGACGTGATCAAGCTGACCGTAAGGTTCTCGGCAGGGAGGCGGGGGGCCCTGGAGTACCTCACGTTGAGGCTATCCGGTGGCCAGGCGTGACCTTATCTGGCCCCGTGGACCTGCTCGTGGAGCCCGAGGACGATCGGCAGCTGGCCAGGCTGGCAAGCCTGGCCAGGGGGATGGGCTACACAGGGCTCGGGGTTGACATAGGCTACTACGAGTCCATGAGGGGGGCGGCGAGGTCGGCCGGGATTAGCGTGTACCCTGTCGTGAGGGTCGAGGCGAGCGGGAAGGGGGAGCTGTCAAGGGCCCTGTCCAGGGCGCCAGGGAGGGCCCTGGTTACCGTGGTCCCGAGGGGGCTTGAGGCCTACAGGTATGCGGCCAGGGCGAGGAGGGTTGACCTCATTCAGGTTAACCCCAGGGCGGGCGTGATGCCTGACAGGTCGACCCTCAACC
>CAYFFY010000067.1:0-4496 GCA_964342635.1 uncultured Desulfurococcales archaeon
TCCGCCGTGCGAGGGCGGCGCTCTTCCAGCTGAGCTACCGGCCCGCTCCGGTCCGTCAATGGTACCTGTAAGGTCTCCATATAAACTTTAGCCAGCATGCCCAACCCATCTAAGGGACCCCTGACGTCGATAGGTTCTGTCCTCAGCTCCCTGACCCATATACGAAGTGGTCTATGAAGGGCATTATCGCCCCTGGCAACACAAGGAACGCTACGAATATGAGGATGAGCGGGTACACGCTAAGGCTCAGGTAGTACTTGGCCTGACCGTACGTGTAGCTTGACGTTATTAGGCCTCCCGGCATAACGGACTGAAGTATGTACAGCACCACTACTAGGCTCATCAGCGCCAGTATCGACCTGAATATAGGGCTGAAGACGCTGTTCCTCATAACCCTTGAGGCGACGGAAAGCGCCTCAAAGACCGCGATATATGTAACGAGGCCAGCCACTGGAATCGAGTACGCCGACTCCACGGTGGGCTGCCCTGCAAGGAGGCCCAGGTATGAAACTAGCAGGGGGAGCAGGTAGACGTATAGTAACACGTAGACGATGCCCTCTATCACCCCCATTACGGCCTCCCTAGCGACGCTCCTGAAGTCCATAACCCCTCACCTCAGGCTCTGCTGCGACGAGACGGATAGCCTGTAGAGGCCGCCTACGTAACCGGTCAGGTTAACAGCTATGGAGGTAGCCGACACTAGGGGGCCCTCCGGCAGGCACGCGAAGAGGTACTGCCCCCTTGAAAGGGAGCCTGCCGTGGCGCTGACGGTGTAAGAGGAGCCGTTAGCCTCGTACAGAGCCACCTGCAGGCTCACGTCTGTTAGGGGGACTGGGTCCTGATAGTATAGCTTCATAGCGTACTCCCCGCTGCCGCATGGGGGGCCCGGTGTGCTGGAGACGTTAACTACTATGGCCTCTGTTCCGTGAGATCCGATGTAGTAGAGGAAGTACACGAGAGGGGCCGAGAACACGGCGAGGATCAGCACGCCGGCGAGAAGTATTAGGGTCCCGATCCTCATATCATCGCCCTCAGGACCTCAGCAGGTCAACGCCCTTCCCGATAATCACAGACGCTGCGGCGAGGGCTATGCCGAGGAACACCGCCATTATCAGGAGCACGATTATCACGTCGGCGTAGAGGCCGAGCTGGCCGAGCCCTGATGATGAGGTCAGACTGTTAAGGTACCCCATCGCGCCGCCGAACCTCCCCTGGAAGGCGGAGGGGCTCTGCGTAGCGAAAAACGTGGTCAGCGCCTCGTAGAAGACCACTATCAGGAGGGCTAGCCCTATGCCTACAAGGACTAGGCCCGTTATGTATGAGTGAGGGGACCTCGAAGATTGGGACAACCTTCTCCACCAATACCGTAACGGTGTCGGTCCTATTTAGTTTTTACGAAGAGAGCTGCCGGACGAAAACCGATAAACCAAGCGCAGCACTTGTCACCTAACGCGAATGTATATACAGCGCATAAATCCATATACTCCAGCCATGCCGCGGTGTCAGGGCTGAGCAAGGCAGCCTACGTGCTGGAGTTGGCAAAGCCCGCGCAGCTCGCCCTGCTAGCCTTCACAGCGTACGCGTCGTACTTCGCAGCAGGGGGTCCCCCGTCGCCGCTTCGTCTAGGCCTACTTGCAATAGTTTCGCTGGGCGCTATAGGCGGCGTTACGGCGCTTAACATGGCGCTTGAGGCCGACCTCGACTCCCTCATGGAGAGAACCTCCAGGAGGCCGGTGCCGTCAGGGAAGCTCAGCCGTGGGGAGGCCCTGGCTTGGTCCATCCTGCTCACGGCAATAGGGTTCGTAGCCGCCGCCTTGATAAACTGGGTCGTCCTGCTTACGTGTATTCTCGCGCTCATATTCGACATACCCCTCTACACGATGCTCCTTAAGAGAAGGTCACCTATGAGCATCCTCGTAGGCGGCGTGGCTGGCGTTATGCCTACGCTCGGCGGGTGGGCCGCGGCAACGGGGACCATAGGGCTGCCAGCCGTTCTGCTCGCGCTGGCGGTCTTCTCGTGGATACCTATGCACATCTGGTTCATAGTCTACTATTATATAGATGATTACAGGAAGGCCCGAGTGCCAATGTACCCGGTCGTCGCGTCCCCTAAGGCAGTCGCGAAGGTCGTCGTCGCGTTCCTGTCGCTGATGGTTGCAAGCATGTGGGCCTACTGGATTGTGACGGGCAGGGGTTTGGTCGGGGATGTGATACTGACGCCTCTCGTCTTGTGGGCCGTAAAGGCTATCCTCGACTACCCCAGAACGATGAGCAGGGAGGCGGCCAAGAGGGTCTTCCTGATGGCCAACCCCGCCCTGATAATCGCCTTCCTTGGGGCCCTCTTTACGTCGCCACACGTGATAATGCTTCACCTGCCCACGATGACCTCGATGGCAGGTGCATCCTAAGCCCTGTCCTTCTCCTGAGGCCCCCATCCATGTCGAGGCGCCACATGTAGTAAGGTCTCCTCAACATGTTTACCTCAATAATGGCCCTCTTGGCCTCCCTTAAGGCATCGTCGTAGTTGAGGCCCCTTATCCTCCTCAGCAGGTTGATCCCTGGCCCCCTGTAGTTTATGCAGGGAGTCAGCGTCCCGTCGGCCAGCAGCCTAACCCGGCTGCACCCGGCGCAGAACAATGGGTTCCTGTACGGCTTGACTACCTCGACCTCTGTGCCGTCGGGCAGGACGTAAATTGGCCTGTTGTGAAGATCCCTCACTCTCACCCTAGCCCCGGCGGCCAGGAGCCCCTTCTCGATGTCCTCAAGCGGCACGTGCTGTTGCTTGAACACCTTCAGCCCCTCGTTTATCGGCTGGAGCTCTATGAGCTGGACCCTGAAGCCGTTCAGGGAGGCGTACCTTATCACGTCCCAAACGTCATCCTTATTGACGTTAGTGACTGTCACGTTTACCTTGAGTGAAAGACCTGCCTCCAGGGCGATCCTCAGGCCCTCCAGGACCCTGTCAAGGCCGTCGACGCCCGTTATGGCCCTGTAGTGCTCCCTGTTCAGCGTGTGCAGCGATACGTTCACCCTACTCAGGCCTGCCTCTCTAAGCCTTGCCGCCATCCTTGAGAGAAGGTAGCCGTTCGTTGTCATAGATATATCGACGGGCTCCCTGGCGCCCTCCCTGATAGACCCTATGACGTCGGCTATGTCCTTCCTGAGCAGGGGCTCGCCTCCGGTCACCTTAAACGACCTTATGTCCAGGTCGGCGGCCGCCCTGGCGACTACGTTGTAGTCCTCCGCCCTCATTAGGGTCCTCCCACGTCCAACGGGCCTTGGAAACCCGACCGGGTCACCCTCTATGTGGCAGAAGAAGCAGGTGTAGTTACACTCGTCAGTGACCGCGATCCTCAGGTTCTTCAGGGGCCTCCCGTAGGCGTCGGTTAGCGTACCCTTCAGCCTACGCGCTAACGTGAATGCCGGGCTTAAAATTCGACAGCACTTACGGAACCCTGCCCTGACGGGTTAGGGCTTAATGTACCTACGCCCCTTAGCCCTGGGGGCTCAAGTTGAGGGCCGACGTCGAGGAGCTGGTCAAGGCGACCGTGTCAGAGTCCCTTAGGGCCGCCGACCTTCAAGGCAGGACGGGGGACGCCGTCAAGACGTGCTGCCCTAAAGGGAGGCCCGTATTGATATCGATGGGGAAGGCCTCGGCCTCCATGGCGGCGGGGGCCCTGTCCGCACTACGCGAGGAGGTCGAGGGCGGGGTAGTCGTAGTCCCAGGAGGGGTAGACGCGGAGGGCTTACGCGGCTATGGCCTTGAGATAATTACTGGTGGCCATCCTCTGCCCGACGAGTCAAGCCTGAGGGCTGGGGAGGCCGTTCTCGAGTGGGCGTCGGCCTCAGCGTCAAGGAGCGCTGACCTTTTGGTCCTCGTGTCTGGTGGGTCCTCAGCGCTCGTGGAGTCCCCCCTCGACAACTTGGGCCTTGACGACCTTGTCCAGATCAACAGGCTCCTGCTCAACTCGGGGGCCTCGATATCTGAGATCAACGTCGTGAGGAGGCACCTGTCAAGAGTTAAGGGGGGTGGCCTTGTAAAGGCCTCCAGGCCCTCAAGGGTCAACGGGCTCTACGCCAGCGACGTGCCCGGCGACAACATTCATGACATAGGTTCAGGGCCCACCGCCCCTGACCCTACTACCTTCAGGGACGCGCTGGCGGTCCTTGAGCTCTACGGCCTTGCGGCCTCCGCCCCTGACTCGGTCGTTGACCTCCTTAAGAAGGGGGCCTCTGGCCTCGTTGAGGAGACCCTGAAGCCGGGGTCTCCAGACTCCGCGAGGGCGTCTAATACGGTAATTGCAAGGAACCTTGACGTGCTGGAGGCGGTCGAGAGGAGGCTTAGGTCCACGGGGTTCAACGCTCTCTTGCTCACGTCGATGTTACAGGGGGAGTCAAGGGAGGTCGGAAAGGTCCTCGCCTCCCTTGCGGCCGAGGTCAAGAGGTCAGGCAGGCCCGTAAGGCCCCCGGCCGCAATAATAGTCGGCGGTGAGACT
>CAYFFY010000068.1:0-4485 GCA_964342635.1 uncultured Desulfurococcales archaeon
CTTGGCCTTGATTATGTAGTTCTTCCTCTCATCCTCTGTCAGGTAGGGCTTCTTGCGTCCGTGGCCGAATATGTCGCTCATGGAGACTCCTAGGAACTTGGCCTTCGGCGTGGCGAGCCTCTCGCTCTCGTAGCTGAGCTGTATGCTGCCCACCTTGAACACGCTGTAGATGTACCACCCGTATGGGTCGCTATCGGTGAGCACGTAGACGGGCAGCTGAAGTTCCTCGTTTAGCCTCCTGACGAACCTCCTCGTGGCCCTGTCAGGCTGCCCCGCGCCCGTCACGAGTATGGACTTGTACTTCTGCCAGAAGCCTACCCTGTGCAGCTGCTGGAACACGGCGTCCTTCTCCACGACCAGGACGAACTCGGCGTCAACGTCGAGGAACTCTATCAGGTCAGGGGTCGACTCTATCGCGTATGCGCCATGGCCGAGCTTTGAGAGGTCTATTACGTCATTGCCGCTCCTGATCCTCATGTTCCCGACGACCTTTCCCTTCTCCTTGCTGAGTATCATGAGGTCCTCCCTGAGGAGGCCTAGCATAACCTCGAGGTCCCTGAGAGCCGCGTCGCTCTCAGCCTGCTCGTCCCAGGTGTTCTCCTCCCTCAGCTTGCCCTCGAGGTTCCTGAACGTTATTGTGTGCTTGCCCCTGTAGTAGAGGTCCCTAATCGTTGGGTACTCGTTCTCGATCAGGGCCCTATAGATGTTTGCCGCCATGACAAGGGTCTGCATGAAGCGCCTGGCCTCGTTCATGTCAAGGAACCTGCGCTCTAGCTTGGAGACGCCGAGCTTCAGTATGCCCTTCTCAGGGTCGAAGACGGTGTTTGCAAGGGTCCTCTTAGGTATGACTAGCTTGGGCTCCCCGCCCCTCTCCAGCTCCCTCAGGAGGTTGCTGAACGACTTGTTTATCACCTCAGCGGCCTTCCTCCTGGCTTCGATATCTATCTTGTCCTGCTGAACCTCGGGCAAGTCAGCTCACCTCCTGGACCTCAACGCCGCTTATGATAAGCCTGACGAGCTCCTTGGGGTCAAGCGAGCGGCCGTCTATCTTGGGCATCTCAACGGATGAGGATACCTTTTCGATTAGGAGCTGCGAGACCACGCCCTCAAGGTCCTTGTGTTTAGAGAGGTCTGTGGGGGGCGAGGCCAGTATTGCGAGGCTCCTGGAGACCTCGGGTATGTACTTGGCTATGGCTACCAGCTTCTCCTTGATTATCTCCTCTCTGCGCCTCCTTGATATGTATAGCTTGAGGCTCCTCGCGACCTCCAGCACGGCGTTCCTAATCTCGGACTCAAGCTCAGGCACGTCGCTAATGCTCTCCTTCCCTACTCCCTTGTAGGGGACCTTCGTGCTGGCAACGTGCACAAGGACGGCAAGCTGGTAGGGGTCCTGGACGCCGTACCTTGACCAGTCGACGGACGTCACAACCTTGTAGGAGACGTCCTCCTTTTCCTCATACAGCAGGGGTATCTTGTTCGCGAACCTGAGCAGGACGGGCTCCTCTTGCGGCTGTATGGCGCCCCCGTAGGCTATGCCTACTTCAACTATGAAGGGGTGGCCCTGGAAGGCCCTGGCCGGCCTCGTCACGGCCTTTACCCACTCGGGCTTTAACATCCTCGTGAGGCCTATCTCTATGAGCTCCTCGCCGATGGGGCTGAGGTAGTCGCTGCGCGGCCCCCTGAATCCCTTGTAGCCCCTAAGCTTCGCCACGAACTCCTCAAGGTCCTTTACCCTGTCCTTTCGCAGGAGGGCCTTAGGGCTGGCATCCGGCCTTATCCCGGCGAAGCGTAGGAACTCGTGAGCGGTCTTGTCACCTATCCCTTGGAACTCCTCCTTCAGGAAGTCAAGCATGGTCTCGGCCTTAGTGTTCTCAAGTATCGTCCTGACCTGCTCAAGATCAACGCCGTGGGGGTGGGGCTTGGCCTCCCTTGGGGGCCTTGGCATCTTCTTGGTGGCCCTGGGGAAGAAGTAGACCTCGTTCTCTGGCGTTACGAGCCATATCTCGGCATAGGGCGCCACTATGGCGGTCCTCCTGACGTACTCTATGATCTTCGACTTAGCCCTCGCCCAGTCCCCCTCGACGACGGCCTTCACGAACGTTCCGTGCCAGGAGCTCCTCTTAAGGAACTGCCCGTCCTCGATCACCGTAGGCTCGTTCCTCTTAACGTCAACCTTGACCCTCTGATAGTAAACGTACTCGCTGTCCTCCTGGGAGCTGACAACCAGCAGGGGGGTGCCGGTCGTGGTCTGGGCGTAGAGCGTGACGGCCTTAACCCCAAGGCCATACATGCCTCTCGTCTGCCTGATAACGTACTTGCTGCTGAAGAGCACCTTGCCGAACGCCTGGGCCATGACAGTCTTGGGGACGCCGATGCCGTTGTCCTCAACGCTCACCTCGTATCGGGCCGGCCTCTCCTCGGTCTCTGGGGCCACCTCCCTAATCTGTATCTTGATCTCGGGCAGTATGTCATGCGCGTCAGTCGCGTCAAGGGCGTTCTCGACGAGCTCCCTCACCGTCTGGTAAAGGGCCCTCGTGGGGTTTGAGAAGCCGGCCAGCTCTCTGTTCTTCGAGAAGAACTCGGCGACGCTTATCTCAGCGTACCTCTCCTTCGCCTTGGTCTGCCTCTCCTCGGCCATCGGCCTCCCTCCTCCATTCGCTCCTGAACCCATAAGGGGTGCTAGGGCTCTGTTTAGCTAGTTCTAACAAGTTTATAAGTTTTGTAATATAGTTTAAGCCTTTTCAGAATCAAAAGCTGAGCGCGTTACGACCGGCCCTGCCCGAGCAGGTAGCCGGCGAGCATGGGCACAATTATGGTCGCGTCGCCGTAAACTATAACGTGCTTGGCCGTGGGCTTGACCTTTCCCCACGTTATGGCTTCCCTCGGCATCGCCCCGCTCAGGGAGCCGTCCCACTCAGGGGCCGTTGTCACGTAAACCACATAGTCAAGGCCGCCCCTGAACTGGCTCCACCATATTGTGTGGTGCTTGCTTATACCGCCCCCTATTATCAGGGCCGTCGCCTTTCCCTTAGCCTCAAAGAACAGGTCCGAGAGCCTCTTCATGTCACGGAAGTAGTTCACCATGAACCTGACGCCCCTCTGACTCTCAAAGAATAGGTCAGTGCCGAAGGCGCCGTCGGGCCAGCCTGGCACAAACACGTCGGCGCCGGCCTCATACGCCGCCCTCAGGAAGCTGTCCTTGTCCTCTATAATCTGGCCGGCGAGCTTAAGGAGCTCGTAGAGAGGCCACTCCTCCTTCTCCGAAGAGGCCCTGGCGACTAGGGCCCTTACGAACTGCTCGACCCTTGGGCCGTAGTCCTCAACCCTTATGTAGACGTTGCCGAGCCTGTGGACGTCGTGCTTGGCCAGGTCAACATCGTCGGCCTCGAAGTATCCCTTCATGTAGACGCCGCCCGTCGCTTTAGCGATGTCGTGGTCCAGCGCTCCGCACGTGGTTATGACCACGTTGAACAGGCCCTCCCTGATCAGCTGCGCTATCACCCCCCTCAGCCCCGTCGATATCAGGTTGCCGGTGAACGACAACACCCTGAGCTGTGACTCCCTGACCCCCTCGGACAGAACCTGGGCGGCCCTCCAGAGGTGCCCGGCCATGAAGCCGTGCTCCTTGCCAAACAGCTCCACTAGTTCGCGGAGCGTGAGGTCCGGCGAGACCCTAATGTCCTTGACAGGCTCGTACCTTGCCATGTGGGTCCCTGGCCGAATGACGTTGCGGAACTTATTAACATTTCCTCCATGAAATGGAAAGGCACGTCAAGGAGGCCCTGACACCCGGCGAGGCGTGTGAGGAGGAGGCCTCTGTCTAACCTCGTGGGGACCGTTATTTTGATAGCGGCAACGATAGTGGGTGGCGTGTTCGTGTACACGTACTTCCAGAGGAGCGTAAACACCTTCATTAACATGGGCAGCACTGTGAGCGTTGTAGGTACTGAGGAGCCCGTGAACGCTACCTACTAGATAGTTTACGTAAAGGTCGTTAACGATAAGGGGTCTCCCGTAAACGTGGTGAGCGTCACGCTTGTCGCCTCAATGGCGATACTTGTGCCCGTGACCGCGCTCGGCGGCCTGCAGGCCATGCCTCCGCTCGCCGCCCTCGCAACAGCTATGTTAGTGGGCAGCTCCCTTGTGCTCATCGCGGTGAGGCCCTCACTGGGCGACATAGAGTGGGATGGGGTGTCGGGCTGCTCTCGTTGGGCGCGGCTGTAATTGGCTCCCTTCTTCTGTCAAAGGGGGCAGCGCCCCAGGCGCTCGTCATCCTCGTACCGACCTCTGTCTACGCTGAGTTACAGGGGGTCCAGGCTGAGAGGCTCGTTGAGCAGGCCGTCACAAGGCTAAGGGAGGCCGCGTCGAGAGCGAGGCTGGGGCTGCCCTTCGAGAATCAGCTCAGGCAGGCCGCTCCGGCAGGGGGAAGGCTCGTTGGGGCGGCTGCGGCAGCGTATAGGATAGCTGGGAGGGTCGGGCTGGGAG
>CAYFFY010000069.1:0-4448 GCA_964342635.1 uncultured Desulfurococcales archaeon
AGACCCTCGGCCTTGAGGTGAGGATGGCCCTGTTCCCCGGCGAGAACCACGACCTGACAAGGTCTGGGAGGCCCCGAAGCAGGGTCGAGTACCTGAAGGTGGTGCTTGATTGGCTGACTTCCCACCTGACGAAGTGACCCCAACGGCCCAGTCAGAGGAGGAGGTCTGCCGGGGCCGAAGGGTCTCGCTGAGGAGGCTCAAAATAAGCTACGGGGGTTCCATCTTTTACGCTGACAAGGTCGCCTTCGGGAGCTCAGTTGTGGTGTTGCCGGTCCTTGATGACGGGAGGGTTCTACTGATAAAGCAGTGGAGGGCAGCCGTAGGCGACTGGGTCATAGAGGCACCCGCGGGCAGAATTGAGCCCGGCGAGACGCCCGAGAAGGCGGCCGCTAGGGAGCTCGAGGAGGAGACCGGGTTCAGGGCGTCAAGGCTGGAGAGGCTTTACTCCGCGTACGTTAGCCCGGGGTACAGCGACGAGTTACAGTACGCCTTCGTTGCGCATGGCCTGACCCCGACAAGGCAGTCCCTTGAGGAGGACGAAGTGATAAGGCAGGCCCCTATGAGGCCTGAGGACTACCTCTCGCTAGCCTCAAGCGCCCATTCAGACTTAAAGACGATGGCGGTGATCACATTATACCTCGGGTATAAATCAATGTCCTCGCCCAGGAGGTTATGAAGGGGTTTAGGCGTAGGTCATATGGGTCGTCCTCCTCAGCTTATGTGACCGCCCGACCTATACTAGCCTTAATTGCTCGTTGGCTTAACGTAAACGGGGCCAGGGTTGGAGCTGACGCCTAGCGACATGAAGCTCGTTGAGCGCTTCTGCAGGGACGAGCTGGGATCTTACCTACTGTATCTCGAGCTGGCTGAAGTTGAGAGGCCTCCCCTATCAGAACAGCTCAAGAGGTCTGCTGAGCAGGAGAGGTCGCACTACGAGTTCTGGAAGTCGGTACTTGGAAGGGACTGCACTGCGACGAGGCCCCCCAGGGTGTTCAGGCTGCTTTACAGGCTCTTCGGGCCAGTCTTCACGTTGCAGCTGCTTGAGAAAAGGGAGGAGGGCGCGGCGAGCATGTACGAGGAGTTCAGGGAGAGGTTGCCCGACGAGATTAAGGGGAGACTTGATGATATAATTAATGACGAGAAGACCCACGAGGCCGAGTTCCTCAGGGGGCTACAGGACGTCAGGGTGAAGTACCTCGGCTTCGTGGCCCTTGGCATAGCTGACGCCATAACCGAGCTGATAGGGGTCTACGCTAGCTTCCTGGGGGCGACGCTCAGGACCCTCCTGGTAGGGCTGGCCGGTCTCCTGGTCGGCTTCTCGGCAGCGATCTCAATGGCGGCGGCCGCCTACATACAGGCCAGGCAGGAGAGGCACGTTAGCCCTGGCGGCAGCGCCGCGGCGACCGGCCTCTCATACTTCCTCACGGCCCTTGTGCTCGCCGCGCCGTACTTCCTCACTGGCAGTTTTGTGGCCGCCATAGTGGCCTCAGTTCTGCTGGGGGTCGCAGTACTCTCCGTCTTCCACTTCTACAGCTCAGTAGTGATGGGCACGGACCTGAGGAAGGAGCTGACGATGGCTGTGCTCCTCCTACTCGCCGCCGCAGCGGCAGGGCTCGCCTTCGGCTGGCTGGTCGGGGCGGCATTTCACGTTAGGGCCCAGCTCCCTTAATTAGCGCTGGATTCCAATACTGAAGGGGGCTGGCTTGTCCACACAGCCAAAGGTCCAGAAGGAGACTGTTATAAGGGTTGAGCTGACGGAGCAGCAGTTCGAGGCCCTCTCCAAGAGGGCCAAGGAGGCCGGCTTCACAAGCGTGGAGTCATACGTGGCCGCCATCGTTATCGGGTCGGCCCCCCAGGCAGCGTCCCCATCGGAGGCTGTTGAGGAGAGGCTCGCCAAGAGGGTTGAAAGGGCTATACAGGACGTTCTAAACCCATTCACGCAGAAGATAGACGAGCTGGCCAAGAGGCTTGCGGAGATTCAGGAGGGGGTTGAGGAGCTCAAGGAGTCGCTGAGGCAGAGGCCTCAGGCAGCACAAGCCACGGAAAGGCCGTCAAGGACCACCCCAGCCGAGCAGTCCGCCGCCCTCGAGAGGCTTAGGAGGCAGGGCGTAGTGTTCAGTGAGGACGTTGCCTACATGAGGGCCCCCGACAGGTTCTTCGCTAAGCTCCAGAGGCTGGGCGCCGTAGTGATACAGCTACCTGACGGCCAGGTCGCCGCGGACCCGGATTTCTGGAGGAAGTTCATGGCTGAGGTCGAGAACACTAAGCTGCCCGACGCCAGGCAGGTCGCCGACAAGCTTGCTGCAGGCCTTGGCGAAAGGGCAGCGACGCTGTTCAACAGGCTAGTGAAGGGGGGCTTCGTAGTTTACGATGAGGACACTAGGAGGTGGGTCCTGAGGTCAATGAGGGGTAGGGAGGGAGGACCTGAGGAAGAAGGCGAAGAGGAAAATTACTAGCGCGTGCGGTTTAGCCCGGTGCGGCTTGAAGCTGAGAGAGCTCCTCGACTTCATGGCCGAGCTTGACGAGAGGACCGGGTACCCGGTGCCCGCGCCCAGGGGCTTTGCCTCGGCATGGTCAAAGGGCCTTGTGCTGCCGAGGGGGCCTTCAAGGAGGCTGCTGTTAACTGGGGCGCTGTACCAATTGACCCCTTACATCCCAGGCCTCGTCGAGCTGCTGAAGCTAATAGAGTACCCTACTGGTTCATCAAGGGCTCTCATCAGGGTTGCAAGGGACCTCTCAAGGTCTTTCGAACTCTCTCAGCTGCCCCTCTTCCGCCCAAACCAGGCCCTCCTTGAGTGGTCGCAGAGGGTCCTCAGGTCGGCCGCCTCGCTCCTGCTCAGGTCCGGCGTGGACTTCATGTATGTTCCCGAGGTCTCCGACCTATACAGCGGCGCACTGCTAAGGGACTACGGGCTCGTGGAGCCCTTCAGGAGGCACGCCATGTCGGTCGTTGAGGCCGTCAGGTCTACCGGAGCCGAGGAGGTGATAGTCCTAGACCCTCACACTCACGATACCGTGGCCAACGGTTACAGGGAGGCCACAGGGGAGGGCCTTCGAGTCGTAAACTACATGGAGCTCGTCAGTCCCTCCCGTGCCGGCAACGGGAAGGTCGTAGTTCACGACTCCTGCATCTACGCCAGGAAGCTTGGAGTTATCGACAGGCCGAGGCAGCTGCTGAGGGCAGCCGGCTACGAGGTCATCGAGCCAAGAAGGTCAAGGGAGTGGACGTACTGCTGCGGAGGGCCCCTTGAGGCCCTTTTGCCGTCGCTTGCGTCTGCGGTAGCGAGGACGAGGTCGAAGGAGCTTGCCTCGCTTGGGGACAGGGTTGTCACGTTCTGCCCCATATGCTACCTGAACCTGGGGAGGGCGATTGAGGAGCTCGGATATGGGGCCAGGGTCTTAGACCTCCTTGAGCTGATTGGTGAGGAGGGATGACGGACCGGCTGGACTCATACGTGGCCGAGGTCCTGAAGCGGCTGTCGGACACCGACCTCAGGCAGGCGCTCGAGGCTTACGTGCCTGACTCCGAGGAGAGGGTTAGAAGGATCCTGGCCTCCCTGCCTGACCTTAGGACGCTCGCAAGTGAGGTCAGGGGGATAAAGGAGGGGGCCCTGTCCAGGCTAGACGAACTCATAGACCAGGCGATGAATTCCCTGAAGGCGGTCGGCGTGAACCCGCACCTAGCCCTGGACGCCTTTGAGGCGAGGGATATAGTCGCTAAGATCGTCGGGTCAGGAAGGCTTGTCGTCATGTCCAAGAGCATGACGGCGGAGGAGGTCGGGCTGAGGGAGCACCTCCAGTCCCTTGGCAACGAGGTCTGGGAGACCGACCTCGGGCAGCTCCTAGTCCAGCTCGAGGGCGGTAAGCCCATGCATCAGGTAGCCCCGGCCATTCACATGACCGTCAGGAGGGTCGCAGCCCTGCTCAGGTCGCTAGGCCTTGACGTAAGGGACGATGACACGCCGCAGGCCATGGTTTCGAAGGTCAGGGAGTTCCTGAGGTCCAAGTTCGTGAGGGCCGACGTTGGGATAAGCGGGGCCAACGCGGTGGCGGCCAGGGAGGGCGCAGTTCTCCTAGTTGAGAACGAGGGGAACATAAGGATGGTCACAAACCTTCCTAGAGTCCACGTGGCGCTCGCGGGCGTTGATAAGATAGTCCCGACGCTGTTGGACGCCTTCAAGGTCGTAACGGTGCAGGCGGCCTTCGCCGGGCTCTACCCGCCCACCTATATCAGCGTCATATCCGGTCCGAGCAGCACTGGCGACATAGGGCACAGGAGGGTCTACGGGGCCCATGGCCCGACCGAGGTGCACGTCGTGCTCGTTGACAACGGGAGGAGGAAGGCCGTCGGCAACGTGCTGTTGAGGGAGCAGCTTAGGTGCGTCAGGTGCGGCTACTGCCAGTTCGTCTGCCCCGTGTGGGGCCAGGTCGCCAATGGGTGGGGCGGC
>CAYFFY010000070.1:0-4288 GCA_964342635.1 uncultured Desulfurococcales archaeon
GGCGGCGGCCTCGTTCCTTGAGAGGCTGAACAGGCTCCTCCCGCCGCCCGAGGGCGGTCAGGGCGGGAAGGGGGAGAAGGAGCAGGAGGAGAGGCAGGGGCCTGAGGCCGGCCCCCCCGACATAAAGGAGGCCGCCCAGAGGGCCGCTGAGGCCGCCCTGAAGGACGCCGAGATGGCCAAGAGGATAAAGATGGCGGCCGAGAGGCTTGGGGCCGGAAGGGGGAGCGTCTTCTCCCTAGAGAGCTCGGCCGAGCTCGTGCTGAGGCTCGCCAGGGAGACCGACGTGGCCAGGATACTCGAGAGGATAGAGGGCCTGAAGCTGCCCGCCGCCAGGGGGCGCAGCTCGACCAGGTACTCTAGGGGGTGGATAGCGGGAATAGAGTACGGGGGGGACCTGGAGAGGGTGCACTTCAGCCAGCTCGCGCTCCCCGCCGACCTCTTCTACGCCGACCTCGCCAACGGGAGGCTGCTGCTCTACGAGAAGGAGCTCCCGGCCTCGAGGGGGCCCATATACGTGCTGCTTGACAAGAGCGGGAGCATGGTGGGCTCTAAGATAGACTGGGCCAGGGCCGTCGCCGTGGCCCTCTTCAAGAAGGCCGTCGACGAGGGCCGCGTATTCGTGGCCAGGTTCTTCGACTCCATACCCTACAGCCCCATGCTTGTGAGGGGAGGCTCAAGGCCAAACGACGTCCTTAGGGTGCTATCATACCTGGCCAAGGTCAGGGCCGGGGGAGGGACGGACATAACAAGGGCCGTCTCGGCGGCCACCGAGGACATAGGTAAGCTTAAGCTCGGCGGCAGGGAGAGGATCAGCGACGTCGTCCTCATAACGGACGGCGAGGACAGGCTTAGCCCGGAGGTCCTGCAGAGGATGCTCAAGACCGCCAACGCCAGGCTGCACTCGGTGATGATTCAGGGGCACAACGCCTTCCTGCAGCAGGTCTCTTACAGGTACCTCGCGGTCAGGAGGCTTGAGAGGAAGGAGGCCCTTGAGGTAGTTGACTTCGCCTAGCTCACCTGCGTCGCCTCCCATCAATTCTGATCACCTCTAGTCCCTCAATGCGGCAAGGCACGCTGATACAACGTGCCTGCCAAGTCCGTGATCAGCAGCGAGGGGGAGGAGGCGCCCTATGAGGCTCCCCGCGTCCCCGAGGGGGGCCAGGTTCCATGAGGCCGAGCGGCTGCTAGCCATGATGAGGGCCGAACCTTAGGGGGGCTTGACGCCGTAGGCCCTCACTATCGACTCCACGTTTATCGCGCCCAGGGCCTCCTCGTCGCCGCCCGCTGCCTCGACCTCAGCGGCCGGGAGGTGCCATGGCGCGAGCGACCTGGGGCTCTCGACGCCGGGGAAGTCGCTCTCAACCATGAACCCCCTGCCGCGCCTGAGCGCCTCTGCTATTACCTGAGCTCTCCCTGGCACCGTGACGGAGTAGCCGAGGGACAGCGAGGCCTCTACCATGCTGGGCTTGGCATGATGGAACACTATTCTGGGCGAGGGCCTCACGCCGACCCTCGAGAGGGCCCTGTGGGTGAGGAGGACGGTCTCAGGCCCAACGTCCTCAAGATGCATGTGGACCACGCAACCCGCCTCCTGGGCCCTCAGGGCCGCCTCCTCAAGTATCATCTCCGAGACAAGGGACCTCTCCGCCCCGGTCCTGTAGTGCTGCCTCCCGACCTCGCCCACGCCGTCCATCCTGCCAGCCCTGCAGAGCGAGACCACCCTGTTCACTACGCTGACCCCCAGCTCGAGAACTTCATGGGCCCTTAAGCCGGCGTCAACGAGCTTATCGACGTCGGCTGGGTGGAGGCCTGCTATGCAGGCTACCCTGAGGCCCGCCTCCCTCGTCTCCCTGCAGGCCGACTCGTGGGCCCTCAGCACAGCGTCGTAGGCCGCCCTGGGGTCGTTGAGGCTAAGCCCGTAGTCCCAGGGCGACAGCGACACGAGCGCGATGAACCAGCCCCCCGCCGCCGCGAACCTGGAGGCCAGCTCGGATGGCCTCAGTCCACTGACCGGGTTCACGTGAGCGTGGGCGTCGGCGAACCTCAAGTCGAACCCAGTCCGCTCTTTAGGGGCGAGGCTAAAGGGCAAATCGGTGCCGGGCTTGAGCTGTGAGCCTAAGGAGCTGGCGGCGAGGGGGGCGCTAGAGCTGCTGAGGGGGCTCGTCGGCAGAGGCGCCCTGGTCGGCGTCGGGGCAGGCAGCACGGTGAGGGCCTTCATCAGGACGGCGGCTGACAATCTCAGGTCTTACAGGGTCGTGAGCGCGAGCTCCTCAACTTCAGCTGAGCTTGCGGCGGCCGGGGTCGACGTAGTCTCCTTCCCAGGCTCGAGGCCTATCATCGAGGTCTACGTCGACGGGGCCGACGAGGTGTCCCCTTCCGGTGGCATGGTCAAGGGGAGGGGAGGCGCCCTACTTGGCGAGAAGGTGCTTTCGTACTTCAGCAGGTTAAACGTGTTCATAGTAGGCGAGGACAAGCTCGTCTCAAGGCTGGGAGAGAGGGGGCCCGTGCCAATAGAGGTGGTCCCTGAGGCCTACCCCTACGTCATGGAGGCCCTTAGGTCGCTCGGGCTGAGGGCCGCACCCAGGCAGTCCCAGGGCAAGCTGGGCCCCCTTGTTAGCGACTGGAGGGGGTTCATAGTTGACGTGGACACAGGCCCCATGGAGGACCCCGCCGCCGTGGACAGGGTACTTAGGGGGATACCAGGAGTCGTTGAGACTGGAATATTTTTGGGCTACGCCGACTACGTGGTTGTGGGTAGGGCCGACGGCTGCAGGCACGAGGTATACAGGTTCAGGAGGACAGCGAAGGCCCCCCATCTATGACGTGGCCCTCGCCACGACCTCCCCCCTTGAGCTGGAGAGGCCCCCACCCGAGGTGGAGCGCGAGGCCCTGGAGGCAGCGTTGCTGTCCAGGTTCGTGAGGGTCAGGTCAGGGGCCGCAGAGGTCTGGGTCTACATGGGCCCCAGCCAGGACCACGTGCTTGTGGCCTCAAGGCCTAGGGGAGGGGGAAGGCGGGTCGATGAGCCAATCTACTGCAGCTGTAAGTCATTCCAGATCAGGTTCCTGTCGGAGGAGAGCGCCCTCGCGTGCAAGCACGTCTACGCCCTCAGGCTCGTTCTCAGGGGGCTCGCCCCCCACCTTGAGGTTGAGGTGGAACCCTCACAGATGGCCGACATAATAGCCGAGGCGATGGGCCAGGGCAGGAGCAGGACTCTGAGGAGGCTCCTGGCGGTGCTTAGTGAAAGAGGGACCTAGCTATAACGACCGCCGCCGCCACCGCGGCAGATATCATGAGCAGGGTCGTAGGGGAAATCTCGACCTTGCCCCTGTAGTTCTCATAGAAGGCAACGAGGCCCGCCGCGGTGAAGGGCGCGGCCTCCTTCTTCCTCCTCGTCCTGGCCTTCCTTGACCTCTCGCTCAAAGCAGGCCCCCAGGCCTTAATATCAAGCCCGGGTAATTTGGCTTTCGGGGGAGGCCTTGGAGCTCAGGTGCGTCCAGGAGGCCATGAAGGCCGAGTACTTCGAGAGGGACAGCCAGAGGGGGCTGTTCCAGACCTTCGCCTGGTTCGTAGAGGAGGTAGGGGAGCTGGGGGAGGCCCTGCTCAAGAGGGACGCAGGCGGGGTGGCGGAGGAGCTCGCCGACGTTATCGCCTGGGCCCTCAGCATAGCTAACCTGGCAGGGGTTGACGCAGAGGGGGCCTTGGAGGCCAAGTACGGTAAGGAGCTGTCTAGGCTCGGCTGCTCGCGGACCTGACCGCGCCAACTATCTCCTTAAGCTGAAGGGGCGACCTCTCGACGATGGTGCCGTTCACGATGCCGTCGGCGCCCGCCTCAACGGCCCTGAGGGCGTCCTCAGGCGTGTTTATCCCGCCGCCGACCACCAGCAGGCCCTCGAACCCGAACTCGTCAAGGACCCTCCTGGAGGCCCTTATGGCCTCGGGGGGGATGGGCCTGGGGGCGCCGCTGCCCGCCTCTAGGTATATCACCTTGGCCCCCATCATCGCGCTGGCCAGCGAGTAGGCAGCCACGAGGTCGGGCCTGTCGTAAGGTATTGGCCTGGCCCTGCCAACGTAGCCGGCAGCGCCCCCGTGGCCGACTATAACGTAGGCCGTTGGAATTACCTCAAGCTTCATCCTCAGCACTACTACGGCGGCCTGGGCCTGGACGCCCGTTATGTAGTAGGGGTCGTCACTGTTGACGAGGCTCATGAAGAAGACAGCGTCGGCGGCGGGGCTCAGGCCGTTTATGTTGCCCGGGAAGAGGATCACGGGGAGGCCGGAGGACCTGGC
>CAYFFY010000071.1:0-4095 GCA_964342635.1 uncultured Desulfurococcales archaeon
CCTCCCTCCCCCTTATCATTGCCCCAAGCGACGTGCCGCCTGTTACGTAGGTCAAGAGGGTCGTCAGAACAGCGAAGCCCCCAATTGCGTACCAGCTGGGGAAGGGCAGCATGAAGGCGACGCCGAGCCCCAGGGCCACTACTAGGCCGATCCCCGGGACGGCGTATTTGTTAAGTGACCTGAGGGACCTCGGAAGGTGGCCGTTAGCGGCCATGCCGTAGACGATCCTGGCAAGGTTGCCCATCTGTATTATCGCGTTGCCCAGGGGCGAGACCCAGGCGTCTACTATCATAAGCACGCTGAGCGCCCCGAGGCCGACGAGCGCCAGCTCTGAAGCCAGGGGGGCGGCGGCGATGTTTGAGGTCGAGAGGGCCGTCCAGTTGCCTGGGGCTATGCTGACGTTTCTGAGCGCTATTGTCGTACCGTTAGGTAACGTCCTGACCGGGTGTATCTCTGGCCACCTTATCCCCCCTATGAATGCCACCTCAAGCAGTATGAACAGCACGGCGCTAAGCGCGACGGAGACTACGACGGCCCTAGGGACGTCCCTGCTAGAGCTCCTGCCCTCCCCGCCGTACTCTACGGCCTGCCTGAACCCGAGAAGTGAGTACATGATCCCGGTCACCGGGATCGCGGAGAGGACGGCGGCCGCCGTCCCCAGGTTCATCTGGGATGCCTGCGTGACGCCGCCCAGCTCAAGGTTATGCGGCCTGAACGCTAGGGCCAGAAGGGCGCCGACTACAATAGCTGGAACGCCGAGCTTCCAGATCATTAACCCAAGGCTCACGTTGCCCACGAGCCTGACGCCGAAGTAGTTAACGGCGAAGATAACGGCTATGACCGCGAGCGCCATTAACATGCCCTTGGGGGTGAGCATGAGCACTGACTGCCCCAGAGCGAAGCCCTTCTGGACCAGACCAGGGACGTAGTAGCTGGCGTAGTAAACGATGGCCACGGCCTCGGCCGGCATAAGGGAGGCTATCGAGAGCAGGTATAGCGCTCCGGCCGTGAACCCCACGAGGTCGCCGTGAGTTGCCTGGGGGTACCTGACCACAGCCCCCGTCCTCGGCATGTGGTAGGCAAGGTAGGCGTACGCAAGGGCCATGAACACGACTAGCGTGCTGGCCACGACCCACGACGCAATGGAGAGGCTGCCGTCGTAAACGGCGGCGCCCAGCGGCGCGAGCAGCCAGCCGGCCCCAACTATCGCGCCAATGTTGATCGCGACGTAGTGCCAGAAGCCCAGAGACCTGCTCAGCCGGAGGTCGGAGTCCAAGAGGTGCCCAGGGGGGTCGCCGGCCGGGAAAGAGCCTGCTCTCCCTGGGCCAGGAGGCCTAGAACGGTCCTCAAGCCCGGCGTCGACGCCAGGCTCACGTCCCACCACAAAGGTGGGTCGCCTCGCGGTGGGCCGACGTGATACGGTATTTAAGGGCTTTGACCTTAAAGAGAAAGGGAAAATGGATACACAGAGATGTACATGTGCGGCTAGGCCCCTACTTGGCTACCGGCCCTATGACCTCCTTGCCGGCCAGCTTGTTGATATCGGCCGCCCTCTGGTCGATCAGCTTCTGTACCTCCTCTATCTCGGCCTGCGTCAGGTGAGCGAACCTCCCCTGCAGCTTTAGGTACTCTACGACGGGCTTCCTCTTGGGTAACGGGAAGGTGACCCTGAAGCTGCCGTGGTCAATCTCGTACAGCGGGAAGACGCCGGTCTCGGTCGCCAGCCTCGATATGGTTATGCCGAGCGCCGGGTCAAACCTCCAGCCCGTCGTGCATGCCATCAGTACGTGGATGAAGGAGGGTCCCTCGTCGAGGACCTCTAGACCCCTCGCGAACTTGTTGACCATGTCTTGCGGGTAAGCCGGGTTGGCGGTGGCAACGTACGGGATCCTGTGGGCCGCCGCTATCATCGCTATGTCTTTCTTGGTCCTCCACTCCCCCCTCCAGACCTTGCCGGCGGGGGTTGTTGTCGTCCAGGCGTGGTAGGGCGTGGCGCTGCTCCTCTGGATGCCCGTGTTCATGTAGGCCTCGTTGTCGTAGAGGACGTACATCACGGGGTCACGCCTCTCAAGCATGCCGCTGAGGCTCTGAAGGCCTATGTCTACCGTTCCCCCGTCTCCAGCTACGGCGACGACCCTTATCTTCCTGTCCCCAGGTATCACGCCTTTCCTCTGGAGCGCCTCGAGCGCCCTCGCGACGCCCCCGGCGCTCGCGGCTGTGTTCTCGAATGCCGAGTGGAACCAAGGAACTAGCCAGTTGGACCAGGGGTACCTCGTAGTTGACACCTCGACGCAGCCGGTGGCGTTAACTATTATCGTGTCCTTGCCGGCGACCTTGGTCAACATCCTCATTATGGTGCCGGCTGTGCAGCCGGCGCACAGGCCGTGGCCGCTTATGAAGTACTCGTCCCTTGGTAGGTCGAAGAGGCTCCTTATCCTGAGGGAGCCTCCCTTAGAAGCCGTCTGACCCGACATCACTCCCTCACCCCGTAGAACATGGTCTCAGGGTACCTCCTCGTCCTGGCCTCCCAGGCCGTCCTGGCCAGGGCCAGGAAGTCCTCGTTCTCCATAGCCCTCTGGCCTATCCCCGCCACGACGCTCGTCAGGTTAAATCCAAGGTCCTCCTTAACCTTGAGGCCGGATATCTCGTTCGCCAGCGGGCCCTGGTAGGGTGCGCCATAGCTTATCGACCTGTCTATAACTAGGACGCTCTTCACGTCAGACGTGTAGTTCACGAACAGCTTCGTCGGGAACGGCCTGTAGAGCCTTAGCCTGAGCAGCCCAACCCTGAGGCCCTGCCTCCACGCCTCCGGCAGGACCGACTTCAGTGTGGCGGCGAAGCTGGCGTTGGCGACTATTAGCGCCTCGGCGCCGTCGCATAGGTAGCACTCCATGACCCCATATGACCTCCCGAAAGCCTTCCCGAACTCGCTGTCGACGTCCTCTGCCTTAACTAGGGCCTTCTCGTGGGCCTTAACCTGCTGGTACTTGAACTCGTAGTAGTACTCTGGCGGCACTATCGTGCCGATCGTGACCGGCCTGTCGGGGTCAAGCCTATAGGGGTACGGCCTCTTAGGGGCGAACTTCAGTACGTCGGCCCTGTCCTCTGTGACCACGGGCTCCGTCGTGTGGCTCATGACGTACCCGTCGTAGGCAACCATCACGGGTAGCAGCACGTCCGGGTCCTCGGCGAGCCTGAAGGCCTGTATCACCGTGTCATAGGCCTCCTGCGCGGTGTGGGCGAAGTAGATGACCCACCCGCTGTCCCTGGAGCCGAATATGTCGCTCTGGTCGTTCCATATGCTGATAGGTGCGCTGAGGGCCCTCATGGCAACGCTCATGACGACCGGCGCCCTGAGGCCCGCGGCTATGTAGAGCATCTCGTGCATCAGCGCCAGGCCCTGGGAGGCAGTTGCGGTGAAGGCCCTCGCCCCCGTCAGGGAGGCAGCGATGGTCGCGCTCATGGCGCTGTGCTCGCTCTCGACGTGCATGAACTCGGCGTCGAGCTCGCCGTTTGCGACGAACTCCGATATCTTCTCCACAACGGTGGTCTGCGGCGTTATTGGGTACGCCGCGACTACGTCTACGTCTAGGTCCTTGACGGCGTGGGCGACGGCGTAGTTCGTGCTGAGCGGTATGGGCCTCCTAAGCTTCTGGGCCGCCTGCACCTCAGGCCACCTCCACCGGAACCATGTCAATAGCCTTCACGGGGCACTCCTGGGCGCACATGCCGCAGCCCTTGCAGAAGTCATAGTCGACGTCGTAGGTGAGCTTGTAGGACCTTCCCTTCTTAGTCTGGTAGGGCCTGTCGAGCTCCTTTATGGCGGAGTCAGGGCAGACGTACCAGCATATCCTGCACCTGGTGCACTTCTCCTGGTCGATGACGGGCATCAGGACCTTCCAGTCCCCGGTCTTGTACTCAAGGCTGTTCCCTGGGTTCACTACGATGCCTCCCGGGGGCAGCTCCTTCCAACCGGGAAGCCTCTGGACCGCCACACCCCTCACCCCCAAGAGAGCTGGGTGCTGTCATAGGCCTCCTTGACGGCCATCACGTTGACCTCCGCGACCTTGCCGTGGAACCTGGACCTTATAACCT
>CAYFFY010000072.1:0-4072 GCA_964342635.1 uncultured Desulfurococcales archaeon
TCAATCAGCCACCGCGTCAGCTCCTCAACCCTCGACCTGAAGGTCCCCCTGTTAAATTCGGTCAGCTCAACCACTATCCCACGGCTGACGAGGCTGTAGACCTCAGGGTCCGTCTCCCTCAGCCTGTAGTGGAACGTGACTGCAATGGGGCGAGGCGGGCTGTCCAGCAGGTCCCGTATGAGGTCCCTGAACCCCCTGAGGGAGAGCTCCATCGGCCCTATCTCATCGATAACTATGAGGTCCGAGGAGGACCTGGCGGCGTTGATCGCGTCTACCAGGAAGCCCTCGGCGCCGAGGTCGAGCCTGTACCTCCCGACCCGGGGTCCTAGGGAGTCAATGGAGGCCAACACGTGCTCTGAGCCCGTCATCAGGTCCCTGACCTTGAAACCCCACCTCTGGCCCCCGGCAGCCCTCACCTCAGGCGTGACGACCCCTCCTACCCTGCACCCTAGGGCCGCGGCCCTCTCGGCTATGCTCAGGACGAGGGTTGTCTTACCCACCCCTGGCCTGCCTGTTACCGCCAGCACTCTTCGCTCCATAAGCTTCTCCGAGGAACTCGCTTAGTTCGTCAACGGTCAAAACGCTATCTGTGTCGTCAACTAGCCCCTTAGCCTCCTCGAACCTATCGCGCTCCACGACCACGTAGCTCCTTCCCGAGAGCGTCACGGCTAGCCTGGTCATGTTCTCAGACCTCTCGCTGACGGGCCTTGGGCCCTCGCGAGGGTGGGGGATCGTGAGGAACAGCCTGAGGTCGTCCTTGGACGCGGCTATGTCAAGGGGCGAGCGCCTCGCGTGGGTGAACCTGTACCCGTGCTCCTTCAGCTTCTCGACGACGAGGGACTCGACTTTGCTGTCGACGGGCAGGCCTTCAGGCCTTGACACCCTTACGGCGACCACCTCCTCGCTCGGGTCGAAGAGGTTTATGGGCCTAACTATATCGTCCCCGAACTCCCTGACGAGCCTCTCAGCGACGTCAATGGTAGGCCTAATAGCCTCCCTCTCGTAGTCGTAGACTGTCCTCCTGGTGACCTTAAGCTTCTCGGCAGCCGCGCCGAGGCTATATCCCTTGCCCATCCTGAGGGCTTTCAAAACGTCGCCCCTGAGCTTGACCTTGAAGCCGTCCTTGTCCTCGTATATGGCCGGGTACTCCTCGGAGACCGCCGCGTTAACTATGGTCTCAACCCTGGTCACCTTGGCGCCGTCAACGTCATATATTACGCCCTCTATCAGCTCGTGCCCGTACCTTGTCCTCGCGACTATGAGGGCGTTGACGCCAATGGCCGCGGAGACCCTCTTCAGCTCGTCCCTCTCGGCCTTGCCAACGTCTGAGACGTCTATCGCGACCTTAACGATTATCGAGCCCTTATCCCTGACGTGAAGAGCCAGGTCCATGCTGCGGGAGTTCCGATCATCAGGGTACCTCAGAACCTGGACTTCGCCGAATGACCTCATGATCCTCAGGGCGCCGCCTAGCAGTTCGTCTGGGCTCTCGCCCATGTATTGGCTCCTCTTTCGCCCCTGGGTCATAGCCTCAGTCAAGGTATTTTAACGTTTAACGCTGTCCTCCGCTGGGAATCCAAGGAAGTGGCATCCATAGGCCTTCGCCATCTCGTTTATGGAGCTGCAGATCATGCACGTCAGCCTCTGGAAGTTGGCAAGGGCCCTCTGGTCATACCTCGCTAGGAGGACGAGGCTCGCCGCCTCCCTGACCCTGTCCAGGTTCTCTGGGTCCCCCAGGATCTCGTCGACGAACTTCCCCCCTCGCTTCCTCTCAATGTAATTTGATATGGCGGCAGGCGTTATGCCGAGGAGCTTCGCGGCCTCGTACTTCGAGAGCTTCATCTCGGTGATAAGGATGTACGCTATGGACGCCCTTATAGATGGCATCACCTCCTTAGCCGCGATCTCGCAAGGCGACTGTATCGGTGGCCTCTGCTCCCTGTTCAAGTCCTAGGCTCCCGACTATGGCAAGGTCTTAGGACCTTATAAACCCCGTTTATATAGGAGGACGAGGCCCCGGGCCCTTTAACGCGCGTTTAAAAACTCCGTCCAGGCCATTGAAGCGTAACGGTGACACGGATTGGCCGGGAGGTACTTCGATGTAGAGCTTGACGAGGAGTTCCTCAGGGAGCTTAAGGACACCCTCGCCTATATGGTAAACCCCGTCACAATAGACCTCTTCACAGATGGGCCGTCGGCCTGCGAGACCTGCGAGGACGCCTACAAGCTCATAAAGGCCATAGCTGACGCCTCGCCGGTCCGCCAGAACAGGAGGATGATAGAGCTTCGCGTCTTCAACAGGTCGAGGCAGGAGGACCTGGAGGAGTTCAAGAGGCAGAACGTGGAGCGCGTCCCGACAGTGGCCATGTTGGGCGGCCTGGTCAGGTACACAGGAACCCCAGCGGGGGAGGAGGTCAGGGGCCTCATAGAGACGATAATGAGGATAAGCGAGAACGAGAGCGGCCTTGAGCCTGAGACCAAGAAGGCCCTGGCAACTCTGAAGGGGAAAGTCCACATCGAGGTCGTAGTTACTCCCTCCTGCCCATACTGCCCTTATGCCGCGCTGCTCTCAAACATGTTCGCGTACGAGGCCTGGAAGCAGGGGAACCCAAAGGTCATAGCTGACACCGTGGAGGCCTACGAGAACATGGACGTAGCCGAGAAGTACGGCGTCATGAGCGTGCCGGCCATAGCGCTCAACGGCATAATGTCCTTCATTGGAGTGCCTTACGAGGAGGACTTCGTCCACTACGTCGCGGCGGCCTCAGAGGGCAGGATCGAGGAGCTGGTCATGAAGACCGAGGGCGAGGCCTCAGGGCTTTGAAAGCCCCTTAACCCTCACGTTTGTTGTGCAGTAGCAGCCGCTGGGCGCTGGTATCCTGAGCAGGCCCCTCCTGTCTCCAGGGGCCTCGAAGCAGCCCAGGTGGGAGCATATCTCCGCTGACTCGACCGCGAAGTTAAGCCTGAGCTCGGGCTCGGCGTCGTAGCTCGTGGGGTTCATTACGGCCAGCCTTACCAGGGCCCCAGAGTTACCCTGCTCCACGGAGTGTAGTATGAGCGACGCCGGGCCGGGCTCAACGCGGCCCAGCGGCCTCGCGGCCCTTCCCTCCCAGGTGATTATAGACTCCAGGAGCGACCTGAACGCCTGGATCTCGCCACCCTGGGTTACATAGATCACGTCGTCCGCCTCCAGCCTCGCGTGGCCGTCAGATAGCTGAAGACCGAACGGCCTCGGAGCCACTATCGACACTGCGGACGCGCCCCTGAGAACTAGGGCGTTAGCCTCAACGAAGTCACCTGGGCGTAGCCTGACCCTCATGAACCTCAGGGGGTAGAGCATGGAGACGTCTACGTCGTAGAGGCCGGTCCTGAGCTCAAGGGGGCCCAGGGGGATGAGTGTGGCCGTCTGATCTGTCAGGGCCGCGACGGCGTGGGCGCCCACCCAGGCCCTTAGGCCCTGCCCGAGCGAGACTATGTCGCCATCCTCGGTCACCTGGATAAACCCAAGGTTAAGTGGGCCCTTCTTCACCTTGGCACCCCTCAGGTAGAACTTCTCTTCCCTGGCAGGCGACCACGGCAGGGCCCTGGGAAGGCAGAGCGTCATGCCCTCTAGCTCAGCGCAGAGCCCGCTTGTCGTCCTGGGCGTGAAGGACGATGGGTCCCAGGACAGGGGGTTCAGGGCTGGGCCTGAGCCCAGGAGGCCCTCAGACCCCCTTCCGGCCGGGTAGGGGTCATACGTCAAAGGTAGGCGCGGCGACGGCCCCGCAGGCACCTCTGCCACGCTGCCCCCGCCGCCTACCTGGACCTCGTAGATGCCGCAGCACCTCCACGTAACCCTGATGGGACCGCCTACCTCCCTTACGCCGGCGAGGTTGAGGAGGCCTGGGACGGTAGGCATGTACAGCTCGTCCTGGCCAAGCGAGCCGGACCTGGCCAACGCGGCACCCATCCTGACCCAGCCGAGCGGGTCCACAAGCTCAGCCGTCAAGCGGCCACACCGCTAGGAGCCGTTAGTGGCGTGGTGCGGGGGGTGGGCTTTGAACCCACGCAGGCCTACGCCATCGGGTCCTGA
>CAYFFY010000073.1:0-3983 GCA_964342635.1 uncultured Desulfurococcales archaeon
TCACCATGAAGTCGAGGACGCCCTCCTTCCCCTTGCTGACCACGTCCTTGAACGCTATCAGGTCCTGCCTGAATATCTTCTCTACGGCCTCAGGGGAGGGGGCCCTCCAGTCGACCCCCTGAAGGAGGAAGGCGGTCGCGTCCTCAACCCCCTGCGACATAGCCATTATCCTCTCTATGAGCGTTGAGACCGTGATGCTTGAGGCCACGCCTTAGCACCGCCGCGCTCAGCAGCACGTTATAGCCATATAAGCCTAACTATCAGGTCGAAGGTCGGAAGGGCCGTGGCAAGGAAGGTAATAGTGTTTGACTGCTCAGCCGGCATGACCCGGGTGTTCGACGATATAGCGGAGGCGGCGCGGGCCGTCGGCTGGAGAGCGCCCTTCGCAATAATAGAGGGCGACGTTCTAGCCACAGGGACTCTAGAGCAAGGGTCCTACCAATACACCGGCAGGGAGGGCCAGCAAGTCACCCCAGTTCTTGACGCGAGGGCGGGCGCACGCGTGATTGTTGTCCTTGACCAGATGTTCAGGGGGTACTTTGCTGACGTGATAGAGAGGGAGGTCCAGGACGCCGAGGTGCACGAGGTGGTGGGCAGGGGCGTGCAGGAGACCGTCAGGGCCGGCCAGAGGAGGTTCCTGGAGCCCGCCTCTGACGACTTCGACGTGCTAAAGGTAATAAGGAGACTGGCTCCGTCAGGCCTGCCGGTGTTCTTCTTCACTGGCGACAAGAGGCTGGCGTCCCAGGCGCAGGTGGCCACCAGCGGCCAGCCCAATGTTGCGGTAATGTACATGCCTCCGAGCGAGTTCCCAGGTAAGGAAAGCCTTGCCCAGGCTATGATAGCTGCAATAAAGCGTCAGGGGGAGGTCAAAGGTTAATACCGCCATTTGTAGAGAGCTCCTGAGAGCCCGATTTGAGGGAGAACGTAACCGTTGCTGTGATAGGGGCTGGCGTTATAGGCTCAATAATAATCAGGGCGCTCGCCCAGGCTAAGCCGGGCTGGACGGTAATAGGGACAGGCAGGAGCGAGGCGACGCTCAGGAAGGTCGCTGAGCTCGGTGGGAGGCCTGTGAGGGACAACAGGTCCGCTGCGGCTGAGGCGGAGCTGATCATATTGGCCATCAAGCCCACGCACCTACGCCAGGTCGCCTCAGAGCTCGCTGACCTCGTGAGGGGCAAGGTCGTGACCTCCGTGGTGGCGGCGGCCCCACTCTCATGGCTCTCCGGGTCGCTACCTGGCTCTAGGGTCGTTAGGGCCATGATGAACATAGCCGCCGACGTGGGCAAAAGCTTCACCGTCCTCTCAGCCCTCCCCTCGCTGGACGAGGAGGCAAGGGCCCTCGTAGAGGACGCCTTTTCGACGCTAGGGCACGTGGAGTGGGTCGAAGAGCCCTACATGAACGCCCTCACTGCCCTGAGCGGCAGCGCGCCCGCCTTCCTCGCTGAAATCATCGACGCCCTCGCCCTTGGAGGCATGGCAGCAGGGCTGCCGAGGGACCTCGCCTACAGGGCAACCCTTCACGCCATGATGGGCACCGCGAGCCTCCTACTTGAGAGGGGCTGGAGCCCGCACCAGGTCAGGGACCTCGTCATAACGCCCGCGGGCACCACTATCCGGGGCGTGATGGTCCTTCAGGGGAACGGGCTTAAGAAGACGATTATGGAGGCCGTGCTTGAGGCCGCTAGGAGAGCTGACGAGGTACAGGTCGAGCTCTTCCCCGACGGTAGAAAGTAGCTTTGTGACCCTGAGGTACAGATAACGGTCTGGACAGGCCTCGGAGGTAATTAATAGGCCCACATACAAAGGGCTAGGCCTTCAACGGTCAGCAGAAGACCTGTGAGATTAGCTCGATCAGGCTGCATCTGACCCAAGACCGTACTTACGTTGGCCGGGTTACCGTCCTTTCATAGACTCGCTGCCTTCGGTATAGTGGCTGCCCACCGCTTGTACAAGCTAGAAAACAAGGCTCTAATCAGAGGCTGAAATGCATGGCGGCGATGCTAAAAATATATGGGGCCTAAGCTCAAGTCGCGTGAGTAGCGTTGCTGAGCGATAAGGGCCTAAGGCTTCTCCAGGGCCGCCTTGACATTCCCTCGCTCTTCATCATGGGCGCCGTTGAGGGCTCCCTCTGGCTCAGCGAGCCAGTCGAGGTCAGGGAGGCCGAGCAAGGCGGTAGGCAGGCCGTGGTGGCCCTCATGAAGTCCGAGGACGGAACCGCGTACGTCGACGCTGTCTGCGAGCCCTCATGCCCCAGCGAGGCGGCGGAGGCCGTCGTTTCGTACGTCACCCGGGAGGGGCAGGCGATCGTGGTTTCCTCAAGGCCTGAGCTGATTGATGACACTGTGAGGTCAAACCCTGGGATATACTTAGCTTCACAGACCGCCTTTTTGAGCATGTTCGTCGACGAGAGGTCCCTTAGGTCAAGACCCCTAGAGGTACATGACGTAAGCATAGGCCTCCTAGACGAGCATGACCTGGAGGCCGCTGAGGACCTCCTTTCGGAGTGGAGCGAGGATGCAGCCAGGAGGTCAAGGGACCTCATCATGAGGGGTAACGCGCTCGGCGCGTGGCATAGGGAAAGACTAGTTGGCATAGTCGGGACCTACGCCACTACGGCGAGGTGGTGGTACCTCGGCACCCTCTACGTGAGACAGGAGTTCAGGGGCAGGGGGATCGGTTCAGCGCTCGCCGAGCTCGCGTCAAGGGAGGCCCTGAGGAGTGCCGGCGAGGCGGTCGCGACGGTGGAGGTCTACAACACTACCTCAAGGGGACTGCTGGCAAGGCTTGGCTACAGGTCGGCCTCGGTTGACGTCGTCTCCCTGCTGCAGTACAGGGCCTAGCCGCCCTTCTCCTCGTCCTGCTCCTCATCTACGTCATATATCCTGTAGTCCTCCCCTCCCTCAAGGACCTGCTGTATCTTACCGTAGAGCTCCTTGAGGCTCAGCTCGTCATATGCGCTCACGGGCAGCACGTCCCCGATGTAACCAGCGCCGTAAAGCGCCCGGGCCAGGTTCATTGATAGCTGAAGCTCGAGACCCTTCAGCAGCCTGGAGTCCCTTAGGGCGTCTTCGAGGTAGCCCTCCTCGTGGAGGCGAGGCAGCACGTCATCTATGAAGTCAGGGGGCAGGAGGTCTGCCTTGCTTATCACGTTTAGCTGGGGCCTCCTGAACCTCACGTTGACCGAGCTGGCGAGCGTCAGTATAGAGACGATGTCTACGGGGTCGTCGAAGAAGACCGCGTCCATGAGGAACACCGTGAGAGACTTGTCGTCCTGTATCAGGGCATCAAGCACTAGCGGGCCCCCCACCCTGTACGCGAAGGGCTCTAGCTGGCCCGGCGTGTCAACAAGAACGTAGTCGGGCCTGTACTCCTCGACCTCCGACCTCATCTTGTCGACATGACCTATTAGGGCATCTATCGCGCTGACCAGGGCACCGTTGGGGCCAAGCCCCTTATCCATGAACTCCTCCGCTGTGATGTACTGTCGCACGTCAACGTCAGGGTCGTATGGGGGCCTATCGGCGGCCGGGTCGAAGTTGACCTTAACCACCGAGGCCCCTAGCGTTTCCACAAGTGAGGCCAGCTGCCCTGTGAGCGTGCTCTTGCCCGAGCCTGCCGGGCCAACCACCACTATGAACCTCAACCCGCCTCCCCTGAAAAGGGGGAACCCCACGCACATGCAGACCCGGGACGCGGGTCAGTTCGCGTGGGGTCGTCCCGGTCCTGGTGTGATGACCCTCCAGGGGTAATAAGCTTGGTTTAGGCCTTCCCGCTCAGCCCGGCAGGCCTGACGACGCGTGGATGGCCTTGAGGCCCGATATTATCCTGGAGAGGGGTATCTCGACAGGGCAAGCCAGGTCGCACCTACCGCAGTTCAGGCAGAGCATCGCTAAGGCTGAGCCCTCAGCGAGGCCTGAGGTTATGGCTTGGCTCTTATACACATCTCCGAGCCCACGAGACTAGGCATGATCTCGTATGCCGTC
>CAYFFY010000074.1:0-3969 GCA_964342635.1 uncultured Desulfurococcales archaeon
GACGTGTACTTCAGGCTGGAGGCCGAGGCGCTGGGGGACCTGAGGAGGGGGGCGGACTGGCTGGCGACAGGCTTTACGATGTTCACCGTAGCCCTGGCGGCGTTCTTCGCTCTCGAATACCTGGCCGTGACAGCGCAGGGCTCCAACGCGGGGGCCTGGGAGTACGTGCTGATGTACGCCGTGGTCGTCTCATTATTGTTGGCCCTCGCGTACGTCCTTAAGGGCGTCACGCCCACGAGGAGGGGCTTCAAGGGGCTGGGGTACCTGGGCGTGTACAGAGGAAGGGGCGCGACAGCTGGGGCGGCCCTGACCGCCGCGGGCTTCGTGGCCCTGACAATATGGCTGGTTGGCCTAGAGGTCGTTATGAACAGCGTGGGGAACGCCTACTTCCTACCGTTTGCCATTACGTTGTTCGTCATCCTGTTGACGGTTGCCGCTGGCGGCCTGCTAGTTAGCCTCGGTCACAGGAGGTGCGGCGCGCTTTACGACACCGCCCAGCTGAGGCAGGGAGGCACCGTGGCCCTCATCGGCTTCGTAGTTTACCTCGTTACGGCGGCGGCACTGGGCGGCTTTATAGGGCCGGTCTACCTGTTAGCGATGGCGCCCCTCGTCGGCGCTGTCGTCGCGGCCCTTGAAGTGGGGGGCGTGCTTGTGGGCACCGTGGGCCTCTTCATGGTCCGCGAGGGGTACGATTACCTCCTGGCCACTAGGGCCGGCCAGTAGGCCGTTTGCCCCCACGCCTTAATTCCACTCACTTCACCTTCAGTCGTGGTCTGGCGCAGGGGCCTGGCCCTCGACCACCTAACCAGCTTCACGGCAGGCGGGCCATGGGGCCCCTTCGAGCCCAACGGCACGGGGCTCCCATCCACCGCTCCCTCGCCAGATATGGGCTGTGCCCAAGGGGGGAGGGGTCACCTCAGCCGCAGGGGTTTGACGTGAAGTAACGTAAAAAACGCTAACGTGAAAAGGGATCCAGCCCCTGCCCTTATCACCGCGCCAGGGTCGCCGGGCGCGTCCACGTCAATGAACCTCGCAGAGCCGCAAAGCACCCCACGAGAAGGGCCCCCTGACACCCTGAGCAGGTCAGTCATCCTTACCCTCTTGCCTAGGCCCCCTTTAGACAGGCGAGCTGAACTGCTTATTCTAACGTTTCCCTCCTCGCGGCAAGCAGATGTGGAAGCGCGGTGCTTAGGGCCAGGGTCACCGACAGGGTCCCGAGGGGGACGCCGTTCGCTACCGTCCACTACCCCGAGGCGTCGATAAACCTTGTCGTGGGGCCCCACGTGGACAGGCCCTCGCATGTACCGGAGTACAAGGTGACCTCCGCGAGGCTGAAGAGGGCGTAAACCAAGGCTGAGTTGAGGCCGGGGGTCCTAGCCGCAAGGCTGGGGAAGGGCCAAAGGGGGAGTCGCCGCCAGGTAGCACGCTAGAGCCAAACGGTAATACCCTGTATTACCGGCCTGCGCCCTGGGGTGAAGGCAGGAAGGCGGCCTCGGACCCCAGAGCCGGCCAAAAATATGAGAGGGCGGCCCGAGGCTAAATTCTCCCCGGGGCGAACAGCTAAGGGAATTCCATAATAGCCCTGGCACTCGCCTAACCAGACAAACAACAGCCCTAGGTGTAAGGCTTGACTGTCGTCAGGGACCCCCGCCCCAGGCCCCAGGAGCTCGTCTATGCGGCCAGGGCCGCCCTCGGCCTTGAGCCGCTCGACCTCCTGGTAAGGGGCTGCCTCGTGGTTGACGTCTGGTCCAGGACGATAAGGAGGGCTGATGTAGGGGTCAGGGGGAGGCTCATCGCTTGCGTGGGCGACTGCGGGGAGGCCAGGAGGACAGTGGAAGCGGGGGGCCTCTACCTGGTGCCCGGCCTGATAGACGCCCACGTCCACCTCGAGAGCTCACTCCTCCGGCCGGCAGAGTTCGCGCGGCAGCTCCTGGCGCACGGGACTACCTCGGCCTTCATAGACGTGCACGAGGTCGCCAACGTTGCTGGCCTCGCGGGCGTAAAGGCGGTGGCCACGGAGCTCGAGGGCACGCAGCTCAAGGCGTTCGTCCTGGCCCCGCCCAACGTGCCCCCCTCGAGGAGGGTCGACGACGGGGGAGGGGCCTCCGTCGGGTACGCCGAGGCCCTCGAGGCGGCGAGGGGCCTGTCGGGCCTAGGGGAGTTCATGGACGTCCACTCGGTCGCGGAGGGCGACGGGGAGGCCATGAGCTTCCTTGCCGAGGCCTCCGTCCAGGTGCCCGTACAGGGCCACATGGCCGGCCTCTCGGGCAGGGCCCTCGACGCCTACGTTGACCTGGGCCCAAGGGACGACCACGAGGTTACCTCTGAGGCCGAGGCCTTCGAGAGGCTCTCAAGGGGCGTCAGGCCCCTGGTCAGGTACGGGTCGGCCTGGAGGGACCTCGACGTGCTCTTCGGGGTGGTCTCGGCGTTCTCCCCCCTGGTGCCCATAGTAGCTGACGACCTGCACGCACTACACCTGGTCAGGGAGGGGCACATGGACAGGGCTGTCAGGAGGGCCGTCGAGCTCGGCGTCGACCCCGTCGACGCCGTGAGGGCGGTAACTCTGGCCCCCGCCCTCGCGACGGGCATAGCGGCCTGGTACGGCGCCGTGGCCCCCGGCAGGTTCGCCGACCTGGTCGTCGTCGACGACCTCAGGGGCTTCAGGGTCCTGAGGACGTTTGTGGACGGACGAGAGGTCGAGGGCGGGGCGTTGAAGGCCGCGGAGGCGCTGGAGGGGCTCAGGGGCACCGTCAGGCTCGCGGTCAGGCCGAGGCTCTCCCTAGCGGCCCCCGTTGAGGAGGGGAGGGTCATGACGAGGGTCATCGAGCTGGTCGGGTCGACCCTGACAAGGGAGGTCGTCGACCAGCTCGAGGTCAGGGGATGGAGGCCCGCCATAAAGGGCGACCTATCCGAGGTCCACGTGGTGAACAGGTACGGGGCCCCGAGGCAGGGGGACGGCGTCCTGGGGCAGGCGATAGAGGGGGCCGTAGCCTCCTCGTTCTCCCACGACACCCACAACCTGGTAGTCGTCGGGACGGACAGGGCATCTATGGCCTCGGCGCTCGACTTCGTGGCCTCAAGGGGTGGAGGGGTCGCGGTCGCCTCAGGCGGCTCGGTCGTGGCAGGGCTCCCCCTCCCCATAGCGGGCCTGATGACGGACCTGCCCGCTGAGGAGGCGGCAGAGGGCCTTGGCAGCGTCACCTCAGCCCTCAGTAGGGCCTGCCGCTGCGACGGCGACTCGCTGCTCGCGAGGCTCCAGCTCATAACGCTCACTGTGATACCGGAGCTGAGGGTAACCGACAGGGGCCTCTACAGCGTGGCCAGGAGGGCCTACGTCCCCCTCATGGAGGTGGGCTAGGGTGTCGGTCCCCCCTCAGGGGCGTGAGCTGGTCCTCGTCATAAGCTTCGGCGGCCAGTACGCCCACATGATATCGAGGAGGGTCAGGGACCTTGGGGTCTACAGCGAGGTCGTCCCGTACGCGAGGGCCAGCGAGGGGCTGGTCAGGTCGATTAGGCCCAGGGCCGTCATCCTCTCGGGCGGCCCGGCCAGCGTCTACGAGGAGGGCGCGCCGAGGATAGGCGACTGGGTCCTCAGGCTCGACGTCCCAGTCCTCGGAATCTGCTACGGTCACCAGCTCCTGGCCGAGATGTCGGGCGGTGAGGTGAGGAGGGGGAGGGGCGAGTACGGCAGGACGAGGGTCTCGCTCGTCTCGGGGGACGAGCTATTCGAGGGCTGGCCGGGGGAGGACGACGTCTGGATGAGTCACTCCGACTACGTGGCCTCGCCGGGGGCCGAGGGGGAGGTCCTGGCCGTCTCCAGGGACACGGGCTACGTTGCCGCCTTCAGGCTCAGGGGCAGGCCCGTGTACGGCGTGCAGTTCCACCCCGAGGTCTCCCACACGCCCCGGGGTGGTCTCCTCCTCTCCAACTTCCTCTTCAAGGTGGCCGGGGCGAGGCCGACGTGGAGGG
>CAYFFY010000075.1:0-3910 GCA_964342635.1 uncultured Desulfurococcales archaeon
GTGAGGAAGGCGATCAGCGCCGACGCGGTCTCAAACGTGCCCCTTGAGGTTATGAGGTCCCTCAACACTCACGAGCTCCTCATCCTCATGGCTGTCTCAAACCTGTTAGCCGTGAAGGGCGGCTGGCTCTCCACAGGCGAGGTCAAGTCCGAGTACGAGGGGCTCGCCGCCGCCTACAGCGAGGAGCCCAGGAAGCACACCCAGTTCTACGAGTACCTCAAGGAGCTGTCCAACTACGGCCTCGTTGAGGCAAGGGTCAGCAACGTGAGCCCAAAGGGGAGGACCACGATGATAAGGCTCCCGCCCGAGATCCCGCCAGATAGGCTCAGGGAGGTCGTGGAGTCCATCCTTATGGACAGGACGGGCGGCCCCTCAAGGAGATGAATGCCTTGGACCCGGAGAGGCTACTTGCAAGCAGGGGCAAGGTCAGGATCCTTAGGCTGCTCCTTAAGGAGGGACAGGCGAACATAACAAGGATAGTCAGGGAGACTGGCCTTAACCATGAGCTGGCCGAGAAGCACCTGGCAGACCTTGTTGAGATGGGCCTTGTGCAGGAGAGGAGGTACGGCAGGATGAGGGTGTTCATGGTCGACATGAGGGACCCTAAGGTCAGCGGCCTCTACGAGCTCATGAGGCAGCTCGAGAGCCTATGATACGTACCGGGCCTTATTAAGATAATTGGCCTTCTCTACGTAGGTAAGGTGATATGCTGAGGGTCACGCTGAGGGGGCAGACCTATTTCGCCTGCGAGGCCTGCGGGATGATATATGAGGGCGCGGAGCTGGCGTCCAGCTGCGAGGCTTGGTGCACCTCGCACGGGAGCTGCAACCTCGAAATAACGTCGCAGTCGGTCGGTAGGGTGAGCCGGTCAGGCCTCCGGCAGCGCGGCTCAGGCTCTTAACGCCCCTGGTAGCCATCATAGGGGGTGGGCCAGCTGGCTCACATGATCGACGTCACGGATAAGCCAGCCGTGTTCAGGGAGGCGGTGGCCAGCGGCGAGATAGGGCTGTCCCCCTCGACGATAGGGCTGATAAGGTTGGGTAAGGTCGAGAAGGGAGACGTCGAGGCGGTCGCGTCAGTGGCCGCGGTGATGGCTGCGAAGGAGGCCTCAAGGATCATACCGCTTGCGCATCCCTTGCCTATTACAGGCGTTAACGTGTCCTTCGAATACGGCCCTGATTACGTTCGCGTGAGGGTCAGGGTTAGAACTAAGGCCGAGACAGGCGTTGAGATGGACGCCCTGGCCGCAGTGGCCGCGGCCCTTCTCACTATCTGGGACATGGTGAAGACCTACGAGAAGGACGAGGCCGGCCAGTACCCGCATACTGAGATAAGGCGCGTCGTCGTCGAGTCAAAGGTCAAGGCGCAACAGGGCTAGAAGTTATTTACCCTTTAGGCGAAGAGCATTTGTGCGCCTACCTTGAGGGTCCACGACGCGCTTCGAAAGGCGTTCATCAAGTTCAATGCCTACGCCGACCCCTTCACGCTTATGGAGCTTGAGCCCTTCGTCCTCACGGCCATGAAGGAGGGAAAGGGGGGGTCCGCGGCCAGGTCCCTAATTGATAACGTGAGGACAATCCTTGTCAGGTCGGAGGACCCAGACCCCGACAACAGGGCGAGGGCCATAGTGGACTACGTTATGAGGCTGTGCGACGGGGGCTGCACCCCGTGAGCCTGTCCAGAAACTCGCTCGCCTCCCTCCTTGCGTCGTCGGAGCCACTGATAATACACCACTGGGACGCTGACGGCGTGGTGACCGCCGTAACGGCGGCCTCCTTCGTTAGCGGCAGGGCGGACTTCATGGTTCCGCCCCTCACCTACACGCCCTCCGCAGGGTTCCTAGAGGAGGCCGCTAGAAGGGCCGCTGCAAAGGACCTGGTGGTTGTAGCGGACTATAACGTGGGGAGCGAGTTCCTCGTGGCACTCGTGTCGAAGGTCCGCAGGCCGGTCGTCGTAGTAGATCACCATGTGGGGTCCTATCCAAGGATTCCTAACCTTTACTTCTACAACCCCGCCGCAAACGGGGACCCCGAGGGCCTGTGGCCTTCCGCGGCCCACGTGCTCGCTGACGCGATTGAATTCTTCGACCCGCTCCTCATAGCAACCAGCATCTATGGCGACCTACAGGAGGAGGCTTCCAGGAACCCCGTCTTTAGGCACTACATGGACCAGGTAGGCCTAGACCCCGAGGGGGACGTTGACATACCAAGGGGGTGCGCCCTCCAGCTGTGGGGAGGCGAGGCAGCCGGGGACGTTGACCTCCTCGCGGGGCTCGCTTACGAGCTCGCGTACGGCGGCGTTGACCCCTGCCAGGCAATCATGAGCGACCCCCGACTCACTTCCCTTAGGATGAAGGCGGAGGAGGAGGTGGAGAGGGCGGTCTCAGAGGCGCTAAGGGGGTGGTCTAGGATCGGAAGGGTTGCCGTCTACAGCGTTGAGCTGAATATGAGGGTCTCAGGCATGGTCGCCAGGAGGCTTCTGGCGAGGTCCGACGCCCCGGTTATCGTGCTCTTAACGAGGGAGGCCCCTACCGGGGCCGGCAAGATCTACGTCAGGGGAGACATCGGGGACACGATGAAGGTGATTCGTGGCCTCAGGGAGGCCGGCCTCAGGGCGTCGGGCAAGAGCCAGAGGGGCAACAACGTGGTAGTTGTTGACGTTGGTTCAGGCAGCCCAGGCGAGGCGCTTCAGAAGGTGGTCACCCAAGTTAACTCGCCATAACCCCCCGCCTCAGATGAGGTCGGCGACCCCGCTGACAAGAAGCCTCAGGGCACCTATTGGGTCCAGCACGAGGGCCCTAGCCATAGCGCCGTATAGCTCGCTCGTCCTCAGCGAAGCCCTTATTATCTCGTGATGCCTGTCGTAGTCGATTTTCCCGGTAAGCCTGTCGAAGAGCCCAGCCGATGAAGCTGCCCTTATTATTAGGTCGACCTGACCGGGCCTCTCATGAAGAAGCCTGGCCACGTGATAGGACTTCCTTAGCTGTCTCAGCGTGTCAAATACCGCCCTCTCGACGGCGTCAGCTACAGGGACGCCAGCCGACACTAAGGACGCAGCGTTAACCGCGGCGACCGCGGAGGGGTATAGGCCGCCGCCGGTCAGCGACTTATTCATAGATGAGGCGTCGCCAACGGCTATCACCCTGCCAGCTCTAACCCTCTTGGGATAGGGCCCTACGAGTATTGGTCCACCATAATACGTGACTGGCCTCCCATCAATTCCAAAGGCCCTTTGAGCATCAGCAAGCTTCCTGGCCAGCAGCCTAGGGTCACGCGCAGCAGTGCCTACTATCGAGAATGACCTGAGTGACACATGCCACGAGAAGAGCCCGTCAGACGTAACGCCATCAAACCTGGCCTCAAAGTCTTGAGCGCCTCCACCCTCAAACTCCGCGTTAACCCCGTAAATTGGCGGGCCGGAGAAGCCTATGTCGAGCGCTGCCCGCTGCCTGCCGAGGTACCCCTCGGCAAGGATTACTGCGTCGTACCTCAGCCCCGTGGGGGCGACAACTCCATCGGGTGAGGCCCTGGCCCTTATACCGTAGTTGATCCTAACCCCCTGAGACTCGGCAACCTCAGCCATGATCTCCTCTAGCCTTACCCTGTCCAGCTTCACGACGGGCCTTGAGGCCCTCACCCGGACTGAAGTGCTGGGCCCCGATATTACAAACGAATCTATAACGCCGAGCTTCGAGACGTCCGCCGGCCTTCCTATGATCTCGGCGGTCGAGGCCGAGACCAGGCCCGTGCAGTGCTCCGGGAACCCAACCCTGGCGTGCTCCTCATAGACGTTGACCTTCAACCCAGCCCTTGAGAGGCTGATGGCAAACATCAGGCCGGAGAAGCCGGCACCGATGACGGCGACGCTCATATCCTGGCCTGCAAGTGCGTCCTTAGATGGAATAGCTATA
>CAYFFY010000076.1:0-3787 GCA_964342635.1 uncultured Desulfurococcales archaeon
CAAGGGCGCACCTGCTCTCGGCCTCCCACGTCGAGGAGGAGGGAGTCTACATGGCCGTGGACGGCACACTGAGGCTGGCGAGGGGGACAAGGACGAGGGCCCCCGCAACGAGGACGTGGGAGATCATGAACTCACTACTCTCAAGGCTTGGCCACTGGAGGCGCTACGTGTCATCGGCCGAGGCCTGGGACGAGCTGAGGTCCCTTGTCCCGTGGCTGTCCGGGGCAACCTACGAGAGGCTCTCGGCTGGCCCGGTCAGGGCCTCACCGAGGCCGTAGCCAGTGGCTTGCTATTGGCGTCATGGGCATCGAGGCATTTGCGAAGACCGGGAACCTGGCAGCGCCATTTCGACGCCAGGCCCCGACGTAGTAAGATTGTGTGTCGTTGAAGACATATAGGCGGATCGCTCCCGAGCGGTAGCTCTGTACCCCCTAAGAAGCCGATGACCGCCATCGTGGGGTAGTTGATCAGAGCCCGAAAATACCGATGATCGTGGCGATCCCTGTAGCCAGGCCCCGACCATGTCGCGAGGTTAAAGCTGCACTCTGCGAAGCTACCGCCCGAAAAAGTACCCTGACCTGGAAGAGGTCGCTTGAGATCACACTGCGCTGCGCCACAATGGTCACCAGGGCTATCCGCGCCGTGCCGCACCTGTTGGAGTACCAGTACGTCACGTGTGACGCGTAGACGTATACGTAGTACGCGAGGCATAGGACGGCGGCGCTCGTCAACCTGACCGTGGCCGTCTTCCGCAGGTGGAAGCGTCTGCTATGCCGGCCCCGGGCGAGGAGTAGTAGAGCCCGGATGGCCTGTCCACGAAGACCTCAACGGCGTAGCACAATCCGGTTAGCACGTAGACGTGGTGGAGGAACACCGCGAGCTGCTGCGTGAGCACCCTCAAGTGCCGTCGGTTCTAGCCTCACTTAATACGAGACGAACACGAGGAGCTGGGCCAGCCTGTGACCGCTGAGCCGAGGCGTTGCTCGATTATACGGGCCAGCGCCTCGTCGACGCGCTAGCGTTAGACCACGCCCCCGGTGCCGTTGTACACGGGCTGGAAGGCCGTGCCATTTCCTGTCTGACAGAAGGCCCGTATCGAGATCGAGGAGTTGCGCAGCGGCCTGCAGCCCAGGGAAACGTACAGGCCAAGCGGTCACTCCCGGCCCCGGCAACGGCCAGGAGAACCCCAACGCGGGGGGAGCGACGGCTCGAACACCGCCGCGACTTTGGCTGCGGTCGGAAGCGCCCTGGCGCCGAGGATCAAGCCTTCTAGCGAAACCGAGCAGGCAGGGCCAACCCAATGCGTTATCCAGGAGGCCTGGACTGGCAGCAAGGCCGGTCTGGGCGATGGTGGGCGCTCAGCAGCCCAGGCCGGCCAGAGAATCTTACACATAATTTATGAAATTTTAAGAAACACCTTATAAACGCTACGTCGATCCGCGCTACCTCCTCTTCAGCGCCTTATAGACCCCTAGTCCCACGACCAGGATGACGATGGCGATTGCGGCCGCCACGACAACGAAGTCGACAGCCAGCGCGAACAGGGTGCTACTGGGCCCAGAGACAGACGAGACGACCGTTGGGGTTGAGGCTGAGGGTGTAGTCAAGTAAGTGACGGTCTCGGTGGTAATACCAGCTATGGTGGACGTAGTCGAGAGCGTCGTAGTAACAGTAGAGGTGGCGGTGCTAGTCACTGTTGTAATTGAGATAGTCGTGGTAGTAACGGTCGTAGTCGATGTCGTTGAGGACGGCACGACGGGTATGGTGGCCACCACGGTGTCGTTGCTTGGATCTATGGCAGAGACCGTGTCAGAGAAGAAGTTGGTCACGTAAAGGTACCCGTTCGAGGGGTCATAGGCTATGGCGCCTGGGCCCGACCCCACGGTTATATTTGCTATGGCAGAGTCTATCTGGGGGTTTACTACAGCGACGGTGTCGGGAACTTCCGTCACGTAAAGGTACTCGTTCGAGGGATCGTAGAGTATAGCCGTCGGACCCCCACCTACGAATATTCTGGCTATAACGGAGTCGTTCTTTGGATTTATAGCAAAGACGTAACCGCCCCCAGCCGTATAGATCAGCCCGTCGGTTGGGTCGTAGGTTACGGCCACGCAAGTCGCCGGCAGGGAGATATTTGCTATCACGGAGTTGTTGTAGGTATCTATCACGGAGACGTAGGCGTACCTATCCGTCACGTAAAGGTACCCGTTCGAGGGGTCATAGGCTATGGCGTTGGGGTACGGCTCGACGGGTATGGTGGCCACGACCGACTCGGTGTGGGGGTCTATCACGGAGACCGTGCCGGACTCCCAGTTTGCTACGTAAAGGTACCCGTTCGAGGGGTCATAGGCTATAGCGATCGGGAACGCCCCCACTGGTATGTTAGCTACGACCGACTCTGTCTGGGGGTTTATGACTAAGACAGAGTCGGAGTAGGAGCCCGCCACATAGATCAGCCCGTTGGCCGGGTCATAGCCTATCGCCCTTGGGCCTCCAAAGACGGATATGACTTCTATGACGGTGTTGCTCCTTGGGTCTATGACAGAGACTGTGTCGGAGTACCAGTTTGCTACGTAGAGGTACCCGTTGGACGAGTCATAAACTATGCCGACGGGTGCGTTGTTGGGGTCATAAATGCTGCCTGGGCCAGCCGAGCGGGCGACCAGCGCCGGGAGCGCCGAGAGGGCGAGGGCGAGGACGAGGGCAACGGGGGAGAGCCGGGAGAATTCCCTCCAATAGTCCACGGAACCGGCCCCGTGCGAATGTTGTTGAGGCTTAATTATAAACCTTACTAACCCCAACGAAGGCAAGAACCTTTCCTCAGCGGCCGGCCCCTAGCTTGAGCTGAGTTGGCGCCGATGGGTCTCGCGCCATGCGTCGCTGTCGCGCGGCCGCGGTAGCGGCCGGCTCGCTATATTATCCCAGCGGCCGCCGTGCCTGGGGCGCCGCGTGGCCTCCGGGAACGACCTCTTCTGCAGGGTGGCGAGGGGCGAGGAGAGGGGGTACGTTGCCTACTCCGACGAGGACGTCATGGTCCTCATGGACCCCTACCCTGCGGTTGCCGGCCAGGCCCTGGTTGTGCCCAGGGGGCACTTCACCTTCTTCTACGAGATGCCGGCGGGGCTTGTCGGGAGGTTCTACACGGTAGTCGGGGCAGTCGGCAGGGCAATGAAGAGGGTCTACGCCCCGAAGGCCATCGTCATGCTAGCGAGAGGGCTGAGGGTTCCGCACTACCACCTTATGCTGCTCCCGGTCAGGGAGGGGGACTTCATCGACAGGCTCTTCTCAGTAATGGACGCCTTCCAGAACTTCCCGCCGGTCGCGCAGGGTGAGGCCGAGAGGAGGGCCGTTGAGCTTGCGTGGGCCCTGCGGTCCCTCAGGCCCCCAAGGCCCTCAGGTGACGAGCTGGTGGGGGAGGCCGAGAGGCTTGGAAGGGCGATAGAGGAGGAGCTAAGCTAGGGCCCTCCATGCCCGCCTGCCTCAGGAGTACCTGTAGGGGGGCCCAGGTCCTCCGTCTGCCCTCAGCGTGTCCACGTCAGCCTCGGCCGCCCTGCCCTCGCGTCGCGTCATAGAGGCAGCCCTCACTCGCGGCGGCCCTGCATCGACCTATCCCTGGCCTGTACGGCCCTTATCAGTGCTTCCCTAACCCTTGGGTCCCTCCAGAGCTCCCTGTCGGCCTCCCAGGCCCTGAGAAGCCACCCGTCCCTCTGCTCGAACCACCTAGCCCCCATTCTCCTCACCATCTCGGCCTCCCACCTGGCCTGCCTCACGACGTCCTCCAGGTTCC
>CAYFFY010000077.1:0-3560 GCA_964342635.1 uncultured Desulfurococcales archaeon
AGGACCCGCGCAGTGGTGCCGCGGCCGGGATTTGAACCCGGGTCACGGGCTCGAGAGGCCCGCATACTGGGCCGGGCTATACTACCGCGGCACCTAGGGACATCAAGGGTGGAGGCTATTTAAGCTTGGGCCCCCGTCACATCTGACCTGTCCTTCTTGTTACCTCTCTCTTTCGATGAACTTCCTGTAGACCAGGTAGTCCTCCTTGGCCTTCAGCAGGGCCTCATAGAACGCCCTCTCGCCGCCCTTCATAAGCTCCCCCAGGACTCTCTTGGCGGACCTAGGTCCGACGCCCTGCGTCATCAGCGCCTCAACAACGTATTTGCCAAGCCCCTGCATCGCGTAGTTGGTGTAGAGGCCGGCCCTCTCCCTGACTTCCTCAACGTACTTCCTGTCCTCCTCCCCTAACCTCTTGGCCTGTCCCCTCTTGAGCGATGCGTAGAGGGAGGCCACCCGTTCCCCCCACTCGGTAGCCGGCAGGGGGGCCACCATGACTGCCCTGCACTTGGGGCACCTCACAGGGTGTACGAGGTCAACTGCCCTCGTTTTCCAGGCGTGCCCGCAGTGAGCGCAGACGAGCAGTACTTCCCTTCTCATAGCTGAGCTCTTCAGCCCTGTGATTATGTAGTCGAGAGCTACGTCCTTAATGTTAACGGCTATCTCCCTCCTGAGGTATGGGTTCTTTATCACCTCCTGGGCCAGCGGGCTCGGGGGGTCCCCCCTGACGACCTTGACGTCCCTTAACGACGAGATAAGGGAGCTTAGCGCCTCCGGGTCCAGCTTATCAAACGATATCTCCCTCAGGGTCTCCTCCTCAACCGCGCTTCCTCTGTACGCCTCGATTATCCTTCTCCCCTGCTCTATCGAGACGCGCGCGTCAGGGTCTATAACGCCCATCCTCTTGGCCACCTGCAGGAACCTGACAACGTATAGGGGGGTTGACTTGACGGCCTCATAGGCTAGCCCAAGGAGCTGGGGCGGGTCAAGCCCCTTAGCCCTCATTAGGGCATCCCTGACCTCCTCGCCGCTTACCCCGTGAGGTGACGAGAAGACGACGGCATATGGTATATAGTCGAACCACACCTTGGTCGTCGGCTCCATGAGCTTAGACAACACAAGTGAAAGCAGGAGGTTCCCCTTGCTGCCAAGGCAGGCGTAGAGTATGCTGACCCCCTTTACCTCCTCTATGACGGGCTCAGACATCGTCGGCGGGAACCCCCACCTCCTCGTGCTCTCTGAGACGACATCTATGACTTTCTTGACGGTCCTCTCGTCAAGGCCCCTACCCCTGAGGATACGGGAGGCGGCCTCCGGATCCACCCCCGTAAGGCCGATGAGGCTGCAGACCTCCCTCGCTACCTTGAAGCTTACGGGTATCAGCTCCCCCTCCCATGAGGGCACCATGCCCTCAGCGGACCCCAAAGGCTCGGCGTCTATCCGGAGCCCCTCATAGTCTACGTTGACAATCCTCCAGGCCCTGCCCGCGAGCACGAAAGTAGGCTTCTCGTCCCTCCCGGTCAGCAGGGCGGCCTCGACGAATCTCTCCCCAACCTCTCCGACCTGCTCGTTGGTCGCAATGTCGTAGACTTTGAAGCTAGCCTCGTCAGGTATCATCGAGACCTTGTAAAGGTATGTTAAGGATCGCCTGCCCCTTGTCAGCTTCCCGGTCTCCGGCTCATACCTTAGGACGTTCACGGAGTCAAGGTGCTCAGCTACCCTCTCGAGCTTCTCAAGGGTAAGCCATGACAGCGGTCCTGACCTGGTGAGCACTTCATACGCCCTTCCGATATCTGAGGCGAGGCCCTCTATGACGAGGGCTACTAGCTGGTGCGCAGTGACGTCAAGTGGGGTCCTGTAGTGGTCAAGGTCCTCTAAGTCCCCCTTCACGGTCCTGGAGGCTATCACGGCGGACTCAAGGACCTCGAACAAGTTATCGAAGGTGACTATGGTGGCCCTGCTGACGCCTCCAAACCTGTGCCCAGCACGTCCTGCCCTCTGCGTCATGGCTATGACCTCCCTTGGCGACATGAACTGCAGCACCAGGTCGACGTGACCTATGTCTATCCCTAGCTCCATGCTTGAGGTCGCCACCAGCAGCTTCAGACCGCCTTCCCTGAACCTCCTCTCGGCCTCCTCCCTGACCTCCCTGGAGAGGCTGCCGTGGTGTACCATCACCTTTCCCTCCAGCCTATTGGTCATCAACGCCCCAAGCCTCTCAGCGACGGACCTTGTGTTCGTAAACATGAGTGTCGATCCCTGGTCGCCCCTAACAAGCGACGCTATCACGTCAGCGGCCCTGTCAAGCTCGCTGTCCTCGGGCACCGTGACTACATCGATCTCATATTTGCGGGCTCCTTTGTCCTCCACGATCTCAACGTGTCTCCCGTAGGCCAACAGTGACGCCGCTGCCCTCTTTGACCTGTCCGACAGGGTGGCCGAAAGCCCGATCCTCTGAATCCTCTCCCGAGACCTCTCCTCGAGCCTCTCTAGCACAACGGAAAGCTCGGCCCCCCTCTTGCTGTCTATGAGCTCCTGGACCTCGTCAACTACGACGAAGCTGACCGAGGCCCACATGTCTGATCGCCTCTGAACGGTGAGGATAAGGTTAAGCGTCTCCGGCGTGGTGATCATGAAGTCAGGTGGGCTCTCAAGGAACCGCCTCCTGGCAGTCGATGTGGAGTCTCCATGACGAAGGGCTATCGAGAACCCGACCTCCCCCACAAGCCTAGAGATCCTGACCATTACGTCCCTGTTGAGCGACCTAAGCGGAGTGACATAGATTGCCTTTATCTTGCCGTCGCCGGGCTCAAAGCGATTCAGCATCATGGACAGGACGGGGAAGAGGGCCGCCTCCGTCTTGCCGCTGCCGGTCGGTGAGACGACCAGTGTATGGGTACCCGACGTGATGACAGGAATGGCCTTCTCCTGTATTGGCAATAACCTCTCGTAGCCCAGCCTAGAAATAGCGTCTCTCAGCTTAGGGTGTAACAGCCTCGTTGAGCTGTCCATTTCAGGTCAGTGCGTCCCTTTCGGAGGATAAATCCCACGCGGACTAAAAATCAGCTAGATCAGGGAGAGGGGGGCTTACCCTCCTCGCCCTCCTTCTTCTCCCCTTCCTTCTTCTCCTTTGGTGGCGCTGCGGCTATTAGATCGTCGATCTTGAGGAGCGATATGGCGGCCTCCGCGGCTCCCTTGATTACCTGCTTCTTCACCAGGAGCGGCTCGTAGATATTGATGGAAAGCATGTCATCAACTACCTTCGAGTTGAGCACGTCAACGCCAGCGAACTTAAAGCCCTTGCTGTGGAGCGACCTCAGCTGCATTAGCGTGTCGAGGGCGTCCATGCCGGCGCTCTCAGCTAGCACGCTCGGTACGGTCTCAAGCGCGTCGGCGAAGGCCTCTATGGCCAGCTGCTCCTTGCCGCCGATGGTGGCGGCGTACTCCCTCAGGTGCAGGGCCAGCTCGATCTCTGGGGCACCGCCGCCGCCGAGCATCTTTGGCTCCCTCATTATGTTCCTCAGGGCGTGGAGCACGTCGTTCACGTTCCTCTCGGCCTCGTC
>CAYFFY010000078.1:0-3354 GCA_964342635.1 uncultured Desulfurococcales archaeon
GAAGGCCTTCCTTATGGCGTCGGGGCTGGCCTTCAGCCCCTTCTTGACGTCCTTGTAGACGGTGTCCGACCACAGAACCTCGGATATGGGGACCTTCTCCCCCTCCTTGAACTTGAAGGCCTCGTCTGGCCTTACCAGAATTTCGAACCTCTGGCCCTTCAGCTCAAGCCAGGCTATTACGAACTCCTGCCTCTTAGGCAAGACCCTGCCCCTCAAAACCAGGCCAGACCAAGTTTATTTGTAGAAGCCCCCGGTTACGTCAGCTCCCCCTTTACCCCCTCGATGTAGGACTTTATGACGTCGGGCTTTATCTTCGTGAAGGCCCTCTCCTTTACGTCAATGTACGCTATCTCAACGTTCTTTTCAAAGGAGGCCAGGAGCTCGTCCTTCTTCTCGTCGCTTGAGGCCAGACGGCCCTTGAACAGCGCCACTATGGACGCCTTTATCGCGTCCTCGAGGCTCATGTCCCTCCTGTAGGCCTTCTCAAGGTAGCTGTTGGCAGCGTCGCCGCCGAGCCCTATAGCCACGGCGTAGTAGCTGAAGTACTGTCCGCCGGGCTCGGTCCTGAAGAGCCTCGGCGTGCCGTCAGGGTCGACGCCACCGAATATCAGCGCCACCCCGAAGGGCCTGACGCCGCCGTGCTGCGTGTAGAGCTGCTTCACGTCGGCCACTGCCTTGGCCACGTACTCTGTCGACGGCGCCTCCCCATAGGTCAGCCTGTGCCTCACCGTGACGAGCCTGGCGTAGTCTATCAGCACGCGGCCGTCGCTTCCCATGCCGGCGAACGTCACGCCAATGTGGTCGTCTACCTTGTATATCTTCTCGATGCCGTCGAGGTCGAGGAGCGGCATGGTCCTCCTCTTCTCGGCGGCCAGCACGACACCGCCGCTCGTAAGTACGCCGAGACTAGTCCAGCCCTTCCTCACGGCCTCGAAGGCGTACCTGACCTGGTAGAGCTCGCCGTCAGGCGAGAATATCGTGATCGCCCTGTCGTAGGCCGACGGAGGCGCGGCCATAGCCATATCAAGCAACCCGGTCCAGGGAGGCGAGAGCCTCTTTTAAACACACATCCTGGCACGTTATGCTAGGGCCCTGATAAGCCATGACCTCGCCCACTTCAGCTTCCTCGGGTTCCTCCTCAGGATGATCGCGTTCTTGTAGCACTTGCTGCTGCAGAACCAGAGCGCCTCGCCCCTGTCGGTCACATACATCCTGCCCGTGCCTGGCTCTATGGGCCTGCCGCAGAACGCGCAGGTCATCTCCTTAGGCATGTGCGCCCCCGGTCGGCTACCTCCCCTTACCTATTAAGCGTTTCTTTCAGCTCCCTGGGCTCCACGTGAACGACGAGGTCAACGCCGTACTTGGCCTTCACGAACCTCTCTATCTCGTCAGCCCTCCTGTGGGCCTCCTCGACGCTCTCCTCCGGCGGCACCAGCAAAACAGCGTAGCCGGCCACCTGGGACCCAACCCTCCTGAGCCTTATGTCCTTCACGTCGTAGCCCATCCCGCCCAGGTCACGCCTGATGGACTCGACTAGCGTCGTAGGCGGAGAAGGGAGAGACAGCTCATAGAGGAGCCCCCTCGCGTTGTTTATGACCTGGTAGGCGAGGTACAGGAGCATGACAATCGCCCCGACCCTGTCTATCACGTAGCCGTAGGCGTGCGCTAGGGACGTCACGACGAGGGCCACAAGGCTCTCGGCTATCTCGCTTGTAGTCACGTCCGCGTAGACCCTTACGGCCCCGCCTACTCTCCTGCTCGTCATGACGGAGGCCGTGTAGAGGACCGCCACGCCTGCAGGCACCGTCCACGCGAGCCCTGACACCCTGTACGGGGTCGGGTTGGCAACCTCGTCAACGCCAAGCCCCAGGACAAAGGCGTAGACCATAAGGGTGAACGTGGCCGAGCTGTAGCCGTAGCCGGCGTGGCCGAGCGGGTGGTCGGCGTCTGGGGGCTGAAGAGACCTCAGGTAGTAGGTGGTGCCTATCACTGCCGTGACGAGGTTGGCGACGCAGGTGAGACCGTTGAGGACCAGTATCCTGCTGTGGAAGACGACGCCGCCGGCGAGGTTAGCAACCGACGCTACGGCGGCCGAGGCTATAGCTAACGTCAGCAGCCTCCTCGCCCTCTGGGCGGCCTCGTGCCCCATGCTGACCACTTTTCGGTTTTCCGATACAGGCTATTAAGCCTTGTTCAGGACCCCATTAGGGACGAGGGAGAAAAAGGACCACGACGGTTAGGGGCCCCTAACTCAGCCCCTCGCCTTCTTGAAGAATACCACATAGATGAACGCTATGAGGACCACGATCATTATCGCCATCATGAACGACGTGAAGAACTGGGCGAAGGAGGCGGCAGCCAGATGGTTGTAGTTCGTGAGGTTGTTGTACTCAGCTATGAGCTGGCCGTAGGGCTGTGGCAGCGAGAGGGCCTCCTGTGTCGTCAGCGAAGCTATGAACCTAGGGAACTGCGAGAACGCGTTGAGCATCTCGCCGGCCTCTATGCCGCCGAGCGCCGTGGCGCCGCCTATCAGGGCGGCTATGGCGTTCCCCCTGCTGACCATGACCCCCTTCGTCAGCGAGTAGAACACGTACAGTATTGCCAGGAACTGAACCGCGACCATCATGAGGTGGATTATGAATATCCACGAGAAGTCGTAGGAGCCCGTGTCGCCAATTAAGACCCCGAGGCCCTCCATTATGCTGTTGAACTTGAACGGGACGCCTGTGAGCGACATGAGGTAGGAGAACATCAGGGGGACCATCAGGAGTAACCCTATGAGCGACGGCAGGAGGAACTTCCTGACCGAGGCCTCAAAGTAGGGCCTCTCGGCATCGGGGTTCCTTAGGTACGCAATGCCGAACCCTGCCATGATGGCTATCATCGTGGCCGTCAGGGCGCCCACGATGCTCGACAGGTACAGCGGCCAGAAAGTCGGATTAGAGTAGGCCTGCACCCCGTTAAGGGTTGGCCCGCTGGCCGTGAACTCAAGGCCGACGGGCTCGTTGAGGAACGCGAAGACCCCCCTGAAACCGAACGGGATCATTATCGCCGAGGCGGCCAGCAGGATGCCTATGATGTTGTGGGTCCGTGGGCTCCACCTGTCCCAGCCGTACCAGTACGCAACGAGCGAGAAGAAGTTGAGGCCGACAAAGGCTATGGCTATGGCGAACGGGACTATGGCTATGGTACCTACGAGCAGCGTTGCGAACGGGTAGTATGAGAACAGGAAGACCGTGAAGGCCGTCCCGAAGACGCCAGCGATGGCGTAGGTCACGGCGTAGTACCTGAGCAGCCTCCTGGACATCTCTACGGTAAGCTGGTCGCCCCTCCTGCTTCCCAGGTACTTGAGCA
>CAYFFY010000079.1:0-3226 GCA_964342635.1 uncultured Desulfurococcales archaeon
CCTCAAGGCTGATGAACCCCCTCACCTGCCTGGCCTTGCCGTACTGGTAGAGGGGGAGCTTCCTCCCCTCCTTGTGGAAGAGCGCCACGCTCACGACCGCCCTGGCTATGTTCTTGTTTATCACGGTGCCGAACGCGTCGCCCACGTCGATCCTCGTCCTCAGCCTCTCGTTGACCTGCGCGTTCGGGTCCTCGACAGGCCCGCTCACCATCATGTCTGAGGTCCTGGTCCCGTAGACGGGCCCCTGGTTCACGTCAGTTACCGTTACCCCCCAGACCTTGTTGGCGAAGAGGAGGTTGTGGGTGTCGTGGACCTTTGTCCAGTGGTACCAGGAGCCGGCGAACTTGGGGACCGGCATCAGGTCGCTCTTGCCCTTATAGGTGAACTCCACGTACGCGGCCTCAGGTATGTCATAGTTTGGCGTCCCGTACTCGCCCATGGTGCCCATCTTCAGCAAGTGGACCTCTGGCTTGTCCTTGAGGGCGTATATGAGCCTCATGGTGCCTATAATGTTGTTGTACATCGTGTAGACGGCCCTCTCCTCGTCCATCATGGAGAAGGGCGCTGCCCTCTGCTCGGCGAAGTGAACTACCACGTCCGGCCTGAACCCATCGATGGCGTCCCTTAGAACGCCCGGCTGGGTTATGTCGGCGACCTGGAAGGCCTCGAGGTCCCCAAGCCCCCTAAGGCAGTGCTCCCTCTCCTTTGGCTCGGGCAGGGGGAAGGCCGAGCCCTCGCCGGCTAGGGCCGCGTTGTACCTTGTGCTCAGGTTGTCAATGCCGTAGACCGCGTGGCCCCTCCTGAGCATCCTGAGGGCAAGAGCCCAGCCGAGGTACCCGTCGATGCCGAGTATCATTACCCTCTTTGTCTCCATGGCCACAGGCAGAAACGACGAGGGCGGCAAATAAATGTGATTGGACTCTGAGACCATTGAGTTTAATTAAGCGACGGAGGGGCGAGTCACAAGGCAGGCCTTGGAGGGCGTAGTTGTAACCGGAGGCAAGGGCTCAAGGATGAGGAACATAACCTATGTGCTGCCCAAGCCCCTCCTGCCGCTCTTCGGCGTTAACGGCGCCGGCAGGACTTACCTTAAGCCCCTGATAGACTTCATACTTGAGAGGTTCGAGTCCCTTGGCCTTGACCCCATAACTATCGTGTTCAGCAGGAACTCCTCCCTAATAGTTGACTACCTCAGCAGCAGGGGGCCGCCCCAGTCCAGGCTGAGGCTTGTTCTTGACGCAGAGATGAGGGGGTATGGCAACGCGGTCCTGCTGGCCGCCAACTCGGTCACAGGGCCCTTCGTCCTCAACGCCGACGATAATATACTCCCCCTTGAGTACTACAGGGCCGGCATTGAGCTCTTCCAGGCCGAGGGCCTTGACGCCGTCCTTTACGTCCACAGGGTCGAGGACCCTACCAGGTACGGCGTAATAAGGCCTGGGCAGGCGGGCGAGTTCAGGGGGGTGAGGGTCCATGGCGTGCTTGGGGTCGCTGAGAAGCCCTCGAGGCCCCCCAGCGACCTCGCCATGGCCGCCGTGTACGTCTTCTCGCCGAGGATCTTTGATCACCTCAGGCAGGTAAGGCGGTCTAAGGCTGAGGGGGACGAGGTCGAGCTCGTTGAGGGCGTCGCTAGGCTAATAGAGGAGGGGGGAGAGGTCAGAGCCATAGAGATGAGGGAGAGGTGGATAAGCGTCGGCAGGCCCGAGGACTACCTGGAGGCCCTAAGGCTTTCATATGAGGCCGGCATCTGAAGTGGGGGCCTTGAGCGCGGACAAGGAGGAGGCCAGGTTAACCGCTAACATGCTCGTGCTGGAGCTATCAACTATGATAGTGGCCATAGCCCTCGCCTTCAACGCCCAGTCACTGGAGACCTCAGGGATAACGGTCGCGTCGCTCGCCGACTTCATAGTCACAAACGTCGTCGTGGTTTGGTTCTGGTGGAGGTACGTCATAGAGAGGCTCAGCTACCCTCCAAGGACGTCCGAGTTCCCCGTGCTCGACATCGTGGTGCTGCTGTTGATATCCGCCCTCCCCGTAGTCATGAGGACGGGCAGGCTCGTCTACCTGGCAGGGCTTATGGCCGCCATAGCCTTCACGTGGGCTGGGATGCTGGCGGGCGTGCTCAGGGACCCGAGGGTTTCACTAGAGACCAGGGCTGACCTGAGGCAGGAGGCCTACGCGAGGACCGCGATAGGGGTTCTCTTCACAGCCAGCGCGGCCATTTACATGGTCATGAGGCCGCTAGCCCACCTAGTATTCGCGGTCACCGTCGTCCTACTAGCCTATAGGGTCATAGTGGGCCACATAATGAGGAGGCATAGGCAGAGGATGGCCAAGGGCTAGGCCCTGCCGTAGGCCTGCGTCAGCTCCCTGAGCCTCCCGACCGCCCTCCGCAGCCCGTCCGCTGAGCTGAGCCTCCAGAGCCAGTTGTTGCCGGTGGTCCCTGGCCTGTTCATCCTGGCCTCGGGCCCGAGGCCCAGAACGTCCTGGACGGGGAATATCGAGACGTCGGCGACGGACATCATAGCGAGCCTTATGAAGGCCCAGTTGATGTCCCTGACCTCCCTGAGCCCCATGTACCTCATGGCCTCGGCCCTCGCCCTCGGGCTGGCCTCGGTGAAGAACCAGCCGACCACGGTGTTGTTGTCGTGAGTCCCGGTGTACACCACGAAGTTCCTCTCGTAGTTATGCGGCTTGTAGGGGTTGTCAGGCCTACCGTCCCACGCGAACTGGAGGACCTTAGTGCCAGGTATCCCAAGGGACTCCCTCAGCTTAACGACGTCCGGGGTTATGAGGCCCAGGTCCTCGGCTATCAGCTGAAGCCCAGGGGCAGCCCTCATGACGGCCCTGAAGAGTTCCTCCCCAGGCCCCCTCGCCCACCTCCCGTTGACCGCTGTGCTCTCGCTGGCCGGCACCTCCCAGTAGGCCGCGAAGCCCCTGAAGTGGTCAAGCCTCACGGCGTCGAATAGCGTGGACACGTGCCTCATCCTCCTGACCCACCACCCGTACCCCTCCCTCCTGAGCTCGTCCCAGTCGTACACCGGTGTGTTCCAGAGCTGGCCGGTCCTGCTGAAGTAGTCAGGGGGGACGCCAGAGACGTATAGCGGCCTCATGTCCCTGCCGAGCTTGAATATCCTCGGGTTGGACCACGCGTCGGCGCTGTCGTAGCTGACGTATATCGGCACGTCGCCTATGAGCTGGACCCCCAGCCTCCTGGCGTGGGCCC
>CAYFFY010000080.1:0-3111 GCA_964342635.1 uncultured Desulfurococcales archaeon
AGAAGTACAAGCCAGAGATGATATTCGTGGCCGGCACCATGAGGGGAAGGGAGCTGGCCCCCTACATAGCTAACCACCTTAGGTCAGGGATAACGGCAGACTGCACGGACTTCGACGTTGACGAGAAGACCAGGGACGTGTTCCAGGTAAGGCCCCCGTTCGGCGCCGTCCTGCTGGCATACATCAGGACGCCTAACAGGAGGCCTCAGATGGCCACGGCGAGGCCTAACGTGTTCCCACTGCCGCCCAGAGACCCCAGCAGGAACGGCGAGGTAATAGATGAACACGTTGAGCATGCGCCGAAGCCAAGGGCGAGGCTGGTGTCGAGGAAGGTCATACCTAGGACCGAGACCCCTATCGAGAAGGCCGAGATAGTCGTAGGTGGGGGCAAGGGCCTCGGCACGTCTGAGGGGTTCAAGCTTCTCGAGGAGCTCGCCGACGTCATGGGTGCCGTGGTCGGGGGGAGCAGGAAGGCGGTAGACCTGGGGTGGATACCCCATGAGAGGCAGGTAGGCCAGACCGGCAAGTCAATAAAGTCCGTAATCTACTTAGCGGTCGGCATAAGCGGGGCTGCCCAGCACATGTTCGGCGTCAGGGAGGCCGGCGTAGTCGTCGCAATTAACAAGGATCCGTCGGCCCCGATATTCTCGCAGGCCGACTACGGCGTTGTCGCCGACTACAGGGACGTGATACCTCACCTGATAAAGAGACTGAAGGAGCTTAAGGAACAGATCGCGAAGGGGGAGCCGCCTGAGCCGAAGGTAGGCACCGATGAGCAGCGGGCCTGACGACCTGACAGCCTTTGAGAGGTACCTGAGGCGTTACTCACAGCTCTTTGGCCTTAAGGTAGACCTAGAGGCGGCCATAAAGGTTGAGGCCCTGCAGAAGAAGATCATGGACGACGCCAGGAGGTTCCTTGAAGGGCAGGGGGCCAACGATATCACGCTCTCCGATCTCCTCGCAAGGCTCTCATACGCCGGCCTGCTAAGGGACTACATCATTTACATAGGGCGCGAGCTCAACGATGAGGTGAGCCCTGACAAGGCTGAGGAGAGCCTTGCGAGGGCCTTTGAGGGCGACGTTAATATCAAGGGGGCGAGGAGCGCCCTGCTAGCCTTTCAGGCCGTCGCGAGGGCCCTCGCGCAGGCATACGAGGGCTCGAGGGGGGTCATCGATGACGGCTCGCCCTACTGCCCTGTATGCGGCAGCGAGAGCAGAACCATGGTCAGGAGGGATGACGGCTTCTACATGGTCTGTCACGTGTGCGGCTTTGCGTGGAGGGTAGGCAGGGGCGCCCTGACGTGCCCGTACTGCGGCAACTCGAACCCGTTCAGCGTGGGGCTCTTCACCGACAAGGAGCGTAAGCTGGGCCTTGCGTATTGCCAGGAGTGCGGGTCCACCTGGAGGGTCGTATTAGATAAAGACGTGGCCTCAGCCCCCAGGGTCCTGCTGCCCCTGCTGGCCCTGGCCGCCGAGAGGCTGAGGGGGGCCCTCCCAGCTCTGGGCGAGGCTGAGGAGGGCGCTGCGGAGCGATCTGGCGAGGGCGGGCTGGGCGAAGGCGACCGCCAGCCCGAGCGTGAGTAAGGAGTATACCCACAGGCCGAACCCGCCAGGGACCTCGCTTTCTGGGATGCCGGCCCTGTTAGCCAGCCGTGCCAGGTATAGGCCCAGCAGAGGCATGCCGACAACGACAACATAGGAGCCTATAAGGGCTGAGATTAGCAGGACCCTCTTGAAGTCGGTCCCGCCTTGGAACCCGGCCACCAAGTCAACGGCCCTCGACACCACGAGGAGGTACGCGAACTCCACAGTGGCCCCGAGCATGGCTGCCGTTAGGCCAAGCAGGGCCAGCGCTAGTGACTGTGAAGACCCCCCAGGCGCCATCAGGTAGGCCGTGATCGCCATCAGCACGCCGGCCGTCATCAGTGGAGGCCCTGAGGCGGCCTCGACGCGGCCGCTCTGCAGGTACTCTAGGACGGCGCTGCGCTCGTCAATCCCTTTCCACTGAGTGCCTGGTCTGGACGCCAACGGGCTCCACCCTCGCGGGGATACCTAGCACCTTGTCCAGGTATTTTGCTGTAAACTCGGGGTCGAAGCCCCTGGAGCCGTCAACAATTATCTCCTTCGGCCTGGCCTCCCTGACGTAGTCAACGATCTCCCAGAAGGAGGCGTGGTCACTAAAGGCGATCCTGTAGACGTTATCATGTACCTGGACTGAGACCCCCCTCCTCTCGAGGCCAGTCAATATTAAGTGCACCCCAGGCATCCGGGTGAGGGAGGAGGCCTTGGTCGTGTGGGCGAATATTATGGCGCCAGGGCCCACCTGCTCCCCCGTAAACACGCCTACGTCGCCGAGCTCTACTGAGTAGAACTTGGAGGCTATCCTGGCCAGGCTTAGGGTCATTGGGTCGGCCAGGAACCTCTCCTTGATACCCCTTATCCTAAGCTCAACCATTATCTCCTGCAGCTTCCCGTTGAACCCGTACAGCCAGACGGGTCCTTCGCCGACCTCTTCCTCTATGATCTCAACGATCGCTGCTATGGCGTCCCACTCGGTGCCCTTGCGCGACAGGTGAGGGCTCCCGTAGGTCGCGTCGAGGACAAGTACGTCAAGTCCCCCTATGGGGGGTGTACCAGGCATCTTGAAGTCGCCGGTGTAGGCGACCGACCCCTCCTTGGTCTCAACTACCACCTGCGCGCTGCCCGCTATGTGTCTGGCCGGCTTGAGCATTATGACCTCGTTCTCGAACTGGAAGGGCTTGTCGTAGTCCAAGGCTAGGATCTTTGAGTGCGGCACGCTATGGCCGAGGACCTTCAGGAACTCGTGGGTCACAGGGGTCGCTACTACGAAGAGGCCCTGGGATGCGCTCCGCTGCAGGTACTTAGTGTGGTCCTCATGGGCGTGGGTGGCAACCCTAATCGGCCTCCTGTCATAGGAGTCCGCGACCACGTTGCGTCCCAGGTCTATGGCGCCGTTTGGCAGCACGGCCGCGAGGCGGCTCAAGGGCTTACCCCCCTAGCGGTAGGCAGGGCCGCAGGATATGAGGGTTGGTTGGGGGTGGTCCCGCCGCGGGGAATCGAACCCCGGACCACCCGGTGTCGGCTGGAGGG
>CAYFFY010000081.1:0-3097 GCA_964342635.1 uncultured Desulfurococcales archaeon
CATACAAAGCTGGAACAACTTCTTCATACCAGTCCTGCTTGTAAAGAGTCCAAGCTTAACCCTCGTCTCCGTTGGAGAGAGGCTGTTCACAGGAGGGTACGGAACGCTATATAATGAGACGTTCGCGGCAGCGGTGCTGGCCTCCATAGTGCCATTAGTCATTTTCATTTTACTTGGACGGTACTTCATCAGGGGGCTTGCTGCCCTCGGCGGCGGCGGGAAGGGGGTGTGAGAGATGGCGAGCGTAAGGACCGAGAACCTGAAGAAGTACTTCAGGAAGGGTAAGGAAATAGTAAGGGCCGTCGACGGGATATCAATTACGATACCTGACGGGATGGCCTTTGGCATCCTGGGCCCAAGCGGTCACGGAAAGACAACCTTTATGAGGCTGATAGCCGGCCTCGAGGTGCCCACGGAGGGCGAGATATACTTCGACGACGAGCTGGTCTCGGCGGCTGGCCGCGTGGTGCTGGAGCCCGAGAGGAGGGGGATAGCCATGGTCTTTCAGACGTGGGCCCTCTACCCGAACATGACTGTCTACGACAATATAGCTTTCCCCCTTAGGAACGCTGGCCTGCCGAGGCCGGAGATAGACAAGAGGGTGAGGCAGGCCGCCGAGGAGCTCGGCCTGACGCGGGTGCTAAACCACTACCCGAGGGAGCTGAGCGGGGGGCAGATGCAGAGGACTGCCATCGCGAGGGCGCTGGTCAAGAACCCCAGGGTCCTGCTCATGGATGAGCCCTTCAGCAACCTGGACGCGGCCATCAGGGACAGCGCGAGGGCGCTCGTGAGGAGGATACAGAGGGAGAGAAGGCTGACCACAATTATAGTCTCCCACGATCCCGCTGATATATTCTCAGTTACAGAGAGGGCAGGCGTTATATTCAATGGGAAGTTTGTACAAGTAGGGTCACCGTCAGAGATCTACGATAACCCCGTCAGCGAGGCCGTCGCTAAGCTCGGTGGCGACCTCAACATTATTGAGTCTAAGGTCGCCGAGGGCGTCGCGTCGGTCGCCGGCCTCAGGTTTGAGACCCCGTACAAGGGCGTCACCGGCGACCTAAGGTTAGGCGTGAGGCCAGAGGACCTGACGCTGTCGGCGAGCGCCGAGGCCGTGGGCTTTGTGCCGGCAGGGAGGGTCAGGGTCAAGGTGTCAAGTTACGTCGCTGGGGTGTTCAGGACAGTTGCGTCGCCGGTTAACGATGAGAGCGTTGAGCTCCTCGTCAACGCCTCGACGTTCATAGAGCCCGGGACGGAACTCTACCTGCTCTACAGGCCTGACAAGGTGAAGTTCTTCGACAGGGAGGGGAAGAACGTAGCTCTGGCCAAGGGCGGCAGCAGCTGAGGGTTCACCTCACCGCCCCTGCCTCCTCCTAGCGCCGCCTGCGCGAGCGTGCCTCGCCTCGGGGACGCGGGGGGCTCACCGTGGCGCCCTCTACACGCCAGCGCGCGGGACGGCACTTAAGGGGGCTTTGGCCTGCCTGGCCGCTGAGGGGATTGGAGCCAGACTGTAAGTGGTGGACGGTGACGTAGCTGCGTTACGGCTCACCGTCGAGCCTCCTTATGATCGACAGCCTGATTATCGTTATGTCATCGTCGAGGTCAAAGTCCCCGTAAATTTTCCTCAGCTCCCTGAAGAGCTCCGGAAGGCCGCTGAATCCATCAGCCCTTGCGTCATCATCTGTCAGGTCGTGGACCTTCTTGTGGACGACTTCCTCGATCCTGGCAAGGGCGACGGGGCCACGGTCGCCAACTACAGTCACTACCCTGTGCCTCACCTCAAGCCTTCCGAGCCTTATCGTGCTCCTCTTCCTCCCCTCAAGTATCATCTTCAGGTATCGCTTCTTGAGCCTCAGCGTCCTGCCCAGCCCCCTGCCCCCTCCGCTCATAGCGCGTGGCAGAACGCGGACAGGCCTACTAAGGTTTAAATATGAGGTACCACCTTAATCCTACTGCGCGAGGGTTTTGACCTTGGACAGGTCGTATGTCCTGCCCTTGCTGGTCGTCCTCGTAGTGTCCCTCCTCACGCCCCTCTCCCTAACGGCCAGGACAGCTTCGGCGCAGCAGACGGCATACGTGGGGCCGTCGCTGCAGGGCCAGTACCTGGGGCAGCTTCCCTCTTCTGAGGAGATCAGCGTCTCGGTGTTCCTGCCGCCGAGGAACCTGCAGGAGCTCTTCCTCCTGGCCCAGGAGGTCGCTAACCACCAGATTCCACCCCTCACGAGACAGGAGGTCCTGAGCCTCTTCGCGCCCTCTGAGCAGGAGCTGCAGGCGGTCGAGGACTTCCTAACGTCCCAGGGCTTTGACATAGTCTACGTCAGCCCCGACAGGCTCTCAGTGATGGCGGTGGCCCCAGCTTCCGTTGTCGAGCAGACCTTCAGCGTCAAGCTCGGCCTCTACCAGGCCCCTGACGGCACCGTGTTCTACGCGCCTGAGAGCTCTCCAGCAATACCCGCCCCGCTGAGGGGCACGCTCATAATGGGCCTGGCTAACAGGACCAGCTTCAGGCCCCAGTACGTAGTGGCGGGCGTCCTGAAGGGAAGGGAGGTCGTGCCTTTCAACGGCAGCGCGTCCGGTATCCCGTCGATAAGGACGCTCCCGCAGCAGCAGGCCTTCTCCGGCCTCTACTACACCCCAGCTGACTTCGAAGGGGCATATAACGTCACCCCCATCATGGGCTACAGCCAGGCGGCCTCTATCGCTATCATAGACGCCTACGGCGACCCTGAGATCTACCAGGACGTCTACACCTTTGACCAGATGTTCGGCCTGCCAATGGCTAACCTGACAGTTATCCCCATAGGCCCCTATCACCCGTCCCTTGGTATCACGACCGGCTGGGACGTTGAGACAGCCCTCGACGTTGAGTCCGCACAGTCCATGGCCCCCTACGCTCACATCTATTTGGTGGTCGCGTCGAACAACGGCAACGCGCTCTTTGAGGCCATAGACTACGTGGTTAGCACAGACCTCGCCGACACGGTCTCAATGAGCTGGGGCCTGCCTGAGAACCTCTACGGCATGTCCGGCATATACACGACATACCCGGCCTTCTACCTCAACTACGCCTTCGCTGACTACTACTTCGCCCTCGGCT
>CAYFFY010000082.1:0-3059 GCA_964342635.1 uncultured Desulfurococcales archaeon
ATGGAGAGCTTCGCCGACCTCGTCAGCGATGCGCTGAGGTCTGTGAGGGGCGTTAGGCTCGAGGGGGTGGTGCTGGAGGCCATATCGGCCATGGTCCCAGCGGTGTCGGCCGTCGCGCTGAGGCTTATAGCGTCTTACGCGGCCTCGACGCCCCTCCTGGGACCCACGGGATTCGCCTCTATAGCGGGGTCCATGGGGGTCCTGGCCTTCATAGCGCCGTTGGCCCCGCTGCCCGCCGCCGCGCTCCAGAGGGGCAGGAGGCTCTCTGCGGCTCCCAGCCTCGTGTCGGTACTCGCGTTTGACCTCGCCCTCAGGCTCGCGTAGGCCCTAGCTCAGATCACTTACAACCCTGGCCTCATAATATGTTATCCCGCCGTTCTCGTCAACTATGGCCAGGACCGGCTCGTGGGAGTCAGAGACGGCGAGCCTGCTCCACTCCACGATCTCGGAGGCCCTGACGGGCCTGCCCTCGCTGAGGACTAGCACCTCCACGATCCTGTTGGACCTCTCCTCGAGCAGGATCGTCCTCGGCCTGTGGCCAAGCCTCACCTTCCTCCCCCTCCTCCTAAGGTCGTAGTATACGAGGAAGAGCTCAAGGTCGAAGTCCCCTTCGCTGATGATCCTGAGCGCCTCGGCCCAGTCCCGCCTCTCAACGATGACCCTGAAGGCCTCCTCATACACGGAGGCCTCGCTGTCAGCTGACGTGCTCCTTCACCCTCCTCAGGATTTCGATAAGCGACGCCGACGCAGCGCCGACCACGGCGTAGAACAGGAACCCGCTGCCTATCACGATCTCGTATACGTAGCTGCTCGTTATGGCAGCCGGAAGCGTTGTCGAGGCCACCGCCGAGCCGAGGAAGTAGAAGGCGACGCTCATCATTATCAGCGTCGCCAGGACCTCGGCCTCCCTCCAGAGGTTGAAGTCCCTCCTTGATAACTTGAAGAATACGTCCGACACGAGGATGTACATCACCACGCCTACCATTATGAGGGTCACGTCAAACGACAGCACGTTGCCAACCTTGATCGAGACAGGGGCCGTTGACCTCAACGTGAAGTAAAGGCTGTAGATCGCCGCGACCACGGTGACGGCGAGAATCCCGAGGCCGGTGAGCTGGAGCGGGCTGCTCTCCCTGAGCCTGGCCAGTATCGACCTGGTGGCGCGCCAGGCAGCGTCCTCCACGTTGAACCCCTTCAGGATCATGAACAGGCCCAGGAGGGCGGCTATCACCTTGAGCGACAGCAGCAGGTAGCCAAATATCGTAAGGACTCCGAAGACTAACAGGAGGACGCCGGGCACCCCCACGAAGTACTTTGAGTATCTCGGGTCGTTCAGGGCCTTCCTTATGTACCGTGCGAGGAGGACATAACTCCCCTCGACGCCGAGGCTCTGCTCGACTATCACCCTCTTCACGCCCGCGATGGGCCCCACGTCACGGAGGACCTCAGCCATGAGGATCTCGTCAAGCCCGTCGCTTACTATGTACAGCTCATACTCGTCGGTATCACCGCCTACAGCCTCCTTGACCCTTCTCTTTATCAGGTCCTGGGCCAGGAGGCTGCTGCGCGGGTGGCCCCCAACCACTATGATCTCGGGGTTCCTGCCCTCCTTCTCGAACTGCCTGTAGAGGCTTAGGCCCACGAATATGCTGTTCGCGTCGGCGTCCTCGGGCCTCTCAACGGCGAAGCTCAGGGCCGCCTTCTCAACGTTCTCGTAACCCTTAACTATGGAGGTCCCTAACGTGGAGCCTATGTCGTCGTCCTCGTCGATAATGACTATGAGAGGCCTTCTCAGTCCCCCCGAGGCCTTTGACATAACGCCCTTCTTCCTCGCGCCCTTACGTTCCCGCTCACCTAAAATTAAATTAGCTACATGCTGGCCTAGCTTCTCGCCCTTGAGCAGAGCTCGGACAGGACATCAGGCGGCGCGTCGGTCCTGAACCCCACGGTCGACAGGTGGGTCCTTGAGAAGCCGTAGCCGATGTCGGTCAGGTATCTCCTCACCTCGTCAAGGGTCGGCATGTTCTTCCTCTGGGCGGAGCAGAGGTGGTCAAGTCTCTGGTGGAAGTGGAATTGAAGCCCTGCCTCCTCGCTTATTGTCGAGAGCAGCCACCTGAGCCTACCTGAGGTCTCCAGGTGCTCAAGCCTGTCCAGGGACGCGAGGGCCGCCTCAACTAGCTGGGGATCGAAAAGGGGCCCTACCCACAGCGGCCCGTCCCCTCCGGTGCAGCCTTTCATCATCACTATAACTCCCCCTGGCCCCGTCTCGATGCATCCCATGTTATTCCTAAGCATCTCGTCGGCCCTTCTGGCGCCGCCCTCCGCTGTGACGAAGACCCTGACGTAGTGGTCCACGCTAATTGACATCAGGGGCCTTATAGACAGGTCCTGGGACGCGGCGACCCTCGCTATGTAGCCGAGGAGCACCCTTATCGCGGTCTCCCTATAGTGCCTCAGTGGCCTAAGCGAGCCGACCCAGTACCTCCTTACCGCGGCTAAGGGCTTGGAGCCCCCGAGCACGGCGAGGTCGGTCGCCGTAACACCGAGCAGGCCGTCGACCTTCAGCGCTCCCAAGGCTGAGGCTATGTAAGGGGCCGGGCTCCCGAAGGGGTCTACGTCAACCAGGTCGAACCTCAGCCCTAGCTCCCTTCGGGCTGAGCTCAGGAGCGCGTTAACGTCCCTGTTCGCCGGTGACAGCACGTCCTGGAGGCCGTTCAGCCTGATGTTGGCCTTGATAATGTTGAGCGCCCTCGGGTTCAGGTCGTTGACGACGCCATATGTTACACCAGTAACCTCGAGGGAGTACCTCACCCCCCTCACGCCCGTGCCCGCCATCGCGTCGACTAAGCTCACGTTCCGCCTCAGGAACACGTTCGCGGTTACGACTGAGAGGTCCCTGTTGAAGGTCATGGCGGGGTTGTAGAACACTTCCAGCCAGGCAGGCTCAAGGGTGCCGCGCTCCGTGAGGGCCTGCCTGCTGTCAGGCGTGTAGAGCAGGGCCCTCCCTTCCCTCACCACCGCAAGCCTCATCAATCAGCCACCGCGTCAGCTCCTCAACC
>CAYFFY010000083.1:0-2991 GCA_964342635.1 uncultured Desulfurococcales archaeon
CCGTGCAGGCCGGCGCCGAGATCATCAAGCTCAGGGGCTACAGCAGCAACTGGGGCCCGGCGGCCGGCGTCACCATGATGGCCGAGGCCATAAAGAAGAACCAGCACAAGACGTTCATAGCCAGCGTCTACCTGCAGGGCGAGTACGGTTACAGGGATGTAATTGCCGAGGTTCCAGTCGTCCTGGGCAGGAAGGGCGTCGAGAAGGTCCTGGAGCTGCCGCTGACGGAAGAGGAGAGGAAGGGGCTCGACAAGAGCATCCAGGCGGTCCGCGACCTGATAAACGCCCTGCCGCCTGAGTATAAGGAGTGACCCTCGAACAGTTTTTGTCCCTACAAATTCGATTCGATCATCTCGCGTTTATTTACGCCCAATCGCAGGGGCTTGGCCCTCAGTCACCAAGCCCTCAGGCCTGGCGGGCGCGTCACGGGAGCCCTTCGATGGCGACGGCGCGGCCCTCACGCCCCTGCTGTTTTCACCCCGCCCTCTTGGGCGTGGCCCACTTCGTCGTGGGAGCTCATCTAATGGCAAAGGCATCGCGGACGGGCATAAAAAGGCCTTTACCAACATGAAAGGGGTTTTAGCCCTTTTTGCCTCCAGGCCCATGCTTAGCTAGGGCCTGGTTTGGCAAGCCCGGAGGGCCTACCCAAGAGGATCTACTACGCCGACATCTACCAACTGACCTATAGGCCTTCTTCTGGCTGCGAGTTCTTCGAGGCCTATGAGGTCGGCGGGGCCTACGTGGCGTACTGCAGGGTGCTGGAGAGCTACATTGTTAGGTCTAAGGTCCCGAAGTGCGAGAAGCAATACATGACATGCCCGTTCAGGAAGGTCGGGCTGAAGCTCAAGGGTACCAGGGCCGCGGAGAGCGCCGTGCGCGGCTAGCCGTTATTAAGCGCGGACGTCCGGCCAACCAGGGCTGGGCGTTGGCCCTATACTGCGAGGTCTGCGGCCGCCCCATCAAGGGACAGGGGCGCAGGGTCCTGCTTGAGGGCGCCGAGGTGATAGTCTGCGACGACTGCTACGCGAAGCTCTTGAAGAGCAACAGGGCGGTTCCCGTGACCAGGAGGCCCCAGAAGGTTACGGCGCCCTCCAAGCCCAGGAGGGCCGGCTCCGAGATGCTTGAGGTGGTCGATGACTACCCTGACATAATAAGGAGGGCCAGGGAGCAGAGGGGGTGGACTACCGCGGTCCTCGCCCAGAAGCTCAGGGTGAGCGAGGACCTGATAAGGAGGATTGAGGGGGGCAAGGTAAAGCCGACTATAGACCTGGCCAAGAGGATTGAGGGCCTCCTAAAGGTGAGGCTTCTGCAGCCCGTCGAGTACGAGGAGTCCGAGGGGGCCAAGGGGGCAGCGCCCGACGCCCTCACCTTCGGCGACGTGGCCGTCGTAAGGAGGGATGAGGGATAGCCCCTGACCAGGAAAGCTCAAGGAGGGCGCTCCTAGTAATCGCCAGGGAGTACCTGGGCCACGAGCGCGAGGCGCTGGCGATAGCTGAGAGCGCCGGCTATCAGGCCGTTAAGGTGGTAAGGAGGTCTAAGGAGGGCAGGAGGCTAAGCGAGTACATGGCCGAGAGGATATCCAGGGAGGCCGAGAAGGCTGGGGCGGACGTAATAATATACTATGGCACCCTTGAGCCCTCGTCGATCTACAGGCTCGAGAGGGGGTCGCGCAGGAGAGTCCTGGACAGGGTCATGGTAATCCTTGAGATATTCGCCCTCCACGCTGGGTCAAAGGAGGCCAAGCTCCAGATAGAGATGGCGAGGCTGAGGCATGAGCTGCCCCTCGTGAGGGAGTACGTCACTAGGGCCAAGATGGGCGAGCAGGTAGACTTCCTGGGCCCCGGCCGGTACGCCTTCGAGGCCTACGAGAGGCACATCACATCGCGCATAGCCAGGATCAGGAGGGAGCTCGAGGAGCTCAGGAGGGACGTCGCGGTCAGGGACTCTGTCAGGAAGGAGAGCGGCATGGCGCTTGTCGGCATAGTTGGCTACGCGTCAGCAGGCAAGACGTCGCTCTTCAACGTGTTAACCGGGGAGTCCCAGAGGGTCGGGCCCGAGTACTTCACCACCCTTCACCCCAAGCACAAGGCGGTAAGCTACGACGGCGTGAAGGTGATGTGGGTAGACACAGTCGGTTTCGTCATGGACGTGCCGCCCGAGATCGTTGAGTCCTTCTACTCCACGCTGCAGGAGGCCACGCTGTCTGACGTGTTGGTCTTCGTCGTTGACGCCTCCGAGCCCCTCGACGTGGTCAGGGACAAGGTCCTCTCCGGGGTCGAGCTTTTAGGCAAGCTGAACGCGCTCGGCAAGCCGGTCGTGTTCGCCCTTAACAAGGTAGACCTAGTCCCCCAGGATACAGTTGAGGAGGTAGCGTCCGTTGCTAGGTCCATGGCCTCCCTCTTCCCCGACTCCTCGTCCATAATACCGGTCTCGGCTAAGTACGGCATGAACGTCGACAAGTTGGTCTCGGAGGTGCTCGGGGTTGTCAGGTCTAGAGTACTTGGCCAGGCCCTACGGGAAGGTGTACGTGCTAAGGCTGGGGCACAGGCCGGCCAGGGATAAGCGGGTAACCACGCATGTAGCCCTGGTCGCCAGGGCCTTCGGCGCCAACGGGTTCGTCCTGGAGGGGGTCTGTGACGACTCTATCAGGAGGTCACTGCTCAAGGCCTCGTCCCTCTGGGGCGGCGGGCTCCACTACGAGTGCGGCGTCGACGGTCACAAGTACGTGAGGTCGTGGAGGTCCTCAGGTGGCGAGGTCGTACACCTCACAATGTACGGCCTAGCGCTGGACGGCGTGATCGGCGAGATAGCGTCGTCCCCTAGGCCGAAGCTCCTAGTTGTCGGGTCCGAGAAGGTGGAGGCCTTCTACTATCAGAACGCCGACTACAACGTGGCCGTTGGGTGGCAGCCCCACAGCGAGGTGGCGGCCCTGGCGGTGTTCTTAGATAGGTTATTTAAGGGCAGGGAGCTCTTGTTAAGGTATACGGACGC
>CAYFFY010000084.1:0-2989 GCA_964342635.1 uncultured Desulfurococcales archaeon
GTCACGTAAACGTCAAGGGGTGATCCTGAGGCTAGGGCGCTCACAAGGTCCCTCCTGAGCTCCCTTGCGGCCTTACTGCTCCTTATCATTATTGTTGATGGCTCCACGTATGAGCTTCTCCTCATTATCAGCCTACGTCCGTCGGACAGCCCGAGCCTTGGATCACCACGACCTACCACAGAGTCGCACAGGCCGCCCGAGCAAAGCACGACAACAACGAGCCAGCCAAGGCGAATCCTCTCCTTCAGCCACCCAGGGAGATCGTCGGCACCGGCCTCAGAGGAGACCCCAACTATACAGTCCCCTCTCCTCGTGAGATAGTCGTCCTTAGTTATCTCAATAGTTGCGTCGTGGAGGGCCCTGACGTTCTTGTGCCCTTGGGCCCTGAAGTGGAACCACCTTCCCTCTATCTCCAGCCCTACCCACCAGGCAGTCGGCCGTCGGAGCGGCTATTATCTCAGAGTCCGCATTTAAGTTTAGAGGGTTGGTGGAGGGGTCCGACTACACTCGCCTCAGGAAGCTGATGGTTGAGGAGATGAAGGCCAGGGGCTACCTAGGCAGTAAGGTGGTCGAGGAGGCCTTGCTGGTGGTTCCAAGGGAGCTCTTCGTCCCGGAGGAGCAGAGATGTCACGCCTATGAGGACAGGCCGCTGCCCGTCGGCTTCGGGCAGACCATCAGCGCGCCCAGCGTCGTTGCGAGGATGACAGAACTCCTCGATGTAAGGCCAGGGCATAAGGTGCTTGAGGTTGGCACGGGATCCGGCTATCAAGCTTCTATACTGGCATGGCTTGTTGGTGACGGGGGCCAGGTGTGGACCATAGAGAGGGTCCCCCAACTAGCGGAGAGGGCCAGGTCCGTGATAAAGGCGATAGGTCTTGGCGCGAGGGTGACCGTCATTGTTGGGGACGGGTCCCTCGGCTACCCCCAGGCAGCCCCCTTTGACAGGATCATAGTGACGGCAGCGGCCCCGAGGCCTCCAAGGGCCCTCCTAGAGCAGCTCAGGCTTGGGGGCAGGATGGTCGTCCCGGTCGGGGGGCGCGACACCCAGGTTCTACAGGTGATCGACAAGAAGGCCCCCAACTCATTTGATGTAAGACATGACCTGGAGGTGTTGTTCGTCCCATTAATTGGGGCCGACGGGTGGCCGCCTGAGGCCTAGGGTGCGTCAACGGGCTTCACGCATATTAGGACCAGCATCGGCAGTTGAAGGCGCGCTGTGAAGAGTGTGGTGGACACAGAGCCCTTTGGCTATGAAGACAAGGAGCCCCCAGAGCGCCTCAGTACTGGCGGGCAAACCTGAGGTAGGTCACGGCAGGCCTTCCACACAATGGACAGCGACCCTCGGCGCGCTCCCTCGGCCAGGGCGTGCCGAGGACCTTGGCATTCAGGGCCTCAGAGGCCTTGAGGGCGCAATCCTCAGAGCCGCACCAGGGCAGCTCTACGATCCCTCCCCGCGAGTCGAGCACGCCCTTGGCCTCCTCAAGGCCGTTATGTCTTGACATCCTTTCCCTCAGGAACCTCCAGGCTCGCTCATTTAGCAGCCTGTCCTCGTCGGACAGCATCTTGGCCAGCTGGTCCTTTAGGTCGCTAAGCGGGATGCGGTGCTTGGTCAGGTCAAGTCTCCTTACGAGGGTCACGGTATTTGTCGTGGCCTCCCTTGGACCTACCTCGACCCTAGCGGGCACCCCCCTTGAGTCCCAATAATAGTACTTCTCGCCGGGTGTCATCTCGGGCCTGTCGTCAAGGACTGCCCTGAAGCCTGATGACTTCGCCACGTCGAACGCCTTCCTCGCGTACTCGACGACCTCGTTGGCGCTTCCACCATCAGAGGGAGGTATTGGAACTACCACGACCTGGTAGGGTGCTATGTTCGAAGGTAGCACGAGCCCTATATCATCTCCGTGCACAGCTATGAGTGTCGCGATGACCCTGTCGCTGACGCCGTAGCTCGTCTGCCAGGGATAGTCGAACGACTCGTCCCTCATCTGTACCCTGAAGTTGAACGCCCTCGTGAAGTTCTGCCCTAGGTTGTGTACGGTACCTATCTGGAGCGTCCTTCCGTCCGGCAATATCGCGTCAAAGGCGACGGTGTAGAGGGCCCCCGCGAACTTGTCCCAGTCAGGTCTCCTTGATATGATGTATGGTATCGAAAGCGAGTCGAAAAACCTCTTGTAGATCTCGACAGCCTCGAGGACCTGCCTCTCAGCGTCCTCGAAGCTCTCGTGGACGGTGTGGGCCTCCTTGAAGCTCGTCACCTCTCTGAGCCTTATCATGGGCCTTGTGGCCTTGGTCTCGTACCTGAATATACTCACTACCTGGTAAAACTTCCTCGGCAGCTGCTTGTAGCTCTGTATCCACAATGACTCGAAGTAGGTTATGGGGGTCTCGCTAGTCGGCCTCAGGGCCAGCTTTACGTCTAGGGGCTCCAGGCCCCCGTGCGTGACCCAGTAGACCTCGCCCTCGAAGCCCCTTATGTGCTCCCCTTCCTTTGCAAGCATCCACTCCGGGATAAGCAGGGGGAATAGGACCTCCTCGTGGCCTGTCGAGTCGAGCAGCCCCCTGAGCAGGTCGAAGGTCCTCCTCCTTATCTGGAACCCATAGGGCATCCAGACGCCCATGCCCTTAACGGGGTACCTTCCGTAGTCGTAGACCTCTGCCCTTTCAAGGACCCAGTCGAACCACTCTGAGAAGGACCTCTGCCACCTCTCCCTTGTCGGGCCTGGCAAGCTTTCACCTTGGCCGGGTAAAGAAAAGGAGAAGGGCTATTAAAGGTCCTGCCCTCACGTCACGGCGTTAGGCAGGACGAACGCTATTATTATTGCGATCAACAGCCCGTAGATGGCTATTCCCTCGCCGAGCACCACGAAGAGGAACGCGGAGCCGAAGACCTCTCTCTTCTCGGCTACCGCGCTTACGGCAGCAGCGCCGGCCACGCCTACGGCGTACCCTCCGCCTATGCCGGCCAGCCCGACCGCGAGGCCGGCGCCTA
>CAYFFY010000085.1:0-2877 GCA_964342635.1 uncultured Desulfurococcales archaeon
TGTCGCTGTCTCTTGGTTCGCAAGAATAGGATTTATATCTAACTCTTTTATCTCGCTGTGGTCAGCCAGTAGGAAGCTGACCCTGGAGATAACGTCAGCTACCTTGGCCAGGTCTGCCCCGACGCCGCCCCTGTAGCCCCTGAGCAGCGCGAACGCCCTGGTCTCCCTGATCATCTCCGGGGCTTCCCTGGGCCCAACCGGGGCCAGCCTCATGCTTACGTCCCTTATTAGCTCGACCAGCCAGCCGCCGGACCCAAAGGTCACTATGGGGCCGAAGCTCGGGTCCCTTAGGCCGCCCACCATCACCTCGACGCCTGCCGCCTGCCTCTGCACAAGCACCCCCTCAACCCTTGCCGAGGGAGCCCTTGACCTCACGTTGTCAATGACCTTCCTGAAGGCGCTAGCAGCCTGGTCAGGGGGGACCTCGACCAAGACGCCGCCAACGTCGGCCTTGTGCACGATATCGGGCGAAACCACCTTTAGGACCACGAGGTCACCCACCGAGGCGGCGCACCTGGAGGCCTCCTCCTCAGAGCGGGCCAGGCAGAAGTCGGCGACCGGGATGCCGTAGAGCCTCAGGACCTCCAGGGCCTCGTGCTCTAGTAGCTTTGACCTTCCCTCAGTAATGGCCCCGTCTATGATCGCCCTCGCGCCCTCGAGAGCCTGGTCGGTTATGCCGAGCGCCCGCCCGTCAACCGCCTCCGGCCACCTTGGACGGCCGAGATTGAGTGCCGCGAGGGCCCTCGCGGCCCTGTCAGGCAGCTCGAAGGTCGGGATGCCCCTCTCCTCAAGGGCCCTCGCGACCTCGACACCCGCGTCAGCCCCGATGGTAACCGCCACGAGGGGGACGTAGGGCCTTTTCGCCCTGACCTCGCTTATGACCGACACGACCTCGCCTGGGTCCATGGTTGGCGGCTGCACGAGCGCGACAACTAGCAAAGAGTCCGCGAAGCCCTCCTTGAGTATAGAGTCTATTACGAGCTTGTACTGCTCAGGCCTGGCGTCCCCGGTGAGGTCGAAGGGGTTCCTTAGCGAGACCCTTTCGGGGAAGGCCTGCGTGAGCCTCTTCATGAGCTCAGGCGACGGCTCCGGCACCTCGAGGCCTGAGGCTGTTAGCGTGTCAGCCGCTATGACGCCATGGCCCCCTGAGTTCGTTATGACGGCCACCCTCCTCCCTGTCAGGGCCGGCTGGGTGGAGAGGACCTTCGCGGCATCGAAGGCCGCCTCGAGGTCCTCTAGAAGTATTGCCCCGGCCTCCCTCATCGCCTCCCTGAACACGTCATAGGAGCCCGCCACTGACGCGGTGTGGCTAAGGGTGGCCCTGGCGGTTGTCTGGAACCTGCCGCCCTTGATCACAATTAAGTGCCTCCCGCCTGAGACGGTCCTCCTGATAACTTCAACGAGCTCCCTGCCCCTTGTCACCCCTTCCAGGTAAAGAATTATCACCTTTACGTCGTCTGACCTCCCCAGGTACTGTATGCTCTCCACCTCGTCTACGTCGGCCTTGTTGCCGAAGTTTATGGCCTTGCTCACCCCGACCCCCTTCGAGGCCGCCCAGTCCATGAGCGTCGCCAGGAGGGCGCCGCTCTGGCTGACCAGGGCTATAGGCCCTGGCGGGGGCCTCCTCATCTTGCTCCTGGGAAGGAAGAAGGTGTCGAGGCCGACAGCGCTGTTGTAGACGCCTATGCAGTTAGGCCCAAGGAGCCTCACGCCGTACTTCTTCGCCTTGGCTATGAGTTCCTCCTGAAGCCTCCTTCCCTCCTCGGTGCCGGTCTCGGCGAACCCCCCGCTGAAGACTATGACGCCCTTGACACCCTTCAGGCCGGCGTCCTCCATAACCTCAGGCGTCATCCTTGACGAGACCGCCACGACAACGAGGTCTACGTCGTCAGGCACCGAGCGAAGGGACTGATATGAGGGGAGGCCGAGGACCTCGGTGTATCTCGGGTTAACAACATATATCCTGCCCCTGAAGCCGGCCAGGAGGTTCTCAAGTATGGTCCTACCCATATTGTCAGGCCTGGGCGACGCGCCGACGACCGCAACGCTCCTGGGCTCGAAGAACACGTCAACGCTGGTATACATGGCCACGTCGTCCTGGTCGGTAGGGGGCTTTCACTATTTAGCCTATCTTGGGCCCACCAGAGCTGGCCTTATTAGGTCCCAGGACTCCCTCCCCCTTGGGAAATGGCTTGGATGGCAAGTCCGTGACCCTCGTTGTTGAGGAGGCCTACCGAAGCGACCAGCCCGGCAGGAAGATCGTGAGGATCGACCCCGACAAGATGGAGGAGATAGGCGTCGGGCCCGGCTCCTTCGTCAAGATAAAGAGCCAGAAGGCCGAGGGCGTGGCTAGGGCATGGCCGCTCAAGGGCGCTGACATGGGCACCGACATCATAAGGATGGACGGGTACCTCAGGCAGCTCCTTGGCGTGAGCGTCGGTGACAAGGTCGAGGTGTCCGAGGCCGAGGGCGTGAAGCCCGCGTCAAGGGTAGTCCTCGCCCCGCTCGGACAGGCCACGGTGCCAACGTTCTTCGGCGCCGTGCCGATAGGCAGCGTCCTCTCCGGTGACGCGGTCAGGGACGAGTTTGTGAACAGCCCAGTGATGAGGGGGGACGTGCTAATGTATGGCGGTGAGCTCCCGCTAGTCGTGGTCTCGACCTCTCCGGGCGACCCTGTCTACATAACTGACGAGACTGACGTACAGATAAGGGAGGAGCCAGTCAAGCCCTCAGAGTACCCGCTGCTCGCTAGGTCGACGAGGGTCACTTGGGAGGACATCGGTGACCTTGAGGAGGCTAAGGAGAGGATCAGGGAAATAGTTGAGCTGCCGCTTAGGCACCCCGAGATATTCCAGAGGCTCGGCATTGAGCCGCCCA
>CAYFFY010000086.1:0-2740 GCA_964342635.1 uncultured Desulfurococcales archaeon
CCCCTGCCGCCCGCCCTCCTCACGGCCTCGAGGTCCACGCCCTGAGGCTGCTCAGGGGTCCCGAAGAGGCCCAAAAGGCATTCACCGGCCTATAAATTATGGTCCAATTAATAAGTGTAACTGCAGTCCCTCCCCACATTAATCACGGACGGTAACGGTTTCGCGGGCCGCCGCAATGATTAGGCCCCTTGGCGGGTAAATTCGGTCAACCGCTAAGGCGACGCAGCGCTGTGAAGGCCCTCGGTCCTGTTCACAGAGTCAAGGGTTTGATGCTCCGGGCTCCTCAACGCCTTCGGCAGACATCTTTATCCTTTCGTGGGCCATCACCGTCACGGAGATGAAGAAGCTCAAGGCCTCCGCGTTGAGGTGGATATACGTTTATTCCTTTTTTACATGCCTCGCCCCTCAGGACCTGCAGGTGCGACAGCGCGAGACAGGCGTTTTAGGGCCCTCAGCCGTCGTTAGGCGCGGGTACGCCCTTGGACGTCAGAATTGGGGTCATCGTCCTTGAGCACCACTACAGGGGCTTCACCGAGGAGGCCGTCAGGTCAGCCCTCTCGCAGTCCCTAAGGCCAGGCTGCGTCCTGCTGAGCACAGGCGACGACAGGCCCTACGACATCCCTGGCGTGAGGGTGCAGAGGCTCAAAACGGACAGCGAGGGCGAGAGGCTGGCCGCCGCAGTGAAAGGTTGCCCCGGCGTCGACGCCTACGCCCTCCTCGAGGACGACGACGTCTGGGCCCCTGGACACCTTGAGAGGGCGGCAAGGTGGCTTGCCGGGGGCAGGGTGTTCTACCAGTCGGGGACCACGCCCCCGATGCTCCCGCTGGGCGGCAACGTCAGCTCCATGGCCTTCACCGCCGACCTAGACCTCGGGAAGGCCTCCTCGTACCCCACCCTCCTCGGCAGGGCGCTCCTGCTCAGCGCGGTGGAGCAGCGGCTCACCGTCGTCTACGACCCGGAGCCGACGGTGACTAGGAGGGTACACGGCCAGGGCCTTTCCGTCGGAAGGAAGGGGTGGTGGCTTGAAGAGAGGGACAGGCTGCTGCGGAGGCTGCTCGAGGACTTCCAAGATGGGCAGGCCCACGAGCTGGCCTACCTCTACCTCCTGAGGGACTACGGCAGGGGCCTGAGGCTCAGGAGGGCGGCAGGCCTCCTCAGGTGGGGCCTTTGAGTTCATCGCGACGGCCCTTGAGCCTGGCCAGCTCATCCATCACCTTCGCGACATCAGCTTTAAAGGACTCGTGCGAGAACCCCCTCGCGACCTCCCTGGCCCTCTCCGCCAGCGCCGCCCTCCTCGCCTCGTCCCTGAGCAGCGACCTCACTATCGAGGCAGCTCCCTCGACCGTGGTGTAGCCCAGCATGGGGTCTATCCTGGAAGCTATGTCGGTCCACCCTCCCCCGTCCCTATACACTACTGGGACGGCGCCTGCGGCGACGCCCTCAGCTATCGCTATGCCGAAGTGCTCTGGGAACGGCGGGTGGAGGTAGATTTTGGCTATGGAGTACAGCTCCTCGAGCCTCCGCCTCGGCACGTCGGTCTCCACGTGGAGGTTCCTAACCTTCAGCTCGTCTGCCAGCGACCTCACCCTCTCGAGTACTGGAGCCGAGTACGAGCTGGTCGATCCTACGAGGTAGAACTCGGCCTCGGGGACCATCGAGGCGACCTGCACTATGGCCTCGAGGTTCTTCTCGGGCGTGAACCTGCTCACGGTCAGCACCACGTCCTCCTTCCTGTCCCCCAGGGCCAGGAGCCTCCCGACCTCGACAGGCGGGTGGAGGACCCTGGCCTCGAGCCCGTACGCCTCTCTCACCTTGCCTGCCGTCCACGTGGAGTTCGCGAGCACGGCGAGGGGCCTCCCGACGACCCTCCTCGCCTCCCTCGCTACCAGCCAGTCGTAGGCCCTCCTGAGCGCGCCTCCCCTTCTGACGGCCAAGTCTATTGCCGCTGGAAAGTGAATGTAGCACATGTCGGAGTTAAGCGGGACTCCGCCTGAGGTTACCACGTAAACGTCATAGCCTCCCGCGCCCTTAAGCGCCTTCAGGGCGTTAGCTGTCGCCTCAAGAACGATGAGCCTGTGAAGCCTGTTGCCGCCAATAGACCTAAGCAGGTATGGCCAAAGGCCAAGCTTCAGCCGCCTAGGCATTGGATCGCCGGGGCTTGCAAGGAGGCTCCACGCTGCTTCTGAGACCGAGGCTGAGTACAGGTCCACATCATGGCCAAGCTCCCTCATAGCCCTAGCCATGCTTAAGGCCACCCTCTCGCCCCCGCCAGCCTCCTCTATGAAGGTGTGTAGTATCACCACCCTCATGGCCTTTTTCACGGTAGAGCCCCCGGCAGCTTACCTCGATAGCTACAGTTGTGAAGAAAGCAATATAAGGTAATAAGTTGCTTCACGTTTCGTCCGCGGTTCCCGCACGCCACCGTTTCGGCTACCCGGCTAATTCATGCTAAGGCGGGGCTCGCTAAGGCGGGGCTCGGCGCTCAGCCCCTGCTCACAAGCTTTGCCAGACATAATTGGCTTATGCGAAGTCTGAAGGCGCTGGAATTTTAGCCGTTTACGCGGAGCGCTCAGGCCGGCGCGGGGCCGTCTTTCGCCGGCTAAGGTAAGCGGCACAAAACGGAAAGGCATTAAAAGAGCTTATGAGACGAAGGGTTTCAGCTCGTGCGGCTGCTTGCCTATCCAAGCGCCTCTGAGACGGCGGCGAGAAGCCTCTCCCTGAACTTCTCCCTGCTGAAGT
>CAYFFY010000087.1:0-2557 GCA_964342635.1 uncultured Desulfurococcales archaeon
ACCCAGCAGGGCCCCCCGCACTCCGACAAGAAGCTCTCCGCGTCCCTCTCAGGGACGGTCACCGCTATAGAGTAGTCCTCCCAGCTCTGCATCGCCGCCTCCTCGTCCACGAGCCCCCTAAGGGCGGGGTCAACGACGACGGAGTCCAGCTCGACCCTCACTCCGCTAGCCTCCGCTATGTTGTAAAGCGTGGCCGCCCAGCCGTCGCTGTTGTCGGAGGCAGAGGTCGCGTGCCTCGATATGGGCCCCCAGGCGTTTACGTTTAGGGACGGCCTCCTGGCCCTCTCAATCGCCAAGCCGGGCACGCCCGCCACGGACAGCCTTGACCCTAGGATGAGCGACACCACGTAGCCGTAGCCGACGTACCCTACCTGGACCACCAGGTCACCCGGCCTGGCGCCGGACCTCCTGACCTGCCTGTCGGTTAGGCCTACGACCGCCACGTCAATCCAGGTCTCGGACTCGGCCCTGTTCGCGTCGCCCTTGTACACCCTGGCCCCTAGGGCTGATGCCGCCTCGCCGACGCCCCTTGCGACCGGGACGAGGACTTCGACCGATGGGGCGCCGAGGCTGAAGGCGACCCCCGCGGGCCTCCCGCCGGCGGCCACAACGTCGCCGGCGGCGGCCACCACGGCCTTGTACCCCCAGTCCTCCCAGCTCATGAAGGGCAGCCTGCTCCTTGACGCCGAGTAACCGTCTATGTTGATGACGACGCCGTCGGGCCCCGAGGCGTCAACGTTGAGGAGGTCCGAGTTCCCAGCGGCCTCGGCGAGCCTCCTTACTACCTCGTCCTCCCCTCGCATATCTGAAAGCCCACATGTGGAAAGGGGTAGTTTTAAAAATGGCTTAGTGACGGGTCCTTTGAGGGGCCTCAAGGACTTGCTACCGACGAGCGTCGGGATCATACCCGACGGCAACAGAAGGTGGGCGAAGAAGATAGGCCTGCCGTACGCGAAGGCCTACAGGGAGGGCTACCAGAGGCTCCGCCAGTCCCTCAGGTGGATCCTGGACGAGGGGGTTAGGAGCGCCGTCGTCTACGTGCTGAGCAGGGAGAACTGCGCTAACAGGCCTCCCTATGAGTGGTCCGTGCTGAGCGAGCTTCTCGTCGAGGGGCTCCACGACCTCAGGGAGGACGAGGTGGTACACGGGGAGAGGATAAGGGTGAAGGTCGTCGGGGACCTCTCGCTGGTCTCACAGCGCGCGAGGGAGGAGATAGTTTCCCTCGAGGGCGAGACGGCCGCCTACGCTGGGGGAAGCCTGCACCTTGGCGTGTGCTACAGCGGGGAGTGGGAGAGGGACATTATAGCCTCCGGGCTCCCGGCCCCCTCGATAATGGCCGGCGTGCCACAGATAGACCTCGTCATAAGGACCGGGGGCATGAGGAGGCTGAGCGGGTTCTTCCCCCTACAGACGACGTACTCCGAGCTCTACTTCTCAGAAACCCTATGGCCTGACTTCAGCCAAGAGGAGCTTAGGAAGGCCCTAGTGTGGTTCAACGAGCAAAAAAGGAACTTCGGGTCCTGAGGGGCTTAAGCCGGCTCGAAGGCCGGCTCGAAGTAGGCTATGTCAAGTATCGTGCCCTTCCTCTCCTCCTTCGGCCTGAAGACCGGCCTGACGATAATGCCCTCCCTCACGGACGATGGGTCAGCGTTTACCACATGTATCATGCCGACGTCCGCGTCGTCGGGCTTGACGACGGCCACGACGACAGGCCTGGGCAGCCTGTTGCCGTAGAGGTCCTCGTAGACCACCGTGTAGTGCTGGACCCTCCACGGCCCCCTGACCTCGACTAGCTCGCCCTGCTGGAAGTCCGGGCAGAGGGTCTTCGGCGGCACGTAGACCCTGCCGTCCCCGCACTTCATGCCGAGCACCCTGCCCTCCATGAGGGCCTTGGCGAGCTCAAGGCCGTGAAGGCCCGGCGTGTAGACGTACCTGTCTACCTCCTGCCTCTCGGGCCAGACGATCATGTCGTGAATCCTCCCGTGCTTGTCCCAGCTCACGCTCTCACCCCACAGGCTCAAAGCACTCTATGTCAAGCATGGACCCCTCCCTCTGTTCCCTGGGCCTCCACCTGGCCTTCACCCTCATCCCGATCACCTCCTGGCTCATCGCGACCTCCGGCGGGACGCAGATCCTGTGGAACAGGCCGGCGAACTCGTAGCCGTCCTCGGTGTAGCCCGGCACGTCAAGCTTCACGACGCCGACGACGAGCGGCTTCTCGAGCCTCTCCCTCTTGGTCGATATGTAGCTGACCACCGCCGTCTGCACGGTGCCCGTGTCGGGCACCTCAACCCAGTCCGTGAGGGCCACGTGGCAGAACTCGCAGTAGTCCCTAGGCGGCACGTATACCCTTCCGCACCTCGGGCACCTCCTGCCCAGTATCTTGCCCTCCCTCAGCCCCTGCAGGAACCTCGAGATGGTCGGGCCCGCCGAGAACTCGTACCTGGCCTGCGGCGCGTCCTCGACCAGGCCGGGCAGGGAGTACACCTCCTTGACGCTCAGCTTCCTCCCGGGCATCCTCACGCTCACTCTCCCACCCCCCTCAGTTGCCAAGGAC
>CAYFFY010000088.1:0-2521 GCA_964342635.1 uncultured Desulfurococcales archaeon
AAGGAGCTGAGGGGCTCGATAAGCTCAGGCAAGGAGGCCAAGGTGTTCTGGGCCCGGGGCTGGCAGGGCGAGGAGCTGGCCGTGAAGATATACCTCACCTCGTCCGCCGAGTTCAGGAAGAGCATCAAGGACTACATAGCCGGCGACCCGAGGTTCCCCTCGATACCGCCGAAGTTCAGGGACCTGGTCTACCTGTGGGCCAGGAAGGAGTTCGGCAACCTCGAGGCCATGAGGGTCGCAGGGGTCAGCGTGCCCGAGCCGAAGGCCGTTTCAGGCAACGTCCTCGTCATGCAGTTCCTGGGCGAGAACGGGTACAGGGCCCCCCTGCTAGCCGAGGCGTACAAGGAGCTGGAGCCCGAGCAGCTTCGGTCGTTCCTTCAGATGATAGTCGATGACCTAAGGAGGATGGTCTGCAGGGCCGGCCTCGTGCACGGCGACCTCAGCGAGTACAACGTCATGATATGGGACGGCAGGGCCTGGATCATCGACGTGGCCCAGGCTGTCAGCGTCAGACACGCGAAGGCGAGGGAGCTCCTTGAGAGGGACCTAGATAACCTCTTTAGGTTCTTCTCCAGGTCTGTAGACGCGTCAGCCCTAGAGGGGGAGCTGAGGAGGTACCTGGTGACATGCCTGGAGCGACAGGCCTGAGGGCCGGGACGCCCTCGAGGGTCTACGAGCCCGTACCGCCCGAGTCGCTGGAGAGGGTCAAGGAGGGCCTAAGGGGGCTCATGAACGACATGAGGAGGAGGCTCGGCGTCAGGGTCACCTTCGACGACAAGGACTCAGCCGCCGTGATCGAGGCCGAGAGGGAGGGGGGAGCGGCGGACCTGCTGAGGGCAAGGGACATACTCAGGGCCCTCTCAATCGGGTTTGAGCCCCAGGACGCAGCCCAGCTGATGGACGAGGACTATATACTTGTGGTTATTGACGTGGCTCAGGCCGTTGGGGACAAGGCGAACCACCTGAGGAGGGTGCTTGGGAGGGTCATTGGTGAGGGCGGAAGGGCCAGGAGGACGCTTGAGGAGATAACAGGCACCAGGATCGTAGTTAATGACAGGGGCGTGGTCGGAATAATTGGGGACTACGACAGGGCGACAATAGCCAGGCACGGCGTTGAGCTTCTCGTGCAGGGGAGGATGCACTCGACCGTCTACAGGAGGCTAGAGTCGATGGTAAGGGAGCTTAAGAGGCGGAGGTCAACCGAGCTCTGGTACGGTGGGCCCAAGTAATTGCAGATTTTACTGGCCCACGCTAACACGCTCCCAGTGAGAGCTTGATCGGCAACCCAAACCTCGTCCAGGGCGGTTCCCTAGAGGCCCTCAGGGGCAAGACCATCGCTGTCATCGGTTATGGAAACCAGGGGAGGGCTCAGGCCATCGTTATGAGGGACCACGGCCTTGACGTGATAGTCGGCAACGTGCCTGACGAGTACAGGAGGCTCGCCGAGAAGGACGGGTTCAAGGCCTATGACATACCTGAGGCGGCTAGCAGGGGCGATGTGATAATGGTACTCGTCCCTGACGAGGTCCAGCCCAAGGTAATGAGCGAGGTCCGCGACAGGCTCGAGAACAGGGAGGTCGTGATCGACTTCGCCAGCGGCTATAACCTCGCCTTTGGGCTTGTCGACCTGCCATCATCAGCTGACGTCGTTATGGTGGCCCCGAGGATGATAGGGGCCGGCATCCTTGAGCTTCACAGGCAGGGGAGGGGCTACCCAGTCCTCCTCGCAGCTGAGAGGGACTTTTCTGGCAGGGCCTGGGACTACGCCGTCGCCATAGCCGTTGGAATAGGGGCAATTGGGAGGCCGGGCGGAATCGGCGTCAGGGTAACCGCGAGACAGGAGGCCCTTATCGACCTGCTGGACGAACACACTAACTGGCCCCTCCTCCTAGCCAGCTTCATGGCCTTCTTCGACGTCGCCGTGCACAGATATGGCGTGCCGCCCGAGGCCGTCCTGCTCGAGCTCTACGCGTCCGGCGAGATGGCTGAGGTCGCGAGGATGATGGCCGAGGCTGGCGCCTTTGAGCAGCTGAGGCTCCACTCGACCACAAGCCAGTACGGGCAGCTGAGCAGGGCCCTGAAGCACTACGACCTGGTTCATAATATAGTTGAGGACGAGGCCAGGGAGATCATGGAGGGCGACTTCGTCAGGGAGTGGCAGCTCGAGCAGGTGGCCGGGAGGCCTAAGTTCACGTCACTCTGGAGGCTCGTCAGGGAGTCCGAGATGGCCAGGGCCGAGGCTGAGCTCTTTGCGGCCCTTGGCAGGAAGAGGGAGTAAAGGGCCCTGCCTGCAGCCCACGTTATACCGCGCCTACGCTAAGGGTTTATCTCGTTCTTTAGCGCGCCAGCCGTTACGTGACTGCGTCACTTTCCGCTATTTCTAATCGCCCCTGGCCCCTTTAGCCGCCGCCCATCATCTCAGGAGCGGATGGCGCCACGGTGAACCCCGTGAGCAGTGGCAAGGATGAGGGCGCCCGGTGAGGCCCACCGCGTCCCCGAGGCGAGGCACGCTCGCGCAGGC
>CAYFFY010000089.1:0-2382 GCA_964342635.1 uncultured Desulfurococcales archaeon
TCTACCTTGCTGAGCTACGGGCCCCATGGACACTGAATCCTCAAGGACTCTATATAAACCTTTGCGCGCTCGGCTGTGAGGTAAACGGTGGTCCCCCCGGCTAAAAGGTTAAAAGTGACCTATAGGCCTATATCTTCCTGGGAGAGCCCTTGACAGCCCAGGCCATTGTCATGATCAACACGGACGTCGGCAAGGAGAACGACATATTCAACCAGCTGCTCAAGATAGACGAGGTGAGGAAGGTATACATGGTTTACGGCATACATGACCTGGTGGTCTTCGTGGAGGCCGAGAACATGGAGAAGCTCAGGTCCCTGATCACTGACAAGATAAGGAAGCTTGACGGCGTCAAAAGCACGCTGACCAGCGTCATCGTTGTGGGCGAGGAGAAGAAGTAAAAAGACCTAAACTTTATTAAAAAATTCCTTATTCTTGGTTTCTGTTTGGTTATGAGTCCTTTTGGGCCCCGCTCCTGATCGGCACGCCTGCTTGGTGCAGGTCGAGCCCTAGGAGGCTCCTCCCGCCGGTCTCAAAGCCCACCAGCATCCAGGTGACGGCGGCCCCGGCGCCCACTAGGGCCACCGCCCCCATCACGACGGCTGAGGCCAGGAAGCTGCTAGTGAGGGCTGGCATGTAGGAGAGCAGGCCCGTTATCACGCCGGTGACTATCCACACTGTCCCCCTAACTATTGAGACGTAGAGGCCCCTGACGTTTGTCGGGAACAGCTCAGGCTCCAGCAGGGCCCTTGAGGCCCAGGTCAGCTCGAGGGCCACGAAGTTCAGGGCGAAGAGCGCGAGGACAAGCATGGTCAGGCTGAACCCTGACAGGTAGGAGAACACCGCCAGGATCGCCCAGAGGACAGCCTGAAGGGAGAACGAGAGGACGGCAAACAACCTCCTCTCTATACTCCCGCTCAAGTAGAGCCCCGCCAGTACGCCGATGATGGTCATGACGAACCCACCGACCATCGGCACGAGTACGGTGGACGGCAGGCCGAACAGCGAGGCGTTGCTGAAGAACGAGTAGGTGACGCCGTAGGTTATGTAGACGAAGGCGACGTCCTGTGAGATGCCGAGGGCCAGCAGGGTCGCTATCCTTGCGCCGATGCCGGCGGTCGGCTCGACTGGCTTGGCCTGCTCGCCCTCGACGCTCCTCCAGGCCTCGTCGACGCTCATTGCGCCCTTCCTGACCGCCATCCAGGGGAGGCTCTCAGAGGCCTTGAGCCAGGCCACAACAAGCGCTGCGACAATCGCTACATACATGAGCAGGAGCGCGGTCTCCTCCTGAACGCCTGAGGCGTGGAGGAGGAGTGGGATGAATGCGAGGGCCACGCCGAGGTTCCCGAAGTTGGGGGCCAGGACGAGGAGCTTGCTCCTGTGCTCGGGCCTCACGCTCTCAGCTATAGCAACCAGGACGGGCGTCTCAAGCCCTATGGCAGCCATGCCGACGAGTGCCATTGAGACGATGATCAGGGAGAGCCCGAGGTGTGAGCTTGTCTGGGTCAAGCCAAGGTATATTGGCACGTAGAAGAGGAGTCCCAGGATCGTCAGGCCGCTCGCCACCAGGAAGGCCCTCTTCCTGCCGAACGTGTCCGTTAGGTAGCCGGCCAGGAACGCGCCAACGCCGCCAAATATGTAAGGCAGACTATAGCCGAGCCACTGGTAGTTGGAGGGCACTATGTTGCTGGCGTCGCTGACGGGCCCGTAGCTCTCGGCTAGGCCGTAGACTATCATGCCCAATGAAAGGGCCGCGAAGGTGGCCCAAGGGAACCCTTTCCTGGGGGTGCGCTCCAAGCCTTCCACGGTTGGAGTATCCCCTTGCAACCTTATAAGCTACTATAGTACCACCTCCATGAATTTTTACTTAATCAAGTAAAAAGCTGTTTAGCGGCGCTTATCAATATCCCTTAACTTACCTGGGGTTTATAGCCCCCGGGACGACGGTCACGGCGTTGGTATGGGGGAGGAGGCCCTAGTCACGGTAGCGATTGACGACACGGACAGCCAGTTCGGGGGCTGCACGACGCACCTGACCGGCATTCTCCTTTATGAGCTGCGCGGTAGGGCGAGGCTCGCCGACTACCCCCTCCTCGTCAGGCTCAACCCCAACATACCGTGGAAGACGAGGGGCAACGGGGCCACGGCCCTCAGGCTCCTGTATAAGGGCGACCCGGGCGACCTGCTTGAGCTCGCCTGGCAGCTGGCCCAGGAGTACACGAGCCCGAGGCCCCCGCTGCCCGACAAGTCGCCGGGTGTCGTGGTCGCCGAGGGCCCCTTGTGGGAGGAGAGGTCCCTGAGGGACCTCTACTTCCAGGCCCTGAGCGACGTCGTGACGCAGGACCTGGCTCTCAGGGCCCTCAGGTCGGTGAGCGCCTCCTATAT
>CAYFFY010000090.1:0-2327 GCA_964342635.1 uncultured Desulfurococcales archaeon
CGACTTATTCAGGTAGCAGATATAAAGCTTTGTGAGCTAGTGTGCCTCCCTTCCCTGAAGGCTATGGAGGCCCCAAGGACCATGACCCCGAGGCCGAGGGCCTGAAGGGGCGAGACGGGCTGGCCGAGGGCCGTCTGGAGGGCAGCTATGGACGCGGGCACGGCGTAGCTAGAGAGCGTAGCCCTGGCCACGCTTGTCGACCTCATGAGGCCAGTCCAGCTAGCGTACCCAAGGGCTGAGGAGGCCAGTGCACCGACCAGGTAGGCCAACGCCCGTGTGTCGGCGGAGGGGAGGCCTGACCTAACGCCCACGGCCACGGCCGGGAGGGAGGCGAGGCCGGCAAACATCAGCGAGGTGGCGTTAAGCCTGGCGGGGTCAGCGTCCCTGAACCTTCTGTAGTACACGCTGTAGGCGGCCCAGGCGAATGCGTTGGCCAGCGTGAGGGCTACCCCGAGCCCGCTCCTCGCCCCTTTCACGCTCGCAACCGCGTATAGCCCGACCCCCGCTCCCCCTACTGCAGCGCCCGCGGCCTCCCAGGCCCCCAGGCCCTCGCCCATGAGGGCTGACGAGAGCCCCACCGCCACGAAGGGCATCAGGAAGTTGAGGGAGGCGGAGGTGGCAGGGGGCAGGAGGTAAAGGCCGGAGAGCCAGAGGGCGGCGCTTGCAGCCTGCATAAGGCCGAGCGCTACGACGTCCCGTGAGACCCTGACGCCTCCCCTTGAGACCAGGGCGAGGAGTGCCGAGCTGCCGAGCAGGTAGACCGGCAGGAAGAGGGCGGGGCCAAGGGATGCCAGTGAACCCTTGACGGTGAAGTATAGGGCAGCCTGGCTCACAACGTATACGGCAAGCCATCTGGGCCACGTTGCCTTCATGGCGTCCATTTACCGTGATTGTCGGGACGTTAAAGGAGCACCGGTCCCTGGTGGCCCTTCCGGAGGCAAAAGGCAATAATAGCCATAATGAGTTTATGAGTCAACTATGGCATGCAGAAGCGGGCCCTGGTCGCCTCCTCACACCCTTATGCCCCTCGTTGCCAGGTAGATGACCATAAGGGAGAAGGCGGTCACGACAACGGGGGCGGCCTCGCTGTATCCAAGGTTCCGCCTTAACACGCTGAAGCCGTAGAGGACGGAGGTGTAGTGCCTGCACAGCATGGTTGACTAGAACATAGTTGTGAGAGGTGAGGTGCCGGCCGCGACTCTGCACAACGGGGCCTTCTCCATAGTCGCCTTCCTGGACCCTGGTGGCTCGTACGTCATAGTTGCGGTCACGGACCTCGTCGACCTGTTGGATGAAGGCTGTCGCTTGAGGGAAGGCTTCAGGCTTACGTGCTGACGCTGCTGTATGTCTCTGACGAGATGTCGTTCACTGACCTCAACAGGGGCTCGCGAGGCTCGGGTCAAGGTGATGAAGGGGAACCTGCAACACCACCTTGAGAGGCTTAGGCAGCAGGGGCTCGTTCGGAGGTCATACGTTCCGTTCTTTCTGAGGCGCAGGAAGGTCGTTTACGGGGTCACGAACGGGGGAGAGGACCCAGAGAAAATTGCTCGGCGAGGTGTCGAGGCTGGAGTGGATGTTGGGTGGGGACGATAGCAGGCGCGTGGAGCTCCCTAACAACGACCTCTGGGAGTAGCTGAGGAGGGAGGCTGAAGGGAAGGTGGCAGGAGTAAGCGAGCTGGTCGCGGAGATAGTGAGGCGCCATCTCTCTGCAGAGGAGACTGAGGGCCGACGCCCATAATCTTATGCAGCCCTTTAGGCCCTAACCGCCGCATTATACCCTGTGCAGGTTGGCAGGAGGAAGGGGCCCCGGAAGCTTTTAAGGAGGTCGCGGCGATAGAAAGCTAGGCCCCAAAATCTTGACACGGCTATGTCTCTACGGCACTGTGCTCAACTCTGTCGATACTCTCGAGCGCTCGATATGGAGCGTGTACAGGCCCGACGCCGAGATGGTGATAGTGGACGGAGGCTCCACAGATGGAACTTACGAAAGGCTGCTGGAGATCTCCAAAGACTACAACTTGAAGGTCTATAGACTACCTGGCTCGTCGAGGGGCCTTGGGAGGAACTACGCGCTGCGCAAGTGCCCAGAAGGAAGCTACGCGGCGCACTTCGACCTCGACGACGAGTACAACGAGTACTTCCACAGGAGCATAGAGTGGGGCGCGGCCCAGGGCGCGCCTAACCCGTTCAAGTGGCTCGCCCAGAGGGAGTACGCCATAGCGAGGGGAGGCTGGAGGGACCTCAACTACGGCGAGGACTACGAGTTCAACGCGAGGGTGGGCTTCTCCTACTACGTCCCCCTGCCGACCAGGAGGCCCATGGAGAGG
>CAYFFY010000091.1:0-2289 GCA_964342635.1 uncultured Desulfurococcales archaeon
CATAGGGGGGGCGTGGCCGGGGAGGTGGGGCCGGAGGCGGGGTCCAGGGTACAAATATCACCGGGGGGGGGCGCCATGCGGGTCTTCCGGCCGGGCGGGCCGCTTCCGGCCATAGAGGCGCTCGCTAAGGGGGTGGGGGCGAAGTGATCAGGGTGGCAGTCAACGGGTACGGCACCATAGGCAAGAGGGTGGCTGACGCAGTCAGGCTGCAGCCGGACATGCAGCTCGTGGGCGTCGCCAAGACGAGGCCCTCCTATGAGGCCCTGGGGGCGGTCAGGTCAGGGATCCCGATATTCGTGCCGGCCGGCTCCGAGGAGGCCTTCGAGAGGGCCGGGGTCAGGGCTGCGGGGACCGTCGAGGACATGATATCGAGGGCCGACGTGGTCGTCGACGCGACCCCTGACGGCGTTGGGGCCAAGTACAGGCCCATGTACGAGAGGGCCGGGGTCAGGGCCGTGTTCCAGGGCGGCGAGGAGCCTGAGGTGGCCGAGGTCTCCTTCTCGACCCTCTGCAACTACGAGGAGGCCGTCAACAGGAGGTTCGTGAGGGTGGTGTCGTGCAACACAACGTCGCTGCTCAGGACGATATGCGCCCTCTCGAGGGCGGGAAGGGTGAGGAGGGTGAGGGCCGTCATAATAAGGAGGGCCGCGGACACCAAGGAGGTGAGGAGGGGGCCCATAAACGCGGTCCTGCCAAACCCCGCTAAGTCGCCGAGCCACCACGCCAGGGACGTGAGGACCGTCCTGAGGGACCTAGACATATTCACCATGGCGGTTGTCGCCCCCACGACCCTGATGCACTTGCACCTCCTCTACGTCTACTTCGACGGCCCCGTCAGGAGGGACGACGTGATAGAGGCCCTCGCCACGACGCCGAGGGTGCTCCTGATACCCCCAGGCCTGGCCGTCGAGGGCACCGCGCACCTGTTTGAGATAGGCAGGGACCTCGGTAGGAAGAGGGGCGACATGCCTGAGGTGATGGTTTTCCCCGAGTCCGTCAGCGCGGGCGGGGACGAGGTCTCGCTCATGTACGCGGTCCACCAGGAGTCAGTGGTGGTCCCGGAGAACGTGGACGCGATAAGGGCTGTCAGCGGCCTCCAGGACAGGGAGGGGACGATAAAGCTTACAGACCAGGCCCTCGGCGTTATGAGGGGGTGGCTGGCTTGACCGAGCCGACGTACTACGTGAGCTTCTGGTTCAGGGAGGTGCTGGTGCCGGTCGACGGCTCGGAGAGCAGCATGAAGGCCCTAGACCTGGCCGTTGACTTCGCCAGGAGGTACGGGTCAAGGATAACAGTCCTCACGGCCACCAGAGGCGACCCCTCCAGGATCAGGTCCGCGGTCGAGGCAAGGGTCGGGGGCAGGGCGCCCCTCCAGTTCAAGGCCGTGAGCCTCGACGAGGCAACGAGCCCGGCCAACGAGGTGCTGAGGGAGGTCGGGAGCGGGAAGTACGACGCCGTGATAATGGGGGCCAGGGGGCTGACGGTGAGCGACGTGAACATAGGGTCAACGGCCATGGCGGTCGTAGCGAACGCCCCCGTGACCGTGATAATAGTTAGGTGACCTTCTTCTAAGGGGCGTAAAAAAGGCCCTGGTGGTCCTGGGCCCCCCTTTGCCCTTCACCTCAGGAACGCTATGGCGGCCCCTATGATGAACCCTACCAGCACCACGACGCTCCCGAATATGGGCTGGAGCACCGCCAGATAGGGCCCGAGGGACTTGACGGTCTGCTCGACCTCCGTAACGTTCACGTTCCCGCTGACGAGGGACCTGACGTTGAGGGAGGACACGCTCCAGACGTTAAGCAGGTCGCCTATTATCAGCACCAGGAAGAACCCCAGTATGTACTTGAGGCCCTTGAACAGCACGAAGCCGGCCGCGAGGCCCAGTATGAACTCTATTACCGTGACCGCTATGGAGGCTGGGGAGGACAGGCTGACCCCCAGGGCGCTGAGCAGGCTCAAGGGTCCACCGGTCGTCTCGGGATGGCCGAGGGTAATAAGGGGATGGGGCCCTCAGCCCTCCCCTTGGCCGCGAGGCCCCCCGTGCTCCTCGTAGACGTACCTGCCGCCCCTCATGAACGAGAGCACCGCCCCCACGGCGACCAGGGCGACGGAGATGTAGAGGGAGGCCCTGAGGCCGTCCATGAAGGGGTCGCCTATCACGTTTGACAGGAACGAGGGGGAGTCGAGGACCCTCAGGAGGTCGGCGGGCAGGAACCTCAGGCTGTCTTTTATACACATTTCCGAGCCCACGAGACTAGGCATGATTTCGTATGCCGTCTTCTGCTT
>CAYFFY010000092.1:0-2255 GCA_964342635.1 uncultured Desulfurococcales archaeon
GTCGAGGACGTGATAAGGGAGCTTGTGAGGAGGCACGGCCCAAGGCTCCAGTCCGCCCTGTCGGGCAGGGTGCTCGTGCTGCTCAACGGCAGGACCCTAGACGCCTCATCCCTGACCCGGGCCAGGCTCAGCGACGGCGACTTCCTCTCGATACTCCCGCCGATCTCGGGCGGCTCGGGCCCGAGGCTCCTCGACACATCAGCCCTTGTCAAGTACCTGGCCGGCGAGGAGGGGTGGGAGAGAGTGGCGCCTCTCATACAGGGGTCCTACACGCTTGACGTCGCCGTCGTCGAGGTCGCCAACGCCCTCGCCAGGAGGGTTAGGTCCGCAAGGCTCACCGCCGAGGCCGCCAGGAGGGCCCTGTCATCAATCCTCGACGGATCCCAGGGCCTCTACTTCTTGAGCTCAAGGGGGTTCCTCGAAGAGGCCCTAGATCTCTCATCAAGGGAGGACATAACTGTGCAGGACGCCCTGTTCGTCGTGGCCGCCCTCAGCCTCAGGGCAGAGCTGGTCACGGCCGACTCCAGGCAGGCCGAGGTGGCCGCGAGGCTAGGCGTCCCGGTCTCCCTCGCCTAGGAGGCCGGGCAGCCCCCGGGAAGCTCGAAGGCTATGGACTCGTAGCCGTCGAGCCTGGCTCCCCTCCTTACCCGGACCTCGAGGACGTTATCGTGTAGCCTGACTTCTCCCGGCATCTCGTAGGACCTCACGGCGGCGCACCTCGGGAACGACCAGTACACCACGTAGTCGTAGCCCGCCACGTCGGGCTCGTAGAAGTCCTCGTAGACGTTGACACCCTGCCTCGGGGTCCAGGGGATCTCGGCTATGAAGGTAGCCGAGGACCTCCTCGGCTCGCCCCTGACCTCGACCCTGGCCGCCCTAACTACGGGCCTCACCTGAGCGCCGTTTATTATGACCCTCTCGCAGTCTAGCTGGGACTGCATCTCCGCCCTAAGCCTCTCCTCCTCACGCCTCAGCTGATCGCCACCCGCCGAGAGCAGGCCGTAGTACTCCATCTCCTCGTCCTCGTAGTCGAAGACTATAACGTAACTGATCATGTCTTTCTGCACTATCAGCAGTCCCTGGCCGTAGAGGGGCCTGACCAAGCCCGCCCCCCTTTCAGCGGGGCCCCGGGCATATACGCGGCACTGGCAAGGGTTAATAGCCTTGGGAACGGCCGTTCTCCAAGGTGGGTCAGGTGAGGCCCGCCCTGGTTATAGTTGACATGCTTAACGACTTCGTTTACGGGGCACTCAAGACCCCTGAGGCCGAGGCCACGGTCGGCCCGGCGAGGAGGGTGCTCGAGTACTTCAGGTCGAGGGGCTGGCCGGTAATCTACGTCAACGACGCTCACTACCCGACCGACATAGAGGTGCCGCTGTGGGGACAACACGCCATGAAGGGGACGTGGGGCGCCCAGGTGATCGATGAGCTGGCGCCGAGGCAGGGGGAGTACGTGCTCGAGAAGCACTCATACAGCGGCTTCTACGGGACCCCTCTGGACCAGGTGCTCAGGTCGCTCGGGGTGGACACGGTAGTCCTGATCGGCCTGACGACGGACATATGCGTGAGGCACACGGCGGCTGACGCCTTCTTCAGGGGGTACAGGGTCGCCGTGGTCAGGGACGCCGTGGCCGCAATGATTGACAAGCAGTGGGAGGACTACTTCAGGAAGGTCTACGGGGCGACTATAGTGAGCAGTGACGAGCTCCCCAGGCTGTTTGGCTAGTCATGGGCAGGCCGGGGAAGTAATGGGGCCCGCCTTCACCCACGGCAGGGCTGAGTACGACGTCGAGGCGGTCCTGAGGAGGCTTTCCCCACTGGACCTCGAGAGATGGCACAACGAGCGGGCCGCCAGGATCCCGACCCCGCGTCAGTCTAGCCAGCCGACAAATGGTCGACGGCGAGTATAGCACCTGCGCTTTGATACGTGGCAGTTTTACCTTCGAACCGTCAGCTCGTCTATTTCCTCGGGGAAGTTGGTGAGCCTCCTGGCCCCATCCCTCGTTATGAGGAAGGTGTCGCTGTGCCTATATCCCCCGAGGCCAGGCACGTACAGCCCGGGCTCAACGGTGACCACCATGCCTGGCCTCAGCGGCTCCCTGTAGCCGACGTCGAGGAAGGGCGGCTCGTGGGGCTCAAGCCCCAGGCCGTGGCCCGTGTGGTGCCTCAGGAGGTTGTCAACCCCCAGCTCCCTCGCGGCCCTCCTCATGGCGGCGTCAACGTCGGACGCGGGGACCCCTGGGCCTAGGGCGCTT
>CAYFFY010000093.1:0-2251 GCA_964342635.1 uncultured Desulfurococcales archaeon
ATTATCTTGACGCCCTTCTTCTTCGCTTCCCTAACGGCGGGGGCCTCCATGAAACTCCTGAAGCTCACCCTATTGAAAAGCTCCCTGCCCGGTATCGTCCACCACTCACCGCTAGGCGGCCCGTAGGGGAAGAAATCGTGGGGGCCTATCATTAGCACCTTCATGGTGTCGAGGTGCTTCTTTAGGTGATCTGGATCCACGACAGCCGCGTTGAAGCCTGCGTCTACGAGGGCCGCCTCTATCTTCCTAAGCCCGTAGGGAGCTACCTTCGGCCTGCCCTCCCTGTCAACCTTCGGGCTTGGGGCCGCTATCCAGCTCCACACCCTCTCAGGCACGCCGAAGGCGGGGCCCGTGGTCATGAAGCCAAGGAACTCGTGGTGGTGATGGTCGCTCATCATGCTCCTATCGGTGGTTATAACGATCTCAAACGTCACTCAGGCATCACCTCCTTCTCCCTCCATATCACTATGGTCTGGGCTATGAACTCCGACAGGACCTCCCTAGCCCTCTCCATGTAGCCTACGTCTTCAGAAGCGACTATGACTGCCACCCTTTTGACCCCCTTTCTGAAGGCATCAACGAGCATCTTCCTCAGGCCCTCCTCACGGTCTTTCTCTGGGTCCCACTTTACGACGTAATAGTCCGTCAGGTTAAGCGCCGTCTTTGTCGTTGACGTCCTAGGCACCTCTTGCTCCTAGGTAGAGGAGATTTAAAAGTGTCATTTCTTATTTTAAATTTGTTTGTTTAAAATGGACAATATGAGATGTGCGACATTTTATTAGCCCTGGATAAATCGGGTCTCGGCGGAGGTGCGCTTACTGAGGTGTCTGAGCCAACGCAGCAGTCGCCTCCATCTCAGACAAAGGACGTAGTCCTGAGGGTGTCCGAGGCCAAGCCGAAGGACGCTGGGAGGAAGAGGGTTCGCATAGACCCCGATATAATGAAAGAGCTCGGTGTCGAGGCAGGAGACGTTGTCGAGATAGAGGGAAAGAAGAAGACGGTGGCAATAGTCTGGCCGGCGCTCCCGGAGGACATGGGGTTGGACATAATAAGGATGGACGGGAACCTCAGGAAGAACGCAGAAGCCAACATAGGGGATAAAGTGATAGTGAGAAAGGTCGTACCCAAGCCCGCCACCAGGGTTAGGCTCGCCCCTACCGTGCACTCGATATCAATAGATGAGAGCTTCAAGAGGTACGTGAAGAAGAAGCTCGTGGGGACCCCCGTCATAGAGAACGACACCATACCGGTCCCGGTCCTTGGGCAGGCCGTACAGTTGGTTGTTATAGATACAAGGCCGAGGGGGCCCGTCATAATAACTGAGAAGACCGTTGTCGACGTTTTAGAGAGGCCCGTCAGCACAACCTCGATACCAAAGGTTACCTATGAGGACATAGGAGGTCTCCACGACGTCGTAGCAAGGATAAGGGAGCTCGTCGAGCTGCCGCTTAGGCACCCCGAGATATTCCAGAGGCTCGGCATTGAGCCGCCCAAGGGGATACTGCTCTACGGCCCGCCGGGCACCGGGAAGACGCTGCTCGCCAAGGCCGTCGCCACCGAGAGCGACTCTTACTTCATCGCCATAAACGGGCCCGAGATCATGAGCAAGTTCTACGGCGAAAGCGAGCAGAGGCTGAGGGAGATATTTGAGGAGGCCAAGAAGAACGCCCCTGCGATAATATTCATCGACGAGCTAGACGCGATAGCCCCCAAGAGGGACGAGGTGGTAGGCGAGGTAGAGAGGAGGGTCGTGGCACAGCTCCTGGCCCTCATGGACGGGCTTGAGGCAAGGGGACAGGTTATCGTGATAGGGGCTACAAACAGGCCGAACGCGCTCGACCCCGCCCTGAGGAGGCCAGGTAGGTTCGACAGAGAGATAGAGGTACCCATACCCGACAAGCAGGGCAGGCTCGAGATACTTCAGATACACACGAGGCACATGCCCCTGTCCGAGGACGTTGACCTTGAGAAGCTGGCAGAGATGACGAAGGGCTACACGGGGGCTGACCTGGCAGCCCTCGCAAGGGAGGCCGCCATGCACGCCCTTAGGAGGTACCTACCGGAGATTGACATAGAGCAGGAGAGGATTCCAGCCGAGGTACTCGAGAAGATGGTTGTAACCATGGGCGACTTCCTCATGGCCTTCAAGGAGATCACGCCGAGCGGGCTTAGGGAGATCGAGGTTGAGGTGCCCGAGGTCCACTGGGACGACATAGGCGGCCTCGAGAACGTGAAGCAGGAGCTGAGGGAG
>CAYFFY010000094.1:0-2216 GCA_964342635.1 uncultured Desulfurococcales archaeon
AGCCGCCCCACTTCGCGGTGCTCTACAGGTCAAACCAGCACACGGGCCTCCACCTTAGGGACGCAAGGCCGGCCCCATACAGGTCGGTCCTCCTGAGGGGCGTTGTTGCGTCAGCTCCCAGGGTAAGGGCCGGGGGCCACGTTTTCGTCAGGGTCGCAACGAAGTACGGCGATGTTGACGTGGCCTTCTTCAGGGAGACGGGACCCCTTAGGGCGGCCGCCAGGCTGCTGGCGCCCGGGGACGAGGTTGAGGTTGGGGGCGGTGTGAGGCCGGTGCCCCAGGGGGAGGGGCCCACGCTGGCCGCCGAGCTCATGAGGGTCCTAAGGGTTTCCGGGCTCACGTTGAGGATCCCGCCCAGGTGCCCCAGGGATGGGTCAACCATGGAGAGCCTGGGCAGGGGGAAGGGGTTCAGGTGTCCCAGGTGCGGGATGCGTGCCCCAGAGGACGCCGCGGTCCTCGTAAGTGTGCCTAGGGGACTTATGCCAGGCACCTACCTCCCAAGGCAGGGCAGGCTAAGGCACCTGACGCCCCTGGGCGCGCCCCTGCCGACGCTGCGCGGCCTGCCCATCAACATTGACCTCGGTTTCGTGTTGAGGGTCTACGAGCCTGCACGTGTACCCCCCAGTTAACACCCCCTGGCTTCCTGTGGAACCCACTGGTGGGGCCATCTAGCTCACCCCTCGACTTCCTGTGGAATTCAGAGTATGACGCGGCGCCCCCGCCTGCTGCGAGAGCTCGTTTGCTTAAAGCTAGTTTGTATAAAGGTAACTCTAAATTATTGCTACAATTTAGCTTAGCTATTACACTTTTTATCACGTAATCCACGACCCCCTCTAGAGGGGCACGTGCGGATCCTGCAGAGGAAGCCGAGGGGTGTGAGGGGTCATGCGTCAACCGCACTTAAAAGGACCCCTTTATTTCCTGTGGAGCCCACTCAAAGACGATTTGAAGCGTATATTATCGCCCCCTCCTGGAGGCAGAACAGGGGAACCCCTTGTACCTGGAGCTCAGGTTTCACGGCAGGGGAGGGCAGGGGGCAGTCACAGCGGCAACGATACTCGCCAGGGCCGCTCTCCTCGAGGGCAAGTGGGCCCAGGCCATACCTAACTTCGGGGCAGAGAGGAGGGGGGCCCCAGTTGAGGTCTACGCCAGGGTCTCCGACGAGCCGATACAGATTCACTCGAGCGTCGTGAACCCCGACGTGGTGGTCGTGCTTGACTACGAGCTCATAAAGATCGTCGACGTGACCCACGGTCTGAAGCCGGGGGGCATCGTCGTGATGAACTCCCCGGTTGACAAGAACCCGTTCCCAGGCTTCAGGACGCACTGCGTTGACGCGACCAGGATCGCCAAGGAGCTAAACCTGGTCGTGAGCGGCTGGCCGACAGTGAACACCGCCATGCTGGGGGCCCTGAGCAAGGCGACCGGCATAGTGAGCATAGACTCGACCGTTAAGGCAATATCCGAGTACTTCTCCTCGCCCAGTCTTGCCAGGTCCAACGGGGAGGCCGCCGTAAGGTCATTCAACGAGACCAAACCCTGTTAACTGTGGGCCTAACAGGAAAAATGCAGTCGGTACATATAAACATTATTTAAGGCACCGTTCGGTATGCAATGACGGGTACACGTGGGGGATAGCTTGAGCCGCGCCTCCCAGCTGGCGGTGGTTGAGGAGCCCAAGACGTTTTGGGCTGCACCAATATCATATCCGGAGCCCGGGTCCTCAGGTAAGACGGGCCTTTGGAGGACCGAGAGGCCCGTCGTCCACCTTGATAAGTGCATAAAGTGTCTGTTCTGCTGGCTCTACTGCCCTGAGGACACCATCTTGAGGAGGGAGGACGACTACGTGTATGTGGACTACGACTACTGCAAGGGCTGCGGGATCTGCGCTGAGGTGTGCCCGACCCGCGCGATAGAGATGGTGCCTGAGGTGGGTGGTAGCGCATGACTCAGAAGGCGCTGACCGCTAACCACGCGGTCGCTGAGGCGGCCAAGCTCGCTAGGGTCAAGGTTGTAGCCGCCTACCCGATCACGCCGCAGACCACGATAGTTGAGAGGCTGGCCGAGATGGTTGAGAAGGGGGAGCTCGAGGCCAAGATGGTCAGGGTCGAGAGCGAGCACTCAGCAATGGCCGCCACCCTAGGCGCCGCGGCGGCCGGGATAAGGGCGTTCACGGCCACCTCGAGCCACGGCCTGCTCTACATGCACGAGGTCCT
>CAYFFY010000095.1:0-2195 GCA_964342635.1 uncultured Desulfurococcales archaeon
GGCCCTTGTTGTTGACCATTATCATGGCGGTGTAGTTGAACGACGATATGTTGCCCACTGAGCCGTTCGTGAGCCTGAGGTAGAAGTCGCCAAGAGGCGTTATGTTGGTGAAGTTCACGTTGAAGAAGGCCCTCCCGAAGTCGGCCAGCGTGGTCAGGCTGTACCCTATGGCGGGCCTCTCGACGACCCACTCGGCGCTGTCGTCAAGGGCGCCGCTGACCGAGGTCCAGGGCGATGTGTAGTTCCACCTCTCTGTCACGTCGACGAGCACGGTCCTGTACTCGTTCGTGCTCGGGTTGTAGACGACCCAGGCCACTATCTTGTCTCCAGGCTTAACTACGTCGCTTGACGGGGCCGATTTCGGTGAGGCGGGGTAGAACTCGTACCAGGCGCTGTAGTACGCCTTGCCTCCCGAGCACTGGACCTGTATGCCCGTCTGCTCAACAGTGTTGTCGTTGAATCCGTCTATGCCGACCCAGACGGCGACGTATGTGGTCTTAGAGCCGCACGTCACGGTGGGCACTATCCAGCTCGCGTTGACCGTCAGTATTGAGAAGTGCGGCAGCACGTCAGCGTACCCCGCCCAGTTGAGGTCGTAGGTGACGCCGGCGCCCTTGACGTGAACCCTCGGGTAGTGCAGCCTGGGGTATTGGTACGTGACAACGGCGCTTGCCTGGTGGGGCCTCACCTGTACGGGCAGGACGACCGCTAGGGCGAGGACGGCCAGGAGTCCCAGGACCCTGCCGACGGAGGGCATGGGCTCAACCGGTTCCTCTGTTTTGTGGAAGTATATATGAGTGGTGGAACTTAAAGGGGTGGGCTAAAGGGGTTAATCATTCCCAGTGGGTTTCACCCGTGAGCAGGCCCTGCGGCTAGAGGTCAGGCGGACAGCAGCAGGGCCCCAAGGGCGTAGAGTCCCGCCACGAGCATGACGACGGCGAGGACGACGAGTAGGGCGCCGTACCACCTGCCGAGGGCCCTCCTGCCGCCCTGGCCGACGGCCGCCAGGGCCGCGAGCCACGCGAAGTCCATCCAGACGTGGCTGGGGTACATGACCGCGTAGCCGTAGGCGAGGCCCAGCTCCCCGGCCGCCCTCACGAGCACGAGCCCGACCGTGAGCCACCAGAGCAGGAAGAACGGGTTCAAGGCGGTGAGGGCCAGGCCGGTCACGTAGGGGCCGTAGGCCGCGGTGGCCCCCCTAGGGGGGTCAAGGGCGGGGCCTCGCCTGATCGCCGATACGCCGTCCCTTACTGTCTCGGCAGAGAAGAACGCTATGAAGGCGGCCATGGCAACGCCAAGGACTAGCCTCGCCGGCCCGCCTGACAGCGCGCCCCTGAGCTCAGCGAGCGCCAGGCCTATTGCTATGACGAACGGCAGCTCGAAGGTCATGTGGCCCAGGGCCTCCTTGAGACCTGAGGCCCAGGAGCCCCTGGCCCCGAGGGCGACGGCTGAGACCGAGAGAGGGCCAGGGGAGAGGGCGCCGCTGGCGCTGACGCCGACCGTCAGCAGGGCAAGGCCCAGGGGGCTGAGTCCTGACAGGCCGGGCACCGGGCACGCGCACGCCGAGGGCTAATAATACCTTAGTATGTGTCCGTCTGGTGGGCCATATGGGGCCCCTGAACCCGAGGGGCGAGGCCGCCGACGGGTTGCGGCGGGGGACCTCGTGGCCCCTCTGAGGACCGTGCCGCCATAGACGCACAGGCCGTCTCAGGGGCGGCGAGGCGGTTGGAGAGGCGCCTGGGGCAAACCTGCGTAACGGTGCCAAAACGTGCCGTGTGGCCGCTCCCGGCCTGGTGGGAGTTCTGCCCCAGAAACTAAGGTAGGATTTAAACCTTAATCGTGGGCCCGTTATCTGCGCCTCTCGGCATCGTTCTTATACGCGACGACGGCGTAGGCCTGAGCAGGTGAGCCCTTGAGGAAGGCCGACTACGGGGCCCTGGCCCTCGGCCTCATCGTCATCGCCCTCATAATGGTCGCCTCCTCGGTCCCGCCCATTTCGGTACTGCTCGCGGCGTCAAACCCGCAGAGCGGGGTCTACGGGTACTCCCTCGACGCCAGGGTCGTGTCGGAGGCCCTGAGGATCCCAGGGCTATATAAGCCGGTCAAGGTGGTCGTGGACAGGTACGGGGTCTACCACGTCTACGCCCAGGACGTCCACGACCTCTTCCTGGCCCTCGGCTGGGTGGAGGCCGAGA
>CAYFFY010000096.1:0-2161 GCA_964342635.1 uncultured Desulfurococcales archaeon
ACCTGCGGGTCCCCCAGGCCTCGGGCCGCCTGTAGAATGTCAGCTCGAAGGTGTAGGGGTCGCTCGGGGCTAGGGCAGCCAGGGAGGCGGCGGCCCCGACTACGCCCCTTCCCCCTCTGTAAGAGGCTCCTACGGCCTCTAGGGCCTTCACGGCAAGGTCCCTCGTTACTACGTCGCTTAGGGCCTGAAGGTAGATGTCACGAAGGACACCGCGCTCCCAGACGCGGCCCTCGGCGACCACGACGCCTGGGGACTTGCCCGGAAGGGGAGGCCTGGGGGTCGTGTACTCCTGGGCAAGTTGCCAGGCAAGCTCGAGCAGGTCCCCTGGGTCACCCCTGTACAGGAGCCTGAGGACGGTGGCCCCGTTGCCCCTGGTCTTCCACGGTATGTTTGGGTTAAGCCTCACGAGGAGAGGGTAGTCGGCTAGCTTCGCCCTGCCGCGAAGCTCGTAGAGCAGGATGCCGGTAAGGTGGGTCGTGCAGCCCCCATACTGGCTGTCCGTGTCGTCGATAGCTACCGTGACTAGGGCCTCCTCGCCCATCCCTGCGACGACGGTCGCAAGCCCAGGCTATAAACCCCGGGTAAGTAAATTTGTATTAATCACTCTTCCAAAAGAACCTTTTACTTAACTAAGTAAAAATCCATGGAGAAGGGTCTATGGTTGCTTATAAGGTTTCAGGGAGACACCCCAACCGTGGAAGGCTTGGAGCGCACCTACAGGAAAGGGTTCCCGTGGGCCATGTTCATCGCCCTCTCGCTCGGCATGATAGTGTACGGCCTAGCTGAGAGCTATGGGCCCGTCAGCGACGCCAGCAACATAGTGCCCTCCAACTACCAGTGGCTCGGCTATAGTCTGCCTTACATATTTGGCGGCGTTGGCGCGTTCCTGGCCGGCTACCTAACGGACACGTTCGGCAGGAAGAGGGCCTTCCTGGTGGCGAGCGGCCTGACGATCCTGGGACTCCTCTTCTACGTGCCAATATACCTTGGCTTGACCCAGACAAGCTCACACCTCGGGCTCTCCCTGATCATCGTCTCAATGGCACTCGTCGGCATGGCTGCCATAGGGCTTGAGACGCCCGTCCTGGTTGCTATAGCTGAGAGCGTGAGGCCCGAGCACAGGAGCAAGCTCCTCGTCCTGGCCCCCAACTTCGGGAACCTCGGCGTGGCCCTCGCCTTCATCCCACTCCTCCTCAATGCCTCAGGCGTTCAGGAGGAGACCGCGCTCCTGATCATGTATGTAGCGATTGTCGCAGCGCTCGTCGTGGCGTGGCTCAAGGCCTCTGAGAGCCTCCCCTGGATAGCGGTCAGGAAGGGCGCGATGAGCGTCGACGAAGCCTGGAGGAGCATAGAGGGCGAGCAGACCAAACCCGTCGAGCCGACCGCCGGCATCGGCGCAAGGATAGCGACCCTGCTGGCTCTCGGCATCTCACAGGACGTCGCCTTCGTCTACATAACCTATGGCGTCACTTACTCGTTCTTCGGTGGAGCCTCTCTGTCCGGCCTGCCATCCACCGTGGTCGTGCCTATGGTCGGTGGGTTCGTCATGACCATCATCGGCGTACTAGCGGGGCTCTACTTGAGCGGGAGGATAGAGAGGAGGTCGTTTGCCGTCCTCTCGTTCTCCCTTCAGGCCGTCCTCTGGGTGCTCCTGGCGGTGTTCTCCTACCTGTCAGGGTTCAGCCTGACCACGCTGGTCCTCGCGCTCTTCGCCCTGAACTTTGTGGCCCTCGAGCTGACCTGGGCCTCAAGAGCCCTGCTGGAGCCTGAGCTGTTCCCGACAAACGTCAGGGGCCTCTACGTCTCAATAATTAGGGGGACGGTGTGGATAGTCACCGGCGTGATAACGGGCCTGCTCTCCTACATGCCAGCCCTCGCTAGCAGCTTCCTGGCCTCGTACGTTGTGATGAGTGCGGTGGCCCTGGTGGGGGCCGGGGCCGCGGCGGCCTGGCTCCTCATAGGCTTTGAGACTGGCGGAAGGAGCCTCGTAGGGCTCGACCTCTACCACTCGGGCGTGCCGATAAGGAGTGCGAGGCAAAAGGACTCCTGATCACATGGAAATCAAGAATGTTTTTAAAGTTTTTATTAATAAATCGAGCTTAGACCTTTCTACTTCTTCTCCTCCCCGACGACAATGACGCTGGTCAGCGTGCTCTTGACG
>CAYFFY010000097.1:0-2152 GCA_964342635.1 uncultured Desulfurococcales archaeon
ACCAGGAGGCCCCCGGTCACGACGCCCCTGCCCAATAACGCGTACCCCGGGCTCTAGTGCATGGGGTTAGCGAGGCCCCCGTCGTCGAATACGCAGAGGCCTGCCTGCCCCCGGTGACCGAGGCCAGGAGGAGGCTGAACGTCAGGCTCAACTCCCATTGACACGAGTCTGGAGTACCTCTCCATGAGCGCCGACTCGACCTCACCAACTAAGGCGCTCAGGCCCTCCCAGTCTGGGTTGGCGCCGGACCCGAGGCCTCAAGCCGCCTTCTGAGGGCGGCCTCGACCACGGAGAAGCCCTGCTCCACGAGGGCCGCGTCCCCCGCCCCTCCTACTACTTCCAGGTGAAGCTCGTCGCCTGCCCGGGACCTGAGGACGACCGGGTATATCTTCCTCTCCTCGTGGTTCACTCGGCCGGCGCGGCCAAGGGCAGGCGATATTCTTAAATACGCGAATCTGTTTTTCCTTCTCAGACCTAGAGGCGGTCCCAGTGTTTTGGTTCAAGAAGACCGCCCTCGTGAGACGCATATATAATTTGGCCAGCGTGGACCTCGCCCATGCCATAGGCCTCTTCACGTACCTATACGTGTATTACCAGAACTTCGAAAGCTTCTTCCTCCCCGCACGTCACAGGGACGTCTTCGTAGAAGACTTCCACGTAGTGAACGAGTATTTAAGTGATGCCCGCAGCGACGCCATGTTAACGCTGTTAGTTGCCTTTGGTAACGCTACGGCGCAGAAGGTCATGGGCGATATCAATCCCGTGTTAAATGAAATAGAGAACGAACCCTCCCTACTGCTTAAAGACTCTATAGAAGAGACCAGAGAGTATCTAAGCAATATCGTTAAGCACATCTACGAGAGCTACATAAAGCCGCACGTCAGGAAGGAGGCTCTGAGAAGGCTTGCCAGCATCAGCGAGGGCGACCGCAAGCTGCTCTCAGTAGCGTCGGCAGTTATTGTTAAGATATATTTATACTTACCCCCACCACCACCTTTTTCAAATTATGGGGGTCCAGGGATAATTGTTCTAGTCGATGATCTACCCGACCTGGTCTCGGCTGCGCTGGGATCCGAAGTCGGCAACGTCGAGCAGCTCTTCTACAAGACCCTCCTCGGCGTCAGCCTCTACGTTCACACCTCACTTGAGGAGGACCAACCAGAGGCACCCCCGTTTATGCGATATCTCCTGATATTTTCCGACTTGCTTGACGTAGTTCAGTCGCTCGCAGACAGGGCCGCGGGCCTCCTCAAGGTCCCCAAGGAGGAGGAGGTGAAGTCGGTGCTGCAGAACCTGTTCAAGGACAAAGTCAAGCTCAAGGCGTCCGTGCTCAATAGCCTGCTCAACGACGGTAACTTAAAGTTCCTTAGCTACTTCTACGGCTATGGCCCGACGACGGAGATCCTGTGCAAGGACGCCAACGTGGAGGGACTCGTGTGGAACTGTAAGGTGAACCCGTTCGTCTATGAGTACCTAAGGAATGACTTTAGTAGCATCAAGAGCAGCGAGCTCTTGAGGGTCTCCGAGAAGATAGCTGAAGTGCTCGACCGTGCCGGCTACAAGGTGATCGAACGCTACGAAGGGGTCTACATCTTCGTGAGAGACAACGCCCGGATGCATGTTTGCGTCATCCCTGAGGTCGTGGCAGCCAACGTCCTGCCTCACGCCTCTAAACTTCCCAGGTCCTGCCATAGGGCTGATAGAATTGAGGTGGTCGTCGAGGCCGTGGTACCCAACGATTCCAGCTCCTCGCAGTACGCGTCGAACATGGCTGCATTAATCAAGGATCGTCGCAACGCCCTCTGGACGTTCCTTGACGAGGAGACGAACACCCTCTACGTCCTCGCCCCAACCTACAGGCGCAAGGAACACTTAGAGGTTCTCAAGGCCTTGGCCACGTCATTCAATGTTAAGTTCCTTGGCAAGGCGCCAGAGGAGGCCCTAAAGGTAGTCAGGCAGTAGCCGCAGGCGCTTCCACAGGCCCCTACGACGTCGGCCACAGTCATAACTGCGGCAACGGGAGGCGTCCGCCATCAACGGCTCTATCGCGGTTACCGTTACTTCCGTTTTCTCTTTCTCTGCGTATAACGCTAGGGGCGGGCCCCGCCTGGCCGCCATTGCCGTCCGGCGCGAGGCTTTCGAGGGCTTCTTA
>CAYFFY010000098.1:0-2149 GCA_964342635.1 uncultured Desulfurococcales archaeon
CCCCTACCCCCCTCCTAAGGTAGCCCCCTGACCTCAGGATGATGTTCATGGGGTCGCCGTCGAAGAGCGAGGAGAGCTTCACGCCGAGGTCCCTCAGCAGCTCCGCCCTCACGCCGGCGTCAGGCGGGGCTGCGGCTGGGCCGCCCTCCCCCTTAACGGTGAGCCACCCCTTCACTTCATCCTCGGTGACCCTCGCCAGCCTCTTAGCCTCAAAGAAGCCAGGGTCCTCCCTGAGCTTAATCGTCCCGAGCCTGTACAGGAGGTCAGCCCCGTGGTAGACCTCGCCGCCTACGGGGGCCTCGTACTGCCTCCTCCCCCTGCTCAGCCTGTGGTCCATGGCCACCATGACGAGGAAGTAGGACATCACCTGCCTCCTCGGCGCGTCTAAGGGCACGTAGTAGCGGGGGTCGTCGAAGGGGTCCGGCCTCAGCCCCCTCACAGCGTTACCGATTACTGACCCAAGCCGCCTGGCCCTCTCATAGTTGACCTCGACCCTCAACAGCGCACACCTATAGGCCAGCGCGGGGCGCCCCCTCTGAGGATAATCTGCCTTGGCCGAGGAATGGAGGTCAACAGCCTACAGGCTGCTCGAGGCGGCGAGGGAGCTGAGGGGCGACCTGAGGGCGGCCCTGCTCTACTTCCTTGAGGAGGTCAGCGTGGGCGACCTGAGGGCGGCCCAGGACCTCATGAAGAGGGGGGTGAAGGACCCGGCCACTGCGGTTGAGAGGCTGATAGGGATGGGGCTCGTGGAGAGGGGGAGGGACTGCCTGAACCTCGCCGACCCCCTGCGAAGGATGCTGGCCGAGAGGGGGCTTGAGGCCCTCGAGAGGGCCATCTGACCCGCTAGCACGTCCTTGGCCTCGAGACGGTCTCCGCGTAGGCCCTCCTGACCCTCTCCCTGAACGGGGCCGCGGATGGGTGGACCAGGTAGTCAACGACGGTCCCGCAGGCCTCCTTGACGCCCACTCTATCCGCCACCTCAGCTATGAGGGACCTCGTGTCGCCGGCGGCCGCGGCTGCCATGGCAGCGTACCCCTGGGCCGCGTGCTTGGTTATGCTCGAGCCCGGGAGCCTCGGGGACTCGAGCACGTAGTCGTGCCCGGCCTCCCTCAGGGCATTTAGGATGGAGCTGAGCCCAGAGTACCTCCCGCTCAGCACGACGGTCCCGGCCTCCCTGCCCAGGGGCACTGAGGCCCTCGCCACGTCCTTGACTACCCCCTCAAGCCAGGCGGCGAACGCGGAGGCGCACGGCCCCTCGCCCCTGAGGTACGCCCTCTCAGCCGAGGCGAGGTCAGGGGAGCCGCAGAGCTCTACGAGGCCACCCTTGTAGACGTCGAACCTCGACCACGAGGTGACCCCGCTTACGACCTCGAGGTCTAGGGCGCCCGCCGTCAGGGGGCCCATGGAGGAGTAGGTGCCCCCTATGCCGTCCACTACCCTCCCCTTAAGCACGGAGACCGCGGCGTTGTAGCCGAACCCAAGCTCAAGGAACACCCCGCTTACGTCCTCTGGGTTGCCGACCCTTCTCGCCAGGCCCCAGATGCCGGTTATGACGGCGGCGAGCTTGTCGGCGGTCCCCATGTCAACCTTGTTGAGCTTCCTCCACGCAGGCACCGACCTTAGGAGGACAACCGAGGGGACGAAGACGGCTCTGGCCCTTGACCTAGCCAGCTCCTCGACGACCCTCGCGAGGGCCTCGTAGACCCCCACCCCTACCTCCCCCCTGGCGGCCTCGAGCTGGTAGGGGGTGCTCAGCAGGAGGACCTCGAAGGCGAACCTCCTTGGGTCCCTGAGCTCGTCGGCCCAGGTCACGGGTACGCCGTAGCCGCTCGGGGCCGCGACCACGTCAGCCCCGGACTCCTCTATGGCCTGCATTATGACGCCTGGGTCGGAGACCATCGAGGCGGTGGGTACGCTCCTCTCCCAGACGACCCTATCGCCCTCGACCAGGGCCAGGTCGAAGCTCCCGGTCCCTGGGTCTATGCCGAGGGACCTCATGAATCCCCCATCCCTCAGGCTAGGCCGTGCAACAGGATGACACTTAAAGGACTACAATAAACTAGCGCCGCCCACACCGGGGCCGCGTACCCTCCAGGCCGGCCCCACCAAAGGTCTGCCTAAGCCCCTAGCCCCTGGGCCTCGGGCGATT
>CAYFFY010000099.1:0-2087 GCA_964342635.1 uncultured Desulfurococcales archaeon
CAGGGACGTGGTTGCCCTGTATAACCTCCTGAGGAGGGCCGGAGATGTGAGCCCCATGCCGTTGGGCTCGAAGGGGCCCCATGACCCACCTGTCCTCAGTAGGGGGCAGGTGGCTGAGGCCCAAGTCCCTGCGCCTGACCATGACTGAACATAAAGTGATTGGAGTGAGGGCGCAGGGATAAACGGTTACCTGGTCCTGCTGGGCCAAGTCGCGTCAACAGGGGATTTTATATTCTTAGGAACTTAAATTTTACTATATGTTTTAAGAACTGCAAAAACCTAATTTAATTATATTAGCGGTTAGGCCCGATATTTACCTCGGCTGTACCTTCAGGACTAAGGCTTAAATTCCCTATATAGAGAATATCGACAGGGCGCGTCAGCTTGCCGACCGCTCATGAGAGGGTGATGGATGTCAAGAGGAGGGCCGCCTACTACAGGTCCCTTGGGGCTGACCCGCTCTCGCTGGCTGCGGGGTGCGCCGTCAAGGTTGACCTCGTTAGGGTCGTGTACCCGGCCATGGAGATGTTGAGGCCGACGCTTTCCTCCCTCGGCGTCGAGATCGCCGAGAGGGAGGACGCCGACGTGCTTCAGGGGGACCCAGACGACCTTGAGGTCCACCGCGTCGTGCTCCCCCTAGGTCACGAGGCTGACCCCGGCGTCAAGCTCTCAAGGCCGGCCAGGGCGGCCGTGCTTGTACAGTCGCACCAGATGAACTCAAACGACCCGGTTACCTTCGCGAAGATGCTTGAGCCCGCCTATAGGTCCCTGTCGAGGGCTGCCCCAAGGCTGAGGGTCGGCAAGGGCCACTCCATAGTAACCCCGTTCAAAGAGGACGAGTTCCTCCTCGCCGACCTTGTGACCTCAGGCAGGGGGGAGGTGTTCATAGGCGTGAACAACGACACAATGCACGTCATAGACCCGTCCTCAGACCTGACTGACCCGAGGCAGGTGAGGGGCGCTGTCCTGAACGCCATGAACGACCTCTTCGTCCTCGGCCTACACAGGGGCCTCACGGTGCTGCCTGTCATCAATGCCCCCCACGAGGGGCTAAGGGAGTCGCTCGTGAAGGTCGCCAGGTCGCTTGCTGACGAGATGGGGGCGAGAGTACTCGAGGCGGAGCCCCGTGGGCGCGGCAGGCTCCTGATGGGTGCAACGGTGCTGGCCTACAGCGACAGGAGGCCCCCGCAGTTCCACGACAGGGTCAGGCCAGGCATGAAGCTCATCGCCACGAGGCCATTCGGCGAGCTGGCGCCCGTAACCCTCTACCTTACGACCGTCATAGACGAGGGGCTCGTTAGGGAGCTCGAGGGGGACGGCCTGAGCTTCGACGAGCTGGAGAGGATGAAGGAGAGGGCGGTTGACATAATCTCGACGCCCAACATCGGGGCGGCCAGGGTGATAGAGAGGCACCTCCCAGGGCCCGGCGAGGAGTACGACCCGACGGAGCACATAGCGGCCACTACGGACGTCACGGGGCCTGGGGCCTACGTTATTTACGAGATGGCAAAGCTGACCAGGTCTACCATAAGGCTTTACGACTTCCCTCTCCTCTTCCCGGTCGCGTCAGAGCTCGCTACTAGGCACTTCGCCATGCCCAACGCGACGGCCGGGACAAACGGGGGCTTCATAATAGTCGCACCTGAGGAGGTAGCCGACGACATAATCAAAGAGCTGAGGTCGGAGGGCTGCTCGCCCTCGATAATAGGGGAGGTGGCCTCCAGGGGCGAGCCGAAGGTGATATCTGAGGCCGACCTCACAAGGTACATATTGGACGGCGAGGTGCTGAGGGCGCTCGGGAGGGGTGGCTGAGTTGGAGTCGTGCGTGAGGGTAAAGGTCACGGGCTACGTGCAGGGCGTCGGCTTCAGGGCCTTCGTGAGGAGGCACGCGATCAGGCTCGGCCTGAGGGGGTACGCCAGGAACATGCCTGACGGTAGCGTAGAGGTCGTGGCCCAGGGCGACGACTACTCCATAGGCCAGCTCATCGATACACTGAGGGGCAGCGACTTCGACATAGACTCGATGGAGACGACGAGGCTTGAGGGCTGCAGCTACGAGGGGTTCAGGGTAATGTAGCCATGGCCAG
>CAYFFY010000100.1:0-1994 GCA_964342635.1 uncultured Desulfurococcales archaeon
GCGTGGACTACGTGAGCGCCTCGCCCTACAGGGTGCCCGTCGCCAGGCTTGCCGCGGCACAGGCCGCGGTCAAGGAGAAACTGGGCATCAAGGGGCCTGTCTCTGAGTGAGCTTTTCCTTACATTTCTATTTTCAGGCCACTGTTTTTGTACACCTTATGCGCTATAAATATGCGCGGAGGCCAAGTACAGGGCATGGGTGGACGTGCGCTCCAGGGCCGCGGCGGTCGTGCTCACACGATTTTGTCGGCTCCGGGCGCGACGAGCGCGTGACAACGCTAAGGCTCAAGTGCTCGTCATGCGGGCACACGTGGACAAAGGACGTTACGTGCCGACAGCTGGATCGTTCAAGCCGGGGGCGGTGGGCAGGGCCATAGCAGGCGCCGTGTGTCAGCGGTGCGGCGCCGGGCTGGGCAGGGTAGTTGAACTACGCGTTAAGCCCCATGAGGGCCAAGTAGATAGGAACAGGTTGCTGATTCGGGTAGCGCTCAGGGAGCTGAAGGAGGGGGGAAGCTGCCGGCCTGAGGCCCGCTCGCCGCGCAGTATAAACATAAGAGGCGACGACCCTCCACGATAGCTAGGAGGGGGCTGCGTGCAGGGAGAGGCCGTCATGTGGAGAACCTACCCTAGGGAGCTGGCCACAAAGAAAACCGTTATATGGCTCGGCCTGATGCTCGTTGTTATAGGGGCAGTGACCCTCGATTTGGTCTTCGGCTTCTTCCTCATGATTATAGGTATGCTGCTGATCCTTGACGCCGAGAGGGTAGCTGCGAATTTCAAAAAGGAGAGGTACGTCGTTACCAACAGGAGGGCGATGATCGTGTGGCGCAGAGAGATAGTAAAGGAGGTTCCGCTGGACACGCCGAACCTGGTTATCTCAACCGGCTTTAAGGAAATAGGGCCTGGCGTCTCGCACGTCGACGTGGTCTTCGTCGCGAACGGAACCGAGCTGATGAGGTTCAAGGGCGTCGACGCGAGCAGGGCGAGGGAGCTCTTCACGAAGCTGAAGAGCATGGGCTTCCCGGTCAGCTAACGCGCGCCGTACGCGCCCGCGTCGCCTTCCGCCACCTTCAATTGCCTTCAGCCGGGCAGGCATGTCGAGGTCCTCCTTCATCCCTTGGAGTTCCCCCCACCGCGTCCGCGAGGAGGGCGCCGCCGTGAACTCTATGAGCAGTCGCGAGGGGGAGGAGGGCGCCCAGTGAGGCTCCCCGAGTCATGGATGGGAGGCAGGCTCCCCACCCTAGGCGCGGGGAGGTGACAGGAGCGGTGAGGCCGAGGCTGGCTGTCACGGTGAGGCCGAGCTCTTGCTTGTTTCAAACCGAACCTTCTCCTTCGCACCGGCGAGGCGACGTCCTACGCTGACGTCCTTCAGGCTGACCTGCTGGTGATGCCCTTCCTGCGCTGTGCCCGCGCGCTGGCGGAGTTCTCGGAGCCTCGGATGGGCTGACAAGGAGAGCCCCAAGGAGCCGGCAACGCCGACTACGAGACCTACAACGCGATTGCGTGGAACCCCCTGGTCCTAATAGCCTTTTCAGCTTCTCGAATGCCTCAGGGTGTTCGTAGTGAAAAGAGATCAAATAGAGGCTCTTTCGTTGGGCGCTGTAGTGCTACTGCTATCATATCCTGCACTATCTCCTCACGTAGGCGCCTCCACTTTCATATACGTGGCCGCCTACCAGGCCTTCTGCTGCATAGGTCCGGTAGGCTTTGTGAGCTCGCTGTTTCATCACTTGAAGAGGCTTGTCAGGTTCCTTAAGGGGCCCGCGCCATCGCCAGGTAGTGGGCCCCCGCCTCAGCCGGTCCTCTGGTCTTTGTTGCTGCAATCGTCGCTCGTACTCCTCGAAGTGCTGGAGCACCTGCTCGTGCACGCCTCCCTTGAGTTGCTTGCCGCAGTCGGCGACGCGAGACTCGCTATAGTCGCGGAGCTAGCCGTTCAGCTCGAGGTCCAGCTTCTACATAACTTGCCCGAGCTTAGGGCGTGGAGGCCATACAGGC
>CAYFFY010000101.1:0-1942 GCA_964342635.1 uncultured Desulfurococcales archaeon
GAGGCTAAATAGGCCTACGCCCTCGCTCGCAAGTGCGCTCGTGAGGGCCTCCAAGGGCGTCTGCACCTCGTAGTCCTGGTCGAACAGCCCTGAAAATACCTTGTTTGTCATAGGGGCCAGCTTGGCGAACAGCTCAGGGTTGTTCATCAGGAGCTCGACCGCCGTGTGCCTGCTCAGCTCCCTGTAGATGAAGCTGCTCCGAAGCCTCTCCTCGTAGACCTTCAGGTTCTCGTGAGTTAACCCTCCGTGGTCCCTGGCGTACTCGACGGCCTCGGCCGCCAGCTTGCCGCTGTAAACGGCGTAGTCGACGCCCCTGTAGTTGACCCCCGTGCTCAGGAGGAGCCCGGCCGCGTCGCCAACTACCAGTAGCCCTGGGTAGGCGAACCTCGGGGGCGAGAACTTGAGGCCGCCCTCTATCGTCAGGTGGCCGCCGTACTCCGAGAGCGTGGCGTCCTTCCACAGCCTCCTAAAGTACGGGTGAAGCCTGAACTCCTCAAGAAGTCGAGACACGTGGTCGCTTAAGACCCCTCTCTCCACGGCTTCTATAGCGTGCTTAAGGTGCAGGACTATGCCGACGCTGATGGTGTCCTTGTTCGTGTATATGAACCCGCCCCCCGGGACCCCCTTGGTGACGTCGCCGACGACTACCCAGGAGACCCCCTCATCAGCCTCGATCCCGAAGGAGGCCTCCAATTGGGACGAGCCTGTCCTGAGCACCTCCTTAACTCCGAGGGCCACGTGGTCAGGCCTCAGCCTTTCGACGATCCCAGCCCTCTCAAGGAGTAGCCTGTTGACCCCCTCAGCGTCTATTACGACGTCAGCCTCTACGACATCAGGGCCGCTCCTGACGCCGACGAACTTGCCGTCCTTCACTACCAGCTCGTCCACTGTTACCTCGTTTGCGAACACGGCGCCGGCCTGCTCAGCCTTCCTTGACATCCATGAGGTCAGCTGTGGGAGTAGCGCCGTGAAGCTCTTCTTGGAAGGTGCCTTGTACTCTACCGTAACGACCTCCTTGCTGCCTACGAGGCTTATCCTCTCCCTTGTGACCCACCTCTGAATGGGCGCCTCCTTGTCGAGCTCTGGCCAGACCTCCCTCAGGGGCTGCGCGTAGACTCTTCCCCCGAAGAGCTCCTTGTCGCCAAGGCCTCGACCCCTGTCGATAAGCAGCGTCTTGAAGCCCTTCTTGGCCAGCAGATAGGCTGCTGCTGACCCTGCGGGCCCTGCCCCCACTACCACTACGTCAAACTTGGTGGGGACCTGCGTCAACGCTTAACACCGCCAGCATAGGCCAAATTTCCGCCATTTAAAGCTCGTGGAGGTCTTTGGGATATAGACAGGTTAAGCCAAGCCGCTTAGAAGGGCTTTAGGGGCTGCTCAGCCCCGCAGGCCTCGCAGACCAGGACCCAGACCTTCCCCCTCCTCTCTATGTGGGTGTCTATGCTCCCGCACGTGGGGCACTTCACGTAGCTCTTGACGAATATGTCGAGCACCTGCTTCAGCACCTTGCCTGACACCTTAACGCTGAGGACGAGCTGTCCGGAGCCCTCCTCGTAGCTACCGGCTGAGGCCAGCTCCTTCATGAGGTACCGGGCTACCAGGTCAGGCTCCCTCTTGAGCTTCTGCGCTATCTCCCTGAAGTTCTTGACGATGGTCTGGGTGCCGACCCTTATGATCTGCGGCTCGGGAAGCTCTAGCACCCCAGAGCCGCTCCTGGGCGGTATCTTCTCATAGACCCTGCCCAGCAGCCGCTCATAGTCCTTTAGCAGCTTCAGCTCCTCGTCCAACCTAGGCCCCAGGCCTGGGTCGGGACACGGCCTAATAAGCGTGGCCGAGGACGATGGGGGCAGGGAATTCTTTAAAGGGCTTCCTATCAAGCCCCCTCCCAGGTGGGCCGGTAGCTCAGCTGGAAGAGCGCTCGGCTTGCACCCGAGAGGTCCCG
>CAYFFY010000102.1:0-1889 GCA_964342635.1 uncultured Desulfurococcales archaeon
TAATAATCGGCGAGATAAGGTCAAGGGAGGCCTTCGCCTTCTTCCAGGCCCTCTCAACAGGCCACGGAGGGCTTACGACAGTTCATGCGGAGTCGGCCGACGTCCTGATAAAGAGGCTTAAGTCCCCGCCCATGAACGTGCCGACGAGCCTGATCGCTACCGCGAGGCTCTTTGTCAACATAATGAGGGTTGAGAGGGGGACGGAGGTGGCGAGGAGGGTCGTCAGGGTCCACGAGTCGCTGAGGTACAACCCTGACCTTGACGACGTCGAGCTCCAGGAGATCATGCTGTGGGACCCTGACACTGACACGTGGAAGATAGTGACCCATAACATCAACACGCTCAGGGTCATAGCTGACCTAAAGCTGATGACGTACGAGGAGGCGCTCGAGGACCTGAGGAGGAGGGCTACGGTGCTGCACTGGCTGGCAACCACGAACGCTGACATAGCAACCCTTCACGCCGTCACCAGGATGTATCGCAGGGACCCTGACTCTGTGTATAAGAGGGCCCTGGCCGAGGTGAAGGAGTATGAGCTCAGGTTCGTCTAGCTGGAGGGTAGGGCGGGTAAGGAGGCTGCCGAGGCAGAGCTTCCTGTGTAAGATGGTGATAAGGCTCAGGCCTAACATCGAGAACCTCATAATAGGCTCGGGTATCTCCGAGAGCCTGGACAAGTACTGTGACCGCGTCGTGGCGCCAACGTCAGTTGGTCTCCCCGCAGCCCTTGCAGTGATAGGGTTCCTTGTAGGTCTCCACGGCGGCGTTTACGTCGCCATAGCCGTTGGCTTGGTCCTCGGCGTCATAGGGGTCCCAATAACGGCGTTCCTGGCCGCCTCCCTGCCGGCCTTTAGGTTCTCGTCAAGGGGGGACGTGCTGGAGGCGAAGTTCCACACCTTCGCCTCAACCCTTGCCTTCCTGGTTGCCGGGGGCGAGAGCCTGGCCCAGGCCCTGACGGAGCTCCACAAGTACCGGGGCGACCTGAAGGAGTTCTCAGTCGAGATAGACTACCTCTACAGGTCGGTCTCCCTGGGCCAGGACCCGGCCGAGGTCCTCAGGAGGCTCTCAGAGATAACGCCTTCCAGGAGCGTACAGGTCCTGGCCGAGTCGCTCGCCAAGGCCGTCGAGACGGGCTCCGACCCACTGTCCGTGATAAGGTATCAGCTGGACACCTACATAAACTACTACTACTCGCTAGTTGACAGGATCTCCTCGTCCATAGGCACGCTGCTCGAGATGTTCCTGTCGCTGGGCCTCCTGCTCCCCATACTGGTTACCATAGCGGCGCTTCTCTTCGCGGCTTACGCCGTAAAGGGCCTCTCGCCGATGTCGATGATAGTCCTCGCCGTGTTCATAGTGCTCCCCATAGTCTCTGCTATGACTGTAGTCCTTGTCGACAACCAGATGTCAAAGCTTAAGCTGTGAGGTGACCTGCGTGTATTTGAGGGACAGGGGGTCCCTCGAGAAGGTCTTCTACGTAGTCCTGGCAGCGGCGCTGCTCCTCGACGGGGTGCTGGTGCTCTCCAGGTTCCCGAGCGCCTTCAAGTTCACGACCTACTACATGATACCGGTGCCGAACGGCTACGTCTCAATATTCTCCTTGCAGGTCCTCCTCGTCCTGGCGGTGACGCCCGCCATCATCGCCTTCAGGAAGAGGCACGAGGCCTCAAGGGCCCTCAAGTACCAGGCAAGGGTCTTCCTGCAGGTCTACCCGAGCCTGGCCGTGTCGGCCCAGTCTGTCGAGGAGGCGCTGCAGGCCTCGGTAGGCCTCGTCGAGGAGCCGCTGAGGACGCTGCTCAGGGCCTTCTCCGACTCCTACAGGCTTAGTGGCGACCTGGAGGAGGCCTTCAGGAGGAGCTTCGGCTCAGCGCCTAGGGACGTGAGGCTCCTGC
>CAYFFY010000103.1:0-1869 GCA_964342635.1 uncultured Desulfurococcales archaeon
GTGGGAGGGCCGTGCCGTTGCCCTCGACGGGGCCCCATGAGCCTAAAGGGGTACCCAGGGCCCTGTGGGCGAGGGCCAAGTCCCTGGAGGACAAACCAAACCATCTTAAACCACCACAACCAGTCCTCTAGGGACAAACGGCAAGACATGTAAGGGAGCTAAGGACACTGGCCGAGGAAGGCAACGGGGCCCTGCTCGTCGTCCTGGCTATGCGGCCTGACGCGATGTGCTTCCTGCCGAACGAGGGGACGGACCCAGGATTCGCTGCGGCCTTCTGGGAGGCGCTCTCCTCATGTGTGAGGGTCAGGGTGCTGAGGTTCCGGCTTGACCCGCCTGACCTTTTATATACTGGTGATATCCCGCTATGCAGGGGGCCCTCACCTAGCTGACAGCAAGAGCTCCTCCAGCAGCCCCCTCACCCTGGTTATGTCGATGACCCCCATGTCACCCCTTGAGACAGTGCCCTCAGGGTCGTAGACCGCGAGGACCCCGTCCCAGTCGTGCATGGAGTCGTCCGGTCCCTTGTCGTTCCTGTCCATGTAGTTGACCGGCCAGCCGACGGTCCCGATGGGCCTCCAGTTCAGGTCGTCAAGGTAGACGGTCAGGTCAGGGGCGTCGCCCCTGGCGACAGGGTATATCTCGAGCGGCTCGTAGGCGTAGTTCCTCCACGCCTCGCCGCCTGGCCCCCTTATCGACGAGACCGCCTTCTTGACCTCCTTTATCAGGTCAGGCAGCTCCTCCCTGCCAACTATGCCCTTCGGCTCCCTCCCCCTCAGGTTAAAGAAGAACCTCGAGTAGTAACCGCCCCAGGCCCAGACCCTGGTGTGCTCCCAGTCTATCATTTCATAGGTCAGGTCCTGGCCAGGCGACGTCGGCCTCTCCTTCAGCTTGAGGTAGCCCTCCTCCTCGAGCCACTGGTTTATGGCGAAGGCCCCGCGCATGGGCTTCGTCCCGTGGTCGCTCACAACCACTATGATGGAGTCTCCGAGCACCCCCCTCCTGAGCCTTTCAAACCAGGAGTCTATCTCTGAGTACACCCGCGGTATCGCCATGCTCCACCTCTCGTGATACGTGTACCTCGGGTGCCTCCTGTCGAAGTACTTCCAGAAGGCGTGGTGGGCCCTGTCCACCCCTATCTCGACGTATATGAACGCGTCCCAGGCCTTGGTCCTGGCTAGGTGCTCAACTACGGCCTCGTGGTTCCTGACCATGGAGATGAGGTCCCTGAAAGCAGAGTCCCTGTCCTCTGTCCTGAAGACGACGTCGAATATTGGGGCCCCCACCTGTGACTCCACCTCCTGCCTCAGCCACGGCGGCCAGGTGTAGGGCCTGTGGGGGCCCGGCGTGTTGAAGTCCGTTACCATAAACCCGTTGACCGGCCTCGGGGGGTAAGTCGGCGGGACGCCGAAGAGGCCGAACCTTACCCCCTTCCCCCCTAGGTCGTCCCATATAGCGGGCTCCCTCACGTCCTGGGAGGTAACCACGTAGGAGTCGAAGGAGCCAGGCCGCCTGTGCCTGAAGCCGTAGAGCCCGAGCTCACCGGGCGTCCTGCCCGTGAACATGACCATCCACGCCGGCACCGTGATGGGTGGGTGACAGGTCCTCATGACGTACCTCGCGGAGTCCGACGCCAGCTCCCTTAGCCGGGTGAGGCCGCCCCCGTCGTTGCCCTCGTAGAGGACGTACGGAGGCAGGGAGTCCAGCCCAAGCACGAACAGCCTCCTGCGCATGTTCCCAGCCAAGGCTAGGGGGATGGGGGTAAAAACGCAATTATATCAAAAAAGAAAAATTAATTAAAGTTAGCTAAGTTCAGAACTTGGCGAAGGCGACGTAGGCGATCAGGGCCAGGGCTATTATGGCGACCACTAG
>CAYFFY010000104.1:0-1856 GCA_964342635.1 uncultured Desulfurococcales archaeon
GGGTCCGCGGCCACTATTGAGAAGGTCAAGACCTGAGCCCGCCTTGAGTTTAGAGGGCCGGAATAAAATCCCTTCACGCCAGGCGCTCATAGCTAAGGGGCGGTTCGCAGTTGGGCGGCCTTCACGACATGGCGACGTGGCCTAAGGGGTCCCTTACTGAGGTCGCGGAGGCGCTGCTGCGCCTGGGGGGCTGCCCGACTACTGAGGACATAGTGAGGGAGACCGGCCTCCAGCCGAGCGTGGTCAGGGGCTACCTTGATATCCTCTCGACGTCGGACGGCCTCGAGCCCCTGGGGGACGGGGCCTGCGTCACGTCGAGGGCCGCGCTGGCGGCCTTCTCGATAAGGCTCGGCGCCGACCCTGCCAGGCTCTCCAGGCTCCTGAGCTGGAGGGACTTCGAGGCCCTCGCCGCGTCGGCCCTTGAGGAGGCAGGCTTCGGGGTCTCAAGGAACCTCAGGCTCCCCGGCAGGGGAGGAATGGAGGTCGACGTCGTTGGGGCCCGGGGCCCCTACGGGGTCGCGATCGACTGCAAGAGGTGGTCGTACAGGGTCAGCTCGCCCTCAAGGGTCACGGGGGCCGCGAGGGCGCAGAGGGATAGGGCGGTGAGGCTTGCCTCGATCTGGGGCTCCCTCGGCCTCCCGCCCGTCAGGTACCTCGTCCCGGCCCTCCTCGTGCTTAGGGAGGACCTCCCAAGGGTCGTTGAGAACGTTGCCGTGGTGCCGGCAATATCGCTCAGGGGGTTTATACGGGAGCTGGAGGCAGTGGCCGACGAGGTCGCCATAGGGGTCACCTAGCCGACCTCCTTCTCCATGAGCAGCCCGTCCTCGTCCCCGTAGTAGCCCGGCAGCCTCCTGACGACCCTGTAGCCGAGCGACTCGTACAGCCCCCTGGCGGCCGCGTTCGACCCCCTCACCTCGAGCCTGAGCCTCCTCGCGCCTTCGGCCCTCAGCTCCCCCTCGAGGGCCTCCATGAGGGCCCTCCCTATGCCCCTCCTCCTGAACCTCGGCCTGACGGCGACAGAGGCGACGTGCCCCACCGCCCCTGGCTCAAGGTAGCCCGCTGAGTACCCGGCCACCTCTCCTCCATCCTCGGCAACCAGTATCACAGAGCCCCTTAGGGAGAGCAGGTAGAGGATCACATCCGGCCCGTATCGGTCATGGGGCTGGAAGCACTCCTCCTCCACGAGCTCTATGGCCTCCAGGTCGCCTGGCCTGTACCTGCGTATGACCGCCAAGGCCCTCGCTGCGGGGGAGAGGACGAGGGAAAAAGGACTGCAGACTAGTGGGCCTCAGCCCCTCAGGGCCCTGGCTATGAAGGCCCCTACCAGGCAGCCCGCGGCCTCCAGCCCCGCGGCGACGAGGACGCTCACCACGGGCAGCACGTAAGTGGGCAGACTGGCCACCTCAGCGGCCGCCGCTGCCTCGGCCAGGGCCGGGGCGCCGTAGGCCGCATACGCGAGTATCCTGACCGCGGCGGCGAGGGCCCCTCCGGCGAGGGCTGCGAGGGAGTGCAAATACCTCGTCGCGACAAGCCCCGAAACGAGGCCCGCAAGCGCGAGGGGCCACCACCTCCCGCTGTAGATGAGGGACAGGCCGAGGAGCAGGGAGAGGCCGAACACCGCTAACATCCTGCCTCCCTTCACCTCTCTCACCCCGGGCTCATGGTCATTACGGCCATCACCTCGCCTGGCGTGAACTCGGTGTAGTTGGGCACGAAGAGCAAAGGCAGGTACGACTTTGACGCCCACACGGGGATGTAGTTGTCGTAGAGGGTGGAGGCTGGGTTCTCGCTCTGCCCGCCGGGGTAGACCCCGTAGGAGTCGCTGAGGTTTGCCAGGTTGGCTATGAAGGTGAAGC
>CAYFFY010000105.1:0-1841 GCA_964342635.1 uncultured Desulfurococcales archaeon
TCAGCAGCGCCTCGTAGAAGGCCCTCTCGCCCCCCTTCATAAGCTCCTCCAGGACTCTCTTAGCTGACCTCGGCCCCACGCCCTGGGTCATGAGGGCCTCGACCACATACCTGCCCAGGCCCTGAGTGGCGTAGTTGGTGTACAGGCTGGCCCTCTCCCTCACCTCGTTGATGTACCTTTTCTCTTCCTCACCCAGCCTCCTGACCTGGCCCCGCTTGAACGACACATAAGTCGACGCGACCTTTTCACCCCACTCGGTGGCCGGCAGGGGAGCAACCATGATCGCCTTACACCGGGGACACCTAATGGGGTGGTTTATGTCAACAGCCCTAGCCCTCCAGACGTGTCCGCAGTGGGCGCACAGCAGCAGGACCTCCTTCCTTAAGGCCGAGCTCTTAAGGCCGGCGATTATGTAGTCAAGGGCAACGTCCTTGATGTTCACGGCAACCTCCCTCCTAAGGTAGGGGTTCTTTATGACCTCCTGGGCTAGCGGGCTCGGCTGCTCGCTCCTGACGACCTTAACGTCCTTAAGTGAGGAAAGGAAATAGCCCAGGGCCTCAGGGTCGAGCTTATCAAAGGAGATCTCCCTAAGGGTCTCCTCCTCGATCACGCTACCCTTGTACGCCTCAATTATCCTTCTGCCCTGCTCTATTGAGACCCGCGCGTCGGGGTCTATGACGCCCATTCTCTTGGCGACCTGAAGGAACCTGACCACGTAAAGGGGCGTCGACTTAACGGCCTCGTAGGCTAGCCCGATTAGTTGTGGCAGCTCAAGTTCCTTGGCCCTAAGAAGGGCCTCTCTAATTGCGTCCGCGCTGACGCCATGAGGCGAGGAGAAGACCACGGCGTAAGGTATGTAGTCAAACCAGACCTTCATGGTGGGCTCCATGAGCTTTGTCAGCACTAGCGATAGCAGGAGGTTACCCTTGCTTCCGAGACACACGTAGAGTATGCTTACCCCTCTGACCTCCTCAACAACCGGCTCTGACGTGGTGGGGGGGAGCCCCCATTTTCTGGTGGTTTCAGAAACGACGTCTATGATCTTCTTAACCGTCCTTTCATCAAGCCCTCTGCGGGTTAGTATTCTCGTCGCTGCCTCAGGGTCATTTCCGGCGAGGCCAATTATGCTGCAGACCTCTCTCGCCACCTTGAAGCTGACAGGTATCAGCTCCCCCTCCCAGGAGGGAACCATGCCCTCGGCCGAGCCTAGAGGCTCAGCGTCTATCCTCAGCGATTCGTAGTCCACGTTTACGATCCTCCAGGCCCTTCCGGCGAGAACGAAAGTAGGCTTCTCATCCTTTGCAGCTAGCAGGGTCGCCTCTACGAACCTCTCTCCGACTACGCCAACCTGCTCGTTCGTCGCCACGTCATAGACCTTGAAGCTTGCCTCGTCAGGTATCATTGAGACCTTGTAAAGGTATGTCAGGGACCTCCTGCCTCTCGAGATCCTTCCTGTCTCGGGCTCGAACCTTAGCACCATAACCGAGCCTAAGTGCTCAGCGACCTTCTCGAGTTTCTCAAGGGTGAGACCTGATAGGGGGCCCGCCCTGGTTAGGATCTCGTGCGCCCTGCTGATGTCGGATGTCAGGCCCTCTATTACTAGGGCGACCAGCTGATGGGCAACTACATCAAGGGGCGTTCGGTAGTGGTCAAGGTCTTCAAGGTCACCCCTCTCGGTCCTAGAGGCTATCACGGACGACTCGAGGGCCTCGAATAGGTTGTCAAAGGTGACAATAGTTGCCCTGCTGACCCCGCCGAACCTGTGCCCAGAGCGGCCCGCCCTCTGGGTCATAGCTATGACCTCCCTCGGTGACATGAACTGAAGCACGAGATCCACGTGC
>CAYFFY010000106.1:0-1836 GCA_964342635.1 uncultured Desulfurococcales archaeon
GTCAGAAATACCGGGTGGTGGCCCGTACAGGGCTGCAATTGGGAGCCATGACGTCATAACGTCCGAGTCCCTGAGGTCCATAAGGAAGGCGAGGAGCTCGTACTGTTCGGGTGACCTTGACCTCTGCAGGAGGTACTTAGGCATAGTATCCGAGGCCGCGGGCCTCATAGCCAGGGCTAGGCTCGAGGAGATGACGGAGCAGGGCTACACAGGGGTTGACGCGGGCTTCCTGAAGGTCTGTGAGCGGGTGCGCGACCTCTACGCCAGGTACCTTTCGGGGTCGGCCGTGCCCAGGGGGGAGAAGGTGCTCGTTGCGGCCAGGGCCGAACTCCTCACGCCCGGGGGGGACCTGATGAGGGCCGGTGACGTGTGGTACGCCGACGTCAGGACCGCGGCGGCCCTCTACGCCCTCGGCCTGGTTGAGCCCGTGCTTTCCTGGCCCGACTCGCTTCAGGAAGTGCTCAGGTAGGCCGGGGAGTGCTTACAGCAACACTTATAACTCCACCGTCGTGCCCTTTTAAGGGGTTTAAAAGGCGGGTGTAAATTTTGTCATTCGAGGAGGACAAAGACGTTGAGGAGGTAGAGGAGGGGCTTGCCCCCTCCGCAGGCGAGAAGAAGCCTGTGGTGAGGATCGAGAACATAGTGGCTACGGTCATCCTTGAGAACAACCTCGACCTGAACCTGATAGAGGCTAGGATACCAGACGTTGACTATAATCCTGACCAGTTCCCAGGCCTCGTGTACAGGCTGCAGAGCCCAAGGATAACGGCCCTCGTCTTCAAGTCCGGCAAGATGGTCGTCACCGGGGCCAAGAGCGTCAAGCAGCTCGTGTGGGCAGTTAAGACCATACTTAAGAAGTTCATAACCAAGGGTATTGCCATACAGGGCAGGCCGCAGATACAGATACAGAACATAGTGGCCTCAGCCAACCTCAACGTCCTCGTTGACCTCGAGAAGGCGGCCTTCGTGCTCCCTCACAGCATGTACGAGCCCGAGCAGTTCCCAGGCCTCATATATAGGATGGATAAGCCGCGCGTCGTGCTGCTGATATTCAGCAGCGGGAAGATGGTGATCACTGGGGCCAAGAGGGAGAACGAGGTATACGACGCGGTCAACAACATATACAAGGTGTTGGAGGAGAACAAGTGCATCAAGGAGACCAGCTACTGAACAGGTCCTTCAGAGGGGGCAGCTCAACCACCCCTATTTCCCTGTCCACGATTATGGGGACGGCCTCCGGCAGCTGCGCGAGCTCCTTTGTTATCGGCGACAGGTAGGTCTCCGGCCCCGGGGTCACCGTGGTCCCTGTCTGATAGAGGCTGACCGCGGGCAGCACCACGAGCTCGCCTCCGTCCTTGAGGGGGGCCCTGAGGAGGACCTGCAGCTTGACCTTCGATCCCGCCAAATTTATTTCGAGGCTGGGGTGCTCGTGTCCTATTACTACGGTGACGCCACCGTTCAAGCCCTCGATCATCTTATGGCCGTGGGTCAGCAAAACGCCGTTACCCAGGTCCATGTAGTCCTCGACCACGTCAACTCCGAAGTCCTTAAGCATCTGGGAGACGAACGTGTCGTGGTTCCCCCTGACGAGGACTATATCCCTGAAGCCCCTGGTCAGCGCGTACCTGATAAGATCAGCCACCTCGACCCTCTCCCCCCTCGTGAGCTTCTCGAAGACGTGCTTGAGGTCGCCGTCTATTATCAGCCTGCTCAGACCCGCCCCGGCGGCCTCGTCGATGACGGCCCTTGCTCTCCTTAGCTGAAGCCTGGGCAGGTAGACCCCCTGTGACGCCATGGAGTCCTCGTAGCCCAGGTGCACGTCGCTCATTATCAGCG
>CAYFFY010000107.1:0-1832 GCA_964342635.1 uncultured Desulfurococcales archaeon
ATAGAGCCCTCAAAGCCGTTTACCCCGGCGAGCCTTCATGTCAAGGGTTCCTGCGCTTGTCGTTCTCGCGGCGCTCCTGCTCTCGTTCGCGTACCCCGCGCTGAGCTACGCTGGGCCTGTCACAGCCTGTGCTTAACAACTCCTCGCATTGGTATCTCAACCAGGCAGCAAGCCAGCAGCCCCGAGCTCCCTGATGTCCCTCCCCCTTAGCCTGACCTCATAGACTACCACTGAGCTGGGGCCCAATCCCGGCTGCTGACGGCATCGGCTTTAAGCCTCACCTGGCCGTAGCCACGTAGTAGTACTGGACCCCTGGCCGCGACTCAAGGACCCTCAGCCCCATTGACCTGAGGGCATCCCCGAGCCCCTTGTACCCAAGCCTGAGCCTCCCCTCGGCCAGGTCCCCGAGGAAGTTCAGGGGGTGCCTCGGCGAGGGGTCCAGGTCCGTCACAACGAGCAGGCGCGCGAGGCCAGAGTAGATGTTGAGGGCCTCAAGGCCCAGGTAGAAGAGGGAGTTGACGAACAGCGCGCAGTCAAGGCTGCCCCTCAGGGGAGGCCGCCTGGCGTCGGCGCTGACGCACAGGGCCCTCGGGTCCCATGACGAGGGGGCATCGAACAGCTCAAGGCCTACGTAGAGGTCCACTAGGTCCTCCCTTAGGAGTATCCTGCCCAGGTTGCACCTGGCGGCCCCGACGTCGATGACCCTCCTGCACCCGTACCTCTTAACTACGCCAACTGCCGCCCTGTACTCCGGCAGCGATGAGTTGGCCGGGTAGAGCCGGTAGAGCAGCCTTAGGTACCAGAGGTGTCGCATGCCGCGGCGCCTCGGCCGGCCGCCGATTTATCAGCTACTGCTGAGCGTTCAGCCGTGCCCCAGGAGCTCACGGCGTCCCTTATCAGCGCGGTCGTGGCCTGCCTGCAAGTTAGCGTTGAGTGCGACCTTGCCGCAGCGCCTTGTACGTGCCCTTAGGGCCTTCTGGGACGGTTTAAGGACCCTGCGTGGAGGCGCAGCGCTTTTTGCCCCGGGCCCCAGTGATGATGACAGCCAGTGCACGAAACTTGCCTGGGATCCCTTCGGAGTGCCTCAATGCCTGGGCCACAAAGGCTACGTACCTGGTTAGGGGTGAGGCTGACTCCCTGCTGAGGGCCGGCTTGGAGCACGCCGCCCTCGACCTGCTGCTCCGCTCCTACCTCCCCCTAACCGGGAGCTCTACTGTGTGGGTCTGGAGGGGGAACCTCTTCATATACTACGACAGCGTGGCCACGTGGAGGTTCCATTCCGCCTACTCGCCCGAGCTCGCCGAGGCCCTGAGCGACCTTGGGTTCGGCATGGGCGTAGTTGTCGAGCACGTCAAGGGGTACGGTGAGTCCCTCAGGGCGGCCGAGAGGATATTGCCAAGGGCCGGGCCGCAGTGCCTCAAGGCGATCTATTTTTCCAGGAGGGCGACCGGCCAGGCCCCCAGGTCGAGGCTCAGCGGCCAGGTCGTAATAGACTGGGCCCGCGGCGAGCTCAAGGTGACCGACGACAACGGCCTTAAGCTGTTCTCCTATGCCTTCAGTTACGACGACTGGCTGGCGAGCAAGGCGTGGCCAAGGCCCACGCGGCCTGACGCCGTTGACGCCTGGCCCCTGGCCGCCGACACCCCGTTCGATGAGACCCAGGCCAGGGGTGTGCTGCTCCAGTGCCTCCTCCGGGAGCCGCTCTACGGCAACCTGTGCGAGATGCCTGCCTTGATCTAGCCGAGTTGCACAGGCGCGGGGGCTGACGTCGTGGCCCGCGGGGCAAAGGAATTTTAGCCTTGACGACGTCAGCCCCCCGGGCGCTGAGGGTG
>CAYFFY010000108.1:0-1759 GCA_964342635.1 uncultured Desulfurococcales archaeon
CAGTCGTCTACGAGCCTTACGAGAGCGACCTGATAATAGCCGCTGGCACAAGCGGCAGTGGCGTCATGAAGGGGGACTCGATAGGGAGGATTGCTGCGGGGCTGTCGCTTGGGAGGGAGAGCGTCGTGCTAGGTGACGACACGGAGATCAGCACGAGGATATTGGGGCTGGAGGGCAGGTCTGTCGAGAGGGAGCTGCTGGTAATATGACGCGACTGCCAGGCAGCCTTCTCATCGTTACTACCTCTATGGCGGAGGCAGAGAAGGCAGCGGACGCTCTAAGGGCCCTTGGCATCACGGTTGGCCTTCTTGAGGTCAAGGCTCTCCTCTTCACCCCTCCCGACCAGCTCGAGAGGATGGTCGGGGAGGAGGCGTCCAAGTACGACCTGGTCGTGGTGCCTGGAACCTACCCCTACGACCTGTCAGGGCTGGGGGGCAGGTACGTTAAGGGCCCAGAGGGCCTGCGGCTGCTAGTCGACGTCATCACTTCGTTCGGCGTCGACGTTCTCAGCGCCTCGCTGCCGTTCGAAAAGGCGAACCCTGACCTGGTCGAGGACCTTGCGAAAAGGAGGCTGTCTGAGATAAGATCAAGGTCGTCGCCTATCCCGGTTGCCCCACCGCCCATTTCCGTCCTCAGCGAGGTCCTGATAAGCGAGAGAGGCGTTGACGAAGAGGTTATAGCAAGGGCTGAGGCTCTGGTCGCTGATGGAGCCGACTACGTAGTCCTGGCCCCCGTTAAAAGCGGTCTCGAAAACGAGGCGGCAAGGATTGCTGACGAGCTGAGGGCAAGGCTGCCGAACGTGAGGTTAGGCCTTGACTCTGACCTGGGGTCGCTCGCTAGGCTCTCTGACCTCTTTGAGATACTTCTGAGCGTGCCGGCAAGGGCCGCGTCATCATCGTTTAGGTGGGCGCGCTCAAGGGAGCTCGTAATAACAGCCGGTCCAGAAGAGGAGACGTACGTTGAGGCAGCGCTCAGGGAGGCCGATAGGTGGGACGTCAGGCCTATCCTTGACCCCATAGCCCTCCCAACACCTAGCCCAGGCCTCATTGGGACAATTGAGAGGCTTCGGCACCTTGCCAGGTTCAGGGTCCCCAAGATGATCGGGGCCAGCAACGTTGTCGAGCTGCTGGACGCCGACACGAGCGGATCCGTGGCCCTGCTCACGTCACTGGCAGCCGAGCTGGGGGTTTCAGCCCTCCTAGTCGAGGAGGCGAGCCCGAAGGCCAGGGGGCTCACTGCGGAGGCGAGGGCGGCGGCTGACATGGTGTCGCTCGCGCTGCTGTGGGGCAAGTCGGCGAAGGACCTGGGCGTGAGCCTCCTCAACTCTAAGCTCAAGGCCCTACAGGCCTCAATGGGCGGCGTTAAGGTTACGGGGGTGAAGACGTCAGGCGCTGAGCTGGAGCTGAGGGACGGGACAAAGATACTCGTTGACTGCAGGGAACCATGCCCGCTGGGGAGGCTGGCGGCCGTTCAGGACCCGGCCGTAGCCTCATTCGCAGCCGTGCTCCTATATAGGGCCTGTCTTCCCTGGTCGTCGCGGTGGAGCTGCTAGCCTCAGAACATTAGGCCTTCAAGGAGCCTGCCAAGGTAAGCCGTGGCGGACCTATCGGAGGTCGTGGATGCAATACACCTTAGGCAGACCGGCGTGACGCTCACGTACCCCTTCTTTACGACGTCTACGTCTGTTCCCTCCTCGCCGCCCGGGTAGGCCTCCTCGAGGTCGTCAGTCCTCCACCCAAGGACGTGGTATACCCCCTCC
>CAYFFY010000109.1:0-1748 GCA_964342635.1 uncultured Desulfurococcales archaeon
GAACTGCTCTATGTAGTGGGCGGTCCAGCCGACTATCCTGCCCATGGCGAATATCGGCGTGTACATGGGAACCGGTATGTTGAGCTGGTAGTAGAGGACCGCGGTGTACAAGTCGATGTTGGCCGGGAGCTTCTTCTCCCTCCACACGACCTCCTCGGCCTTGGCCAGGGCCTTCACCCAGGTCTCGCCATCCTTGAACTGCAGTATGAACTTCTTGGCTACGTCGGTCCTCGGGTCGTGTATCTTGTAGATCCTGTGCCCGAAGCCCATGACCAGCTCCTTCCTGGCGAGCTTGTCCATTACGTACTGCTCTATGTACTGGTCGAATGGGACCCCCTTGGCCTCAGCCTGTGCCTTGGCCTCTAGCAGCCACTTTATGGCCTGCTCGTTGGCCCCTCCGTGGAGCGGGCCCTTCAGGGACGCGACTCCGGCTGCGGCGGCGCTGTATATGTCAGTCAGCGTGCTGGCGGCCACCCTCACCGTGAACGTGCTCGCGTTGAAACCGTGGTCCATGTAGAGCACGAGCGTGGACTCGAAGGCCCTCGCCTCCGCGTCTGACGGCATCCTCCCGAGGATCATCCTCAGGGCGTCCTTGGCGTGCGACAGGCTGGGGTCAGGCCTCAGCATTATGCCGTCCCTGGGCAGGTGCCACGCTGCCGCGAACACGAACGGTGTAAGGGCTATGAGCCTCATCGCGTGCTCCTCAAGGAAGTCCACGCTCACCTTCTTGGGGTCGGACGGCCACTCGGGCGCGAAGAACTGGCCGAGTAGGTTGTATGCGAACTGGGCGTAGTACATTGGGTGCGTTGCGGGCACCAGCTTGAGGGCGTCCACGAGCTTCTCCGGTATCTGGCCCCTGTAGCTGTCCAGCCTCGCCTTGAACTCCTTGTACTCGTCCTCGTTGGGTAGGTGGCCGTAGTGGAGCAGGTAGGCTGCCTCGTAGAAGTCGGCGTGCTCACCTATGTCATCTATTGTGTAGCCACGGTATATCGTGGCCTTGCCTGTCGGGTCCACCCCGCTTATGTTAGTTACGTCAACGATCACGTTGTCGAGTCCCTTGGGGGCTACGATCCTCCTCCCAAGTGGACCCTCCTCGTACTGACACTCCACCTGCTTAGACAAGGCGACTCTCGCCCAGGGGAGGCGCTTCTGTATGTCAATAAGAGCGTTAGGAAAGCGGCGTATAGAACAGGCAATGACTTTAATGCTCAGCCCTTCAGGAAATCCCTCAGGTCTCTGTGCCTCCTTTCGATTAGCTCAAGGAAGTCCCTGAGCCTCAGCCCACCTGAGGGGCTCTCGAGCCTGAACGAGGCCCCTGTGGGCTGCAGGCTCTCAACGGGGTGAAACCTCCACTCCCCGCCCCTGAACCTGAAGGCCACGAAGGCCCGCCCTCCAGCCCTCCTCGCGAACTCGGCGAGGCCGACGACCTGGTCAGCCTCAAGGTATATGGGGCCCTCGTCGGACCTGGCCTTGACCTCAATAGCGACAACGTTTCCGTCCTTGATAGCCACGAGGTCGGGCTGGAACCTCCTCTTGGACCCTCCGCCGCTCGAGGGCCCCCTCACCACGGCGAAGCCCTCCTCCCAGAGGACATTAGCGAGCTCGTTCTCAGCCCTTGCCCCCTTGGCCTTAGGGTTCCTCAACCCAGGGCCCGGTGAAAGCCTGGGCTATTAGGGCCTACCGTTAGGCGCTCGGCAGGGACTCCTCGAGGACCCTGAGGGCGTTCTGCCACAGGACCTGGTCCGCCC
>CAYFFY010000110.1:0-1736 GCA_964342635.1 uncultured Desulfurococcales archaeon
CCCTGGAGCTCAGGTTCGAGTCCCCCAGCGGCCTCCAGGTAAGGTATATCCTCGCACCGTCAGCCGGGGGCGCCCAGGCAGCGGGGTCAAGGGCCGAGGTAAAGGAGAAGGGCGAGGAGGAGGGCGCGGGGGAGGAAGAGGAGGGCGAGGAGGGCTCAAAAGAGGAGTAGCGACCTCTCCCAGACCTCGGTTCCGCCGGAGAGGGCATCGACGGGGTCGCCTAACACATAGCACGGCGGGGTTGATGGCACCCCTCCCTCTTCCTTCAGCCTTATAACTATGAGGCCGGGCCTGGAAGAGGCCAGGCCGTAGGCCGTTGCAAGCGGGCCGTAGAATAGCACGTGGGAGGCCGCCGAAATCAGTGAGGCGGTGCTGACCGCCTCAGAGCAGTCCTCTACCTCGGTCACCCCAAGCACGGGGGCCTGGAGGTCTGTGTAGAGCAGGTCCGCCGCCCTCGGCACCCCCCTGAGCAGCGCGGGGGAGGCGTAGTTGCCTGAGGACCGTAGCTCGAGCACTGCCTGGGCCCCCTTTACGATTGCATCGTTCACGACCCTGTGGGCCCTCTCGACGAGCCCCCTTGACCTTAGGGGGCCTACGTCCTTTCCCTCCAGGGGGCTGCCAACTGACATCTGCTCAAGTACGTCCGCGAGGGAGTCAACAAGGGGCCCCGTCAGCCCCTTCCTTGTAATGACCCACCTGACGCTGCCGCAGGCCTGCCCTGCATGGGAGACCGAGAGGCCGGCCACCTCCTTGGCGAGGGACTCGTAGTCGCTTGGCTCCGAGCAAAGGACCATCACGGCCCGCCCGCTGCAGTTGGAGACCGGCCTTACTCCGAGCTCCCTCCACACAGCTGATGAAGTCTCGCGCCTCCCGAACAGTATGACAGTGGACAGGCCTGAGAACTGTGGCGCTCCCCTCCAGGGGGCCGCTGACACGAACTCCGAGAGGTCGGTCCTCCTGACTATCAGAGTCGCGGCAAGGGAGGACGCTGCCGCCTGCCACGGTGCCTTCACTATGACAGGCATGCCTGCGACCAGCGCGGCGGCTATGCCGGCCACGGAACCGAAGAAGGGGGCGGTGAAGGGGGGCAGGACTAGCGCGATTCCCCTCGTCGACGGGACGACGACCGAGGTCCAGGAGCTCCCCGAGCTCGGGGCGAGGAGCATGCCCCTCCCCGAGGCCGGCCTGCCCTCAGCCAGCCTCTCGGCACCCCTCAGGAGCATCGCGGCGGCCTCGACCTCCTCCCTGGCTGCGGCCTTCTCCTTCCCGGTCTCGGCTGAGAGCAGCCTCACGAGCTGGTCCCTCATATCGTCAATCGTGTCAGCCGCCTCAGCGAGCGCCTCGACCCTGTCCATAAGGGGCACCATTGACAGGGCCTCGGGCCTCAGGCCGGAGGAAACCTCCTCCATCGACCTCGGGAGCACGTAGTAGTAGGTGTAGCCCAGCGGCGTCGTGACCCACAGCCTTATGCCGTCCTCCCTCACCCTGCCAGAGCCCAGGAACCTGAGGCCAATTCCGTCAGATGTTAGGGCTGCCTCGTCGACGCCCCTCACGACCTCGAGCACGTCGGCCTCCGTCAACGACTTCACCTCAGACAGGCTCCTCGGGGTAGCCCATTACCCTCGCCACGTACACAGCTAGGGCGAAGAGGGCGCTGCTCAGCCTGTTGACCACCTTGAGAGCAAGGGGGTCTATGGGGTACTCCCTCCCCGCCCTGACCATGGCCCTCTCGGCCC
>CAYFFY010000111.1:0-1717 GCA_964342635.1 uncultured Desulfurococcales archaeon
GGCGAGGAGGGGGGCGGAGAGGCCTCAGAAGAGGAGTAGGGACCTCTCCCGTACCTCTGCCCCGCCAGAGAGGGCATCGACAGGGTCACCGACCACGTAGCATGGCCCGGTTGACGGCAGGCCTCCCTCGTCCCTGAGCGTTATTACAACAAGGCCTGGCCTCGAGGAGGCCAGCGACACAGCCGTCGCGAGGGGGCCGTAGAAGAGCACGTGGGACGCGGCAGACATCATGGAGGCCGTGCCCACGGCCTCAGAGCAGTCGTCAACCTCCGTGACGGCCACGACGGGGGCCTGAAGGTCCGCCCAGAGAACGTCGGCCGCCCTCGGCACACCCCTGAGCAGGCCAGGCGAGGAGTAGTTCCCTGACGACCTCACCTCGAGCACCGCCTGTGCCCCCTTCACAACGGCGTCGTTGACGAGCCTGTGGGCCCTCTCCACGAGCCCCCTCGACCTGAGGGGGCCCACGTCCTTTCCCTCAAGCGGGTTCCCCACTGTCATCTGCTCAAGGGCGTCGGCGAGGGAGTCGACCAGGGGGCCCGTGAGCCCCCTCCTCGCCAGCACCCACCTGACGCTGCCGCAGGCCTGCCCCCCGTGCGAGACCGCCAGGCCTGCGACGGACTTTGCGACGGACTCAACGTCGCTGGGCTCGGAGCACAGCACTAGGGCGGCCCTCCCGCTGCAGTTAGAGGTTGGCCTCACGCCTAGCTCCCTCCAGGCAGCAGACGATGTCTCCGGCCTGCCGAAAAGGATGACGGCAGAGAGGCCCGTGAGCTGGGGGGCTCCCCTCCAGGGGGCCGCCGAGACGAAATCCGAGAGGTCCGTCCTCCTTACGATCAGTGACGCCGCCAGCGAGGAGGCCGCCGCCTGCCATGGGGCCTTCACGACGACAGGCATCCCTGAGGCTACCGACGCTGCTATACCAGCCATGGCGCCGAAGAAGGGCGCCGTGAACGGGGGAAGCACAAGCGCAATTCCCCTGGTGGACGGTATGACGAGGGACGTCCACGAGGTCGCCGAGCTCGGGGCCAACAGCATCCCCCTCCAGGAGGCCGGCCTCCCCTCAGCCAGCCTCTCTGACACCCTCAGCGCCCTGACGGTCGCCTCGACCTCCTCCCTTGCGGCCGCCCTATCCTTGCCAGTCTCAGCGGACAGCAGCCTGACAAGCTGGTCCCTAAGGTCGTCAACTACGTCTGCGGCCTCGGCAAGGGCCTCAACCCTGTCCATGAGGGGCACCATCGACAGCGCCTCGGGCCTTAGCCCTGAGGCCGAGTCGTCCATTGACCTAGGTATAACGTAGTAGTACGTGAAGCCGAGCGGGGTGGTGACCCACAGCCTGAGGCCGTCCTCCTTAGTCCTCCCCGCGCTCACGTACCTAAGCCCCATGCCGTCTGACGTCAGGGCCGCCTCGTCAACCCCCCTCAGGGCCTCGAGCACGTCAGCGTCCGCCATGACGACCACCTCAGGCAGGCTCCTCAGGGTAGCCCATCACCCTGGCAACGTAGACCGCTACGGCGAAGAGGGCGCTGCTGAGCCTGTTCATTACCTTCAGGGCGAGGGAGTCTATCGGGTACTCCCTGCTTGCCCTCACCATGGCCCTCTCCGCCCTCCTGACGACGGTCCTGGCCACGTGGAGGGCCGAGGAGGGGGGCGGCCCCGCGGGGAGGACGAAGTTCCTCAGCGGGGCCCTGCCGTAGTACCTGTCGGCCATCTCCTCACG
>CAYFFY010000112.1:0-1698 GCA_964342635.1 uncultured Desulfurococcales archaeon
AACCGTTGATGGCCCGCAACCTATTTAACTCCTTGTGCACACTTATGTCTGAGAGCCAAGGGTGCTGTGCACATGGGCGCCTGGTCGACCATAGGGTGGCTGCTGAACCCGCAGGGGAGCCTGTCGCTCGGCCTCATACTGGCCATCTCCTTCGTCCTTGGCCTTCTCCACGGGGCCACGCCTGACGAGCACACCTGGCCCATAACGTTCAGCTACGCCGTGGGGGCTTATAGCACCAAAGGGGGCATGAAGGCCGGCTTCCTGTTCTCCCTCGGCTTCACCGTCCAGAGGGCCCTCCTGACGACCCTGGGCTACCTGGGCCTCGCCTACTTCTACCAGAGGTACGACCTTGACGGGCCCGTGTACATAGTCGTGGGCCTGGTCATGGCCATAGCCGGCTCGTACGTCCTGAAGGGCAGGTACGTACACCTTGAGCTGGACAGGCTCCTCAGGAGCAGGACGCACGCGAGGGAGGCCGAGAGGACCAACATTTACGAGAGCCTGAGGGACGTGCCGCTCAAGATGACGGTGGTCCACGGCCTCATAGCCGGCTTCGGCTTCGGGGCCTACGCGACCGTGATAACCTTCATACTTGCCCCGAGGGTCGGCTCCCTGCTGCTGGCACCGCTGCCTGGGCTCATGTTCGGCCTGGGCACCATGACCATGCAGGTGATATTCGGGGCAGCCTTCGCGGCCCTGGTCAGGCTCTACGGCCTCGACGAGGACGCCGTAAGGAAGCTCGGGGCCGCCACGGCCGGCAGGACCCTCTACTACGGCGGGCTCGCTTTCGTCGTGATAGGGGCCCTCGTAATAGCGCTCCCGCCGCTCGACCAGCTCGCAGTAGGCACGGGGATCCCGATACCTAACCTGAACGCCTTCGACGTAGGCCTTCTTCTGGTGCTCCTCGTGGTGGGGGCCATAGGGGTCGGCAGCATGGTGAAGTCCTACGTGGACCTGAGGAACATGAGGGACACGGCCAGGGCCCAGGGGCGCGCCGGAAGGCCTTAAAGCCCAGGGCAGCCCCGGCCCCGCGGGACCATATTGGTAGCGCCGGCCTTCAGGAGGCAGCTGCCCCAGGGCTCCCTCGCCGGCCTGATCTCGTCCCTTCCGGGCCCGAGGGTCTTCGTGGGGAGGGAGGCAAGGGCTGACGGCCTCGACTCCTTCATGGATGAACTCAGCAGGGCCAGGCCGCTGTCCAGGGTACCCAGGACTGCAGCCTTGGTCAAGCTTGTGGCCTCCCTCCTCTCCTCGGGCCCCCACCTTGAGCTGAACGCGAGGGTCGAGGGCGGGGAGGCGCTCTACTTCAGGGAGGTCAACGTGGCGGTGCCGGTCTACGAGGGGGGCGTCGTGAGGGCCGCCGTCGTGCTTGACGCCGCCAGGAGGGGGCTTGACGAAATCGCCGCCTCCATAGCGTCGCCGGAGGCGTCCGACCTGTCGGATGCGACCTTCTCCCTCGTCAACATGGGCCCCTTCGGTGTCGACTGGGCGGTCGGCCTTCAGGTCCCGGGGCCCGTGGCGACCCTGACCGTCGGGAGGGCGAGGCCGAGGCAGGGCGAGGAGGGGAGGACCAGATATCTCACGCTGACGCTCTCCGTCGACCCGAGGGCCGTCGGGCCTGACGTCGTTGGCTCCTTCCTGGCAGACCTCGCGGCGGCCCTGTCGAGCCCTGACCTCCTGAGGCGGCTCCTGTCAGGTTAG
>CAYFFY010000113.1:0-1691 GCA_964342635.1 uncultured Desulfurococcales archaeon
ACAACGGCTATGGTGTTCCACCTGCTCGTGAGCTCGAAGGAGAGCTCTGGGTCACTGCTTACTGCCCTGCTAACCGCGGCGACCCCGGGCGTGTACCAGACGGAGAGGTCCCTGAGCCCCCTGACGGGCACCTTTGGCAGCAGCTCCATCTTGCCCGCGAAGAACCTGTGCATCTCGACGCTTAGCCTGTACCACTCCTCTGTGGCGGCCTCTCCCTCCGACGTATCAGGACCCCCGTCCCCTACTGGGCAGGGCGGGCAAAAACGCATAACTGGAAGGGTAGGGGGACCTAGACGCCCCCAAGGAGCCTTATCCCCAGGTACTGGAGGCCGCAGGGCACGTACCTGATCGCCGCCAAGTTCCTGTACTTATCCCCCCACGCCCTCACGTACTTTTGAGAGGCCAGCTCCAACAGGCCCACGTCACGCTCCGAGAGGCTTACCTCAGCGACCCTGGCCAGCTCCCTGACCCTCTCAGGCCTTCGCGTCCCAGGTATAGGTATGGCGCCCCTTCCCACAAGCCAGGCCAGGGCGATCTGCGCGCGCGTGGCGCCAAGCCTATCGGCCACCTCCCCAACGGCCTTGAGAAGCTCCAGGTCCCTTGAGACTACTGAGAACCTCCTGTCGAGCCTCTGGGCGGCGGCTGATGGCATGGCACCTACAAGGGCGCCCTTGGCAAGTGGGGAGTAGGCTATTATTGAGACCCCCAGCTCCCTCGCCTTTGGGGCGAGCTCAAGCTCAGGGGTCCTGTAGGCGAGGCTATACTCGACCTGGTCGCTGACCAGCTCAGCCCTCCTTAGGCAGGCGCTGGCGCGCTCAAGCATGTCAGCAGGGAAGTTTGAGACCCCTATGTACTCCGCCAGCCCGGCCTTTAGGGCATCCTCAAGCCCCCTTACAGCGGCGCACAGCGGCACCCATACAGGGGGCGGCCAGTGGAGCTGAAGGAGGGTCGGCGTGAAGCTGAGACGCCTGGCCGAGGCCGCCGCGCCCTTGACTATGAAGTGGCCGCTGGGCCTGAAGCCGGCGACCTTGGTGGCAACCACGGCCTCGTCCCTTATCCCAAGCGACCTGATAGCGGAACCGAGGGCCTCCTCGCTCCTCCCGTTGCCATAAACCTCGGCAGTGTCGAATAGGTTTATCCCAAACGCGTGGGCCTCCCGCACTATGTCGGTGGCTATGGAAGGGCTTCCTCCCCACGACCTTGAGCCTATCTCCCACATCCCGAGGCCTATCACGCTGACCTGGGGCCCCGACCTGCCGAGCCTCGCGTACCTCATCGTGGCCTCTGGGCCCAGGACGCCTCACGGTTTTAACCGAGGGCCCTTACGCCAGAGGTGATGGTCAGGGTAGAGAGGCTCAGGACCCCTGATGAACTTAGGAGGGCTGTCGAGGTGCAGGTCTCGGCCTGGGGGATGGACCCCTCGTCCTGTGAGGCAATGCCGGCGCACCTGCTGAAGGCCCTTGTGGAGAACGGAGGCCTGGTCCTCGGCGCCTTTGACGGCGACAGGCTTGTGGGGTTTTCTGCAGGCTGGTTCGTCCTCTCTCCTGAGGGGCCCTACTTCTACAGCCACATGACCGGAGTCGTTGAGGAGGCCAAGTACAGGGGCGTAGGCTTTGAGCTGAAGATGGCGCAGAGAAGGGAGGTCCTGGCCGCTGGCGTCAGGCTTGCAAGGTGGACCTTCGACCCACTAC
>CAYFFY010000114.1:0-1521 GCA_964342635.1 uncultured Desulfurococcales archaeon
CCTTTTATTCCGCGCCCCAAACTATTATTGCGGGTGAACCGGTTGCCCAGGCTCAGCACCGGCCTCATAATCGTGGGGGCCTACGCCCTCAAGGTCAGGAGGACCCTCTTCGCCCAGCTGAGGGACAGGACCAGGGGCGACAAGGAGTGGGCGCAGAGGGTCGCCTACGCCGCTGCCCAGCTCAACAGGGTCCTCTACGACCTGCTCGTCGAGAGGCTGAGGCTTGACAAGGGCGACGTTGTCAGGGTGCGCGTGGACTACGAGGTGGACGAGGCCAAGAAGGAGGTCGCCTGGAGGTGGGACACGCTGACGGTCGAGGTCTTCAAGAGGGTTACCGACGACAGGGTGCAGGAGGCCGTGAAGGAGGTCGCCTCCAGGGCAGCCGAGATTGCTGTGACCGGCCTGAGGTACGAGGCGGCAAGGCTCGGCGAGACCGAGGACGGCGACGTCGTCCTCACCGTCAGGGCTGGGGGCAGGGACGTGGGCACCGTGATAGTGACGCCCATAAACGACGAGGTCCTAGTTAAGGCGGGGGCCGTCCTGGAGCCGTCGCCGACGCTGATAGCGAGGGGCAGGGTCAAGGTCGCGGGGAGGCAGCTTGAGGACGTCATTGCGGAGTACGTGACGAAGGCGGTGCCGACGGGCAGGCAGGTGGAAGAGGGGGAGGCAACCAAGGTGATAAACGACCTGAGGGCCAGGGTCTCGGCCAGGCCGATAGAGGAGGGGGAGGAGGAGCAGGGGCCCTGACCCTCGGGCAGTAAACTTAGTCGGGGCAGGCCGCGAGGGAGGCTCGAGGGCCGAATGGGGCTTGAAGGCTATCATCCCGTATACGTAGGCGACTATCAGGAGGGCGACGTCCACCAGCACTATTACCAGGAGGGGGCCTATCCAGTACCACCTAGAGGCGCTCCAGAAGTTCCTAGAGGCGTGGTCGCTCAGAGGCGCTACCTTCTCTGACAGTAACCTGTAGACGTTCCTGTATAGGTAGCCCACTATCACGAGTATGACGTAGAGCCCGACGAACACCCCTATGATTATGGGTGCCAGGGGAAGCCTGACGGTTGGGAGGCCGGACATCGAGAGGGCCGAAATCGCTGAGCCCAGCAGGGGAAGGCCAGCATCAGGCCGCCGACCATGCCTACTATGGCTGCGTAGAGCGCGTAGGCGAATATCCTCGACCCCTGGAACTCCTCGGAGAGGCCGTGGAGCGCAAGGGCAGGAGGACGAGGCCGACGATGTTAATTACGAAGCCGGTGTAAGGATGAGCGAGCCTATGAGCGGGAGCAGGAGCCCGATGAAGGCCCTCCTGCTTGACTCCCTGACCCTGTCGAGGTTGAACTGAGGGGGCGCCGCGGGAGCATGCCTACGGGAAACACCCAACTTAGGCGAGGCCTTTGGGCCGTTCGGCAGGGCAAGCCCCGAGGAGCTGAAGGAATACAATGGGGAGGCCCAGTCGCAGCGAGCCGTGCGGGCCCGCCGGGACTTGAACCCGGGACCTCCGGCTCCGGAGGCCGGCGCCCT
>CAYFFY010000115.1:0-1502 GCA_964342635.1 uncultured Desulfurococcales archaeon
TCTCTTAGCGTAGAGGCCTCGTAACGCTAGGCTCAGCAAAGAAATGTACTCGTTGAGACCAACCCTGTCGTAACCGCCCGAGATGCCTCTGGCGAGAGCTAGGAGTAGCCTGGACGACACGAGCCGGAGCCTTATGAGCTCGGCCCCGCGGCCGCGCGGGACGAAGCCCAGCATTGCACTGTAGTCCGCGGAGTAGTCACGCAGCATCGAGGCGTACCTCCGCGCCCACTCAACCACGTCGTCGATGGCGCTTAGCCCCCTGGCAGACGAACTCGGCCCAGGGTAAGACCTGTAGAGCGTCAGGGGCTCACCTATGTGACAGAGCGTGAGGCCCTCACCGTACCTCAGGGACGCCGCGAAGACGGCGGTGTCGAACGACCTCCTTATTAATTTTATAAGCCCCGTCCCGCTAACCAGGACCTCCCTCTTCACTGCAATTGATGAGTGGTTAAAGTCCACTGCGAGCCTATAGGCCTTCCTTAGGGGAACCGAGGCCGAGGTAAAGCAGAGGCGCCCGTCGCTTAGCCCCCGCACGCCGACGGGCCTTCCCAGCTCGTCAACTACAAGTAGGGCGTTGTGGAAGTAGACCAGGTCCTTGACCTCCTCGAACGCCCTGTTGACCACCTGCAGCCTCTCGGGCACGTACATGTCATCGTCGTCGAGGAATGTTATCACGTCACCCCTGGCCTCCTCGATGCCTGCTAAAATGAAGGGGCCATACCACCTCTCGTCGCTGTAGACCCACCTCCACCCGTTCCTCCTTATGATCTCGTCCGACGCGGGGTCCTCGAAGTTCTTGACCACCACCACCTCGAACCTGCCCTTGTCCAGCGTCTGCCTCTCGAGACTCCTGAGCGCCTCGGGCAGGTACTTCTTCCTGTTGTATGCCGTCACCACGACGGAGACGTAGGGGTCCGGCACGCCGACGGGCCGCAGTGATGTGAATCCGACCTACTTTAAAGTTTTGGCGGTGTTGCAGGCTTACGACGCAACAGCAGGCCTCCCCGCACGCCTTGAAGGTCTTGGCAATCGGTGCCTCAGGCCGGCTGGCGGGCCCTCGCGGCCAGGGAGCTCTCCGAGGGGTACGACGTCCTCGTGGCCGACCAGAGCCCGTCGCCGGCCGGCGGCCCAAGCCTGGCGACCGGAGACGCGGCCTACTTCCACCTGTGCCGGGGGGACCTGACGGGAGGGCTGGCCCTCCTGGCGGAGGCCCCGGAGACGTGCAGGCGCGAGGCGGTGGCGTCGCTGGCCTCGGCCGTCGTCAACCCCCCGGCGGACTACGAGTCGCTCTCGTCCCTCTACGACCTCGGCTCCAATGGCTGCCTGGTCCTCACCGTCGGCAGGCTCGCGCCCGAGAAGAACCACTGGTCGGTGGTCCCCGCGTCGCGGCCAGGGACCCCGAGGCCCTCGTCGATAAACTCAGGGTCTAGAACGTGACCTTGGAAGGGACGTGCCGAGGCGGAGGCTCGAGGAGCTGTACTCCGTGGCCAAGGTCTACCTCC